>DATEJU010000030.1:0-23733 GCA_035277805.1 Paraburkholderia sp. | reverse complement strand
AGCGTGCGCAAACGTCGAGGCTCTCGCGCGTGGCGCCGGCGCTCCCGCTGCGTGGGACGAGCTGGCGCTCGCGCTGGCGGTCGCGACCTTGCGCGCGAGCGCGGGCGGCAAGGACGTGCGCGGGCCGGCTCGAACGATGGGAGCGGCTCAATCGGCTCAATCGGCGCAGGCAGCGCAGGCAGCGCAGGCAGCGCAGGCGGTGAGATCGGGGCCGTCGGCGGCCGCGGCCGCGCGCGTCGCGGCGACGCTGCGTTTGATCGAAGAGGCACCCGACGCGCCGCATACGCTTGCGAGCCTCGCGGCGGCGGCAGGCGTGAGCGAGTTCTACTTCCTGCGGACCTTTTCGGCGGTCGCGGGCGTGACGCCTCATCAATACCTGCTGCGCTCGCGGCTGCGCGTCGCCGCGCTGCGGCTGCTCGCGGGGGAGGGCGACGGGCAAGGCGGCGGGAAGATCGTCGACATTGCGTTGGCGAGCGGTTTCAACGATCTGTCCAATTTCAACGCGGCTTTTCGCGCGGAGTTTGGCGCGAGTCCGCGTGCGTGGCGCGATGCGGCACGCGCACGCGAGCTCGCGGCGACCTCCTGGCCGAGTGCGCCGCGCGCGGCGGCTGGGCCAAACGCGACCAGCACGATGAACGAGGCGGCGATGCGTCGGCGGTGAGCGCGGCGGCGTGCGCAGGCGCGGGCATCGAGCAATCGGCGCGCGATATGAAGTGGCGACTGCGTTTAGCCATTGCGTGCAGCAAGCATGCAGCCAATGCAGGGCACCCAGGAAACGATGAGGGGAGCGACGCGAAGCATGAGAGAACGCGTGAGGCGCGGCGCCTGGCTGGCAGCGAAAGACGCGTTTGCGCTTGCATTGGCATTTGCCGCTGCGTTCGCCGTCCCATGCGCGCACGCGCAGCCACCGGCCACGGCACAGGCGAACCCGGGCGCCGGTTCTTCAGATCTCGCTGACCTCGCCGACCAACCGCCCGCCACGCTCGAGCGCGACGTCCACGTGTTCATCGTCCAGAAGGACGGTTCGATCGAGGAGCACGACGACTCCACGATGCGCGCCAACACCACCGCAGGCGTCGACGCCGTGGCGCAGCGCTATGTCTGGTTCAATAAGGATATCGAAACGATAACCGCGCTTTCGGCGCAGACCGTCGATCCGGACGGCACCGTGCACGAAGTTGGGCGAGGTGCGATCCGCGACGTTCAGGAGCCGCGCTCGGCGGGCGCGCCGACCTTCGAGGACGGTGTGCTGCGCACGGTAATCTTCCCGGGCGTGCAGCCGGGCTCGCGCGTGCGCCTTGTGTGGTCCAAGCGCCGCGCGAAGGCGCTGCAGGCAGGGACGTTTTCGTATTTCGCCGAGCCGCCAGTCGAGCCGGTCGAGCTCGAACGGCTCGTCTTCGATCTGCCGGCGGACTTGCCGCTCCATGTCGATGCGCGCGGTTACGCGGCGCTCCCGCCCGTGAGCGCGAATGGCCGCACGCGCTACGCCTTCGAGTATCGTCACGGTCCTTACGCGCCGCTGGAGCCGGGCGCCGTGGCGCGCGTGAACTGGGGCGCGCGCCTCATGGTGAGCACAGTGCCCGACTACGCGGCCTTCGCCGCGCGCTACCGCGAGGCCGCGGCCGATCCCACGGCGACCGATCCGTCCATCGCGGCTTTCGCGCGCGCGCTCACGGCGGGGCTCACCGATCCACGCGAGAAGGCCGCGCGCATCTATGACTGGATGCGCCTGAATATCCGCTACGTCGCCCTCTTTCTGGGCGAGACCGAAGCGGCCCCGCATCACGCGGTGGACATCCTGCGCGAGCGCTACGGCGACTGCAAGGACCACGTCGCGCTTTTCACCGCGCTGCTAGCGGCGGTGGGCATTCGCGCCGAAGCGGCGCTGCTCGATCTCGGCCCGGTCTATACGCTGCCATCGGTGCCAGGCTACGGCGTGGAGGCGATCAACCACGTGATCGCGTGGCTGCCCGACCTGGGCGTATTCGCGGATACCTCGTCTGGGGGCATCGCGTTCGGCTATCTGCCCGCGGCCGTGATGGACCGCCCGGCACTGCTCGTCGACGATGGCGTGCTCTCGCGTACGCCCGCCACGCAGCCGCGCGAGCGCACGGCGCGGCTCGAAATCGACGTGGGAACGGACGGCGGCGCCGCGTACCGCTATCGCGTGGAGGACACGGGCGCCGGCGCGGAGCCCGAACGCAATACGTTTCGCCGCGCGACGCGTCGTCAGGCGCAGCAGATCGCCTGGCAGCGCCTGCGCCTGACCGGCCTCGCGGGCACGGCGCGTCTTTCGACGAGCGCGCTCGATGCGACGGGCGGGCCGTTCGCCGCCACGGCCACTGGCACGCTCGAGCACGTCGTCTGGCCCGACGGTACGACGGCGATGCCTGCATTGAGCAGCTTCGCCGGCGGCATCGCTTCGCAGCTCGACGCGTGGCTCGCGATGCCGCGGCGCACGCAGCCATGGGCCTGCGTGGGCGGCGATTTCGAGGAGCACGCGCAAATCGTGCTGCCCGCGTTCGCGCGCGTGACCGACCTGCCGCGCGACACTTCCGCGAGCGCGCTCGCGGATGGCGCGCAGCTCGACTATGCGTCGTATTACGTGTTCGATCCGGCGTCGCGCACAGTGCAGGTTTCGCGCAGGCTCTCCGCGCATTTCGGCCGGCAAATGTGCTCGCCGGAGCAGTTCGCGCAGCTGCGCGACGTGCTCGTGCGCATGCAGCGCGATACGCATGCGCAGATCGTCGTGCGCGCGAAAGGCTGGTGAAACGAAAAAGGCGTGAGCGGAGCAGCGTGGGCGCAGGCGGGATTTACCCGCCGCGCGTCATCACCGGCAGCCATGCGCCCTCTTTCACCTGATAGAGCGTCGAGGCGCCGTTCTTGAGCGCGCCGTGCTCGTCGAAGGCGATGCGGCCCGTCACTCCGGCGAAGGACAGCGTCCTGAGCGCGCCGCGACAGGCATCCGGATTCGCCGACTTCGCCGCCGCCATCGCGTGAATGGCCGTCCAGGCGGCGTCATAGCCGAACGGCGCGTAGGCGAGTACGTCGGTGCCGAAGCGGCTCTTGAAGCGCTGCTCGAAGTGCGGGCCATCGGGCAACTGCGCGAGCGGGCGCCCATACTCCCACGCGAGCGCGCCTTCGCCCGCGGTGCCCGCGAGGCGCACGAATTCGGGAAACGCCACGCCGCCGCCGCCCACGAATTGCGCGCTCATGCTGCGCGCCTTCATCTGCCGCACGAGCGCCGCCGCCTGGCGCGCGAGGCCGCCGAAATAGAGCAGGTCGGCGTCGGCGGCCTTGATGCGCGCGAGCTGGGGCCCGAAGTCGATGACGTCGCTTGCGTCGCTCGCCGCGAATTCGCGTGCGACCACGGTGCCGCCGTGCGCCTTCACCGTGCGCTCGAACACATCGGCTTCGCCCTGGCCGAACGCGCTGCGGTCGTCGACGATGGCGATGCGCCGCGCCTTGATCACGTCGACGGCCCACGCGCCCGCAATGCCCGCGTTCTGCGTGTCGTTCGAGATCACCGTGAAGACGTTGGCAAAGCCCTGCGAGGTGATGACGGGATTGGTCGCGGCGGGGTCGATCATGGGGATGCCGGCGCTTTCGTAGACGCGCGAGGCCGGGATAGCCGTACCCGAGTTGAAGTGGCCGATCACGGCGGCCACGTCCTGATTCGTGAGGCGCGCGGCGGCCTGCACGCCGAGGCGCGGGTCGGCGCGGTCATCGATGGAGACGAGCTCGAAGTGCGCCGTCTGATCGCCGATCTTCACGCCTTGCGCATTGGCTTCGTCGATGGCGAGCTGCACGCCGTTTTGCAGGTCGTGGCCATAGTCCGCGTACTCGCCGGTCAGCGGCGCGACAAAGCCGATGCGCACGACGAGCGGCCCGGCCGCGCGCGCGGCGCCGGGCGCTGCGGCGAGCATGCACGAGAGCGCGCCGAGCGCCATGGCGAAGAGCGCGGTGCGCCGCGACGGACGTGCAGGTGCTGGATGCGGCAGGCGACGCACCAGGTGGCGGGGCGGAACGCCAGGTTGGCGGCGTGGCGTGTGGCGCGGTCTCATTGTGACTCCTGGCGCGGCTCGGGCGCGGCGGTGTTCTTGTACGTTGCAGGTTGGTCGTGCCGCGGCCATGCTGCGGGTCGTGCGGTGCAGCGTGCAGTGTAGCCTGCTGCGGCGCCGTCCTCCAGGCGCCCCTGACGGCACGCGCGCCTGATCGCCACCGCGCGTCGCGTGTTCAATGCTCCGATTGCATGGCAAGGAGCGTTTCGCGCAGGCGCACGAGCGGCGCCATGGTGTCTTCGTTCGCCCAGCCTTCGAGGTCGTCGAGGGCGCGGTTGCAGCCGTCGAGCACGACGTCGAGATCGACGGGCACGCCGTTGTTCAGCGCGAAGCGCACGATCGCCTCGAAGCGCTCGCAGTCTTCGTCGCCGTAGGCGATGTCGAGATTATTGGCGATGGTCTGAGCGATGTCGCTGCGCTGGCGGTCTTCCTCGTCGACGAGGTCGATGATGCCGCGCGCCACTTCGGGCGCGTGGTAGAGCGCGATGTCGAGCCATTGGGCGGCGTCGAAATCGGCTTCATGGCTTTGCTCTTCGAAGTATTCGATCGCTTCCTGCTCGTGCGTCTCGCCGGCGTCGACGGCAAGGCACAGTTGCTCGAAATACTCTTCCTGTTCGCTGCGGATAGGGTCGGACATCGGTCAATCTCTTCACTAACGGTGGGCGTGGCGCCCCGGTGCTGAAATGCTCCAGCGCACATGGCGCATGCGGATCGCATTATAGGACGCGCGGCCACGCAGTTAGCCTATGCAGTCAGCACACCCGGTCAGCGAATGCACACGGGCCACGCACTCAGCCCATGTCGATGGCCCAGGCGTCGAACCATTCGCGCGGGCGCGCGATCTGGTCCTGCGCCGCGACGATCTCCAGTTCGTAGCGGCCCGCGTCGTAGGTGGTCTTCACGACCGCGTTGACGGCGGCGAGCGTGTGCTCGAAGGCGGGGCGCAGCGCGTCGCCGTTCATCAGGCGCGCGACGAAGATGGCGCTCGTGATGTCGCCCACGCCCACAGGATCGCGCGCGAAATGATAGAGCGGGCGCTGGCCGAGCCACGCTTCGCGCTCGCTCACGACGAGCATGTTGAAGGTATCCGCCGGGCTGTTGCGGTCGAGCAGATGCTTCACGAGGACGAGCCTGGGCCCGCGCCGCAGCAGTTCGCGGCAGGCGTCGACGGCCTCTTCGGCGGTCTCGATCTCGCGGCCGGCGAGCCGCTGCAGCTCGCTATGGTTCGGCATCAGCGCGTCGGCCACCTCGGGCATGTGCTGGACGAGAAACTCCTCTATGCCGGGCTCGACCTTGCAGCCGCCGCCTTTGTTACTGCCGCTCCTGTTGACCGTGCCCATCACCGGGTCGCAAAAGTAGCGTGCGTGCGGATTGGCGGCCTTCACGGCGCGCACGATGTCGATCACGGCCTGCGCCTGCTCGGGCGCGCCGAGGTAGCCCGAGAGCACCGCGTCGCAGCGCGGCAGCACGCCGATCGCGCCGATGCCTTCGACGAGCTCCACCATCTGCTCGGCGTCGATCGCGCTGCCGCTCCAGTGGCCGTACTGCGTGTGGTTCGAGAACTGCACGGTATTGAGCGGCCATACGTTCACGCCGAGACGGCGCATCGGGAACACTGCGGCGCTGTTGCCCGCATGGCCGAACACGACGTGTGACTGGATGCTCAAAACGTTTTTCATGGGCGGTTCTGTGGGGGACGCGAAAATTCGCGCGGTGCAGCAACGATAACCGAATTCGCCGCGCCCAGTCGATCACCGCGTGTGCGCAGTGTTGCGTTCAGCCGTTGCGCTTCAGGCCAGCTCGCGATAGAGCGCCATGTAGCGCTGCGCCGAAGCGGCCCAGCCGAAGTCCTGCTGCATGCCGCGCGCGCGCGTCTCGCGCCAGTCGTGGCCGCGCGCGTAGAGCGCGAAGGCGCGGCGGATCGCGGCCGCGAGTGCGTCGGGCTCGAAGCGCTCGAACACGAAGCCGGTGGCGAGCGCGTCGGCGAGATTCTCGAGCGAGGCGTCGACCACGGTGTCGGCGAGACCGCCCACGCGATGCACGAGCGGCAGCGCGCCGTAGGCGAGCGCGTAGAGCTGCGTGAGCCCGCACGGCTCGAAGCGCGAGGGCACCACCACGACGTCGGCGCCCGCGACGATCGTGTGCGCGAGCGTCTCGTCGAAGCCGAGCTCGACCGCAACGGCGTCGGGATGCTGGTGTGCCGCGCGCGCGAAGCCCTGTTCGAGACTCGCGTCGCCGGTGCCGAGCACGACCAGCTGACCGCCGCGCGCGACAATCTCGGGCAGCGCGCCGAGCAGCAGGTCGAGGCCCTTTTGCTCGGTGAGGCGGCTCACCACGCCGAACAGCGGCGCATCGTGCCGCTGCGCGAGGTTCAGGCGCGTCTGCAGCGCGCTCTTGCAGCGCGCCTTGCCGCTCATGTGCGCGGCCGAGTAATGCGTGGCGATGGCATCGTCGCGGGCCGGATTCCAGATCGCGTAGTCGACGCCATTGAGGATGCCCATGAGATCGTGCGCGCGGCCCTTGAGCAGCGCTTCGAGGCCGCAGCCCTGGGCGACGCTCTGGATCTCGCGCGCGTAGGTCGGGCTCACCGTGGTGATCTTGTCGGCGAAATAAAGGCCTGCTTTCAAAAATGAAAGCTGACCGTAGAACTCGACGCCGTGCATGTCGAAGAAGTCGGCGGGCAGGCCCAGCATGTCGAACTGCTGTGCCGGGAAAATGCCCTGGTAGGCCAGGTTGTGGATCGTGAAGACGTTGCGCGTGCCAGATCGGACGGCGAGTGGGTCAGATAGCGCGTCGGTGTGGCCGCGCTCGCGCGCGGCGGCGCGCAGGTAGGCCGGCGCGAGCCCCGCGTGCCAGTCGTGCGCGTGCACGATGCGCGGCACCCAGTCCGGATCGGCGTGCTGTGCGAGTTGCGCGGCCGCCCAGCCGAGCAGCGCGAAGCGCTGGGCGTTGTCGCCGTAGGGCACGTGCTCGGCGTCGAGGTAGGGGTTGCCTGGGCGAGCGTAGAGCGCGTCGGCGCGGATCATGTAGATGGGCAGATCGCTGCCCGGCAGGCGACCCAGCTCGAGCGAAGCCTCGGGCGCGCCGAAGCTGCGCGAGAGGCGCGCGACCGGCCGCAGATCGGCGAGGCCCGCGGCCACGCTCGCGAAGCCCGGCAGCAAGACGCGCGCATCGGCGCCTTGCTCGATCAGCGCGACGGGCAGGGCGGCGGTGACGTCGGCGAGACCGCCGGTCTTCAAGAGCGGATACAGCTCGCTGGCTACATGCAGGACGCGGATCGTCATCGGTCTGGGGTCCTTTGCTGGCTGGCGCGGTGATTCGTTGGTTGGTCGGCGGTGGTTCGTTCGATCATTCGGATATCTTGGCGCGGCTGTTGCTTGCCGTGGCTCGCGCTGGCACCGGCCGATGCCGACTGCGCGCGCGCCTCAGCTACCGCGCCCGAGCTTCGAGAGCATCTCGTCGGTTACCAGCACGATGCCGTTCTCGGTCCGGAAGAAGCGTTCGCCATCGAGCTTGGGGTCTTCGCCGATCACGGTGCCGTCGGGGATCGTGCAGCCGCGATCCACCACCACCTTGCGCAGCCGGCAGCTCGCGCCCACGCTCACCTCCGGCAACAAGACTGCCTCGGCAATGTTGCAGAACGACTTCACGACTACATTCGACGAGATCACCGAGCGCGAGATCTGCGAGCCCGAGATCACGCTGCCGCCGCACACGATCAGGTTGGTGCCCGAGCCTTGCAGGCCGTTCAGGTCGCGCACGAACTTGGCGGGCGGCAATTGCTCCTGATAGGTCCAGATGGGCCAGTGGCGGTCGTAGAGGTCGAGCGCGGGAATCGTCGAGGCGAGATCGAGATTGGCTGACCAATAGGCGTCGATGGTGCCCACGTCGCGCCAGTAGGGCTCGGCCTTCGGATCGGACGAGACGCACGAGAGGCTGAACGGGTGCGCGATCGCATGACCCTCGGTGACCACGCGCGGAATGATGTCCTTGCCGAAGTCGTGGTCGGTGGCGCTGCGCGAGATGTTCTCTTCGAGCTGCTTGAAGAGATAGGCGGTATCGAACACGTAGATGCCCATGCTCGCAAGCGCGATGTCGGGATGCCCCGGCATCGCGGGCGGGTCGTCGGGTTTCTCGACGAAGCCCGTGACGCGGCGCGACTCGTCCACGGCCATCACGCCGAAGGCGCGCGCGTCGAGGCGCGGCACCTCGATGCAGCCCACGGTGCAGTCGGCGCCGCTCGCGGCGTGGTCGGCCACCATGCGCGTGTAATCCATCTTGTAGATGTGGTCGCCGGCCAGCACGATCACGTATTTCGGCGAGATGGAGCGGATGATGTCGAGATTCTGGTAGACGGCATCCGCGGTGCCGCGATACCAGTGCGCGCCTTCCACGCGCTGCTGCGCGGGCCACAGATCGACGAACTCGTTGAATTCGCCGCGCAGGAAGCCCCAGCCGCGCTGCATGTGGCGCAGCAGCGAATGCGCCTTGTACTGCGTGACGACGGCGATGCGGCGGATGCCCGAGTTCAGGCAATTCGAGAGCGCGAAGTCGATGATGCGGTATTTGCCGCCGAAGTAGACCGCCGGCTTCACGCGCTTGTTGGTGAGTGGGCCGAGACGGGTGCCGCGTCCGCCCGCGAGCACGATCGCCAGCGTGGTGCGCTGCAGGTCGTTGAGGCTTGCCGGAGTTTCCATGGTCGTCTCCTTGTTGTGCCCCCCGGGGTGTCGCCAGATCCGAGTCCCTCGGCTCGCTGGCCGCTTGTCTGTCTAGTGTGTCATTTGTCCGTCGTTGGCGTCGTTTTTATGACCGCGCATTGAATGTTCTAGCACCGAAAGCCGCGTTGCGCGAATTCGCTGCACAGCGCGGCAGCGGACGGCGCCTGTGCGTCAGCAGCAAACCGCTTGCCGGGACGGCTCCGCGAGCGGTGCACGCATCGCGCGTTGCTGCGCTGCCAGCACGCGGCGCGCAGGGTGGCTAGAATCGCTGACGCCCCGCGCGTCGCGCTGGCTGAGCCACGCTGGAACAGCGGCGCGCGAGGTCACGCCACTCATGACGACATTGCCCATGCACTCGATACGCCAGCTTTCCTCCATCGCCACCTGTTGCGCCGCCGCATTCGGTCTTGCCGCCTGCGCCGCCGGGAGCGGCGCGAATGCGCCGTTCAACGCTGCGACGCTTGCAGCAACGACGTCCACGCCCGCTGCCCGCAGCTCGACAGCATCATCGACGGCAACGACACCGTCCGGCGGTCCCGCCTACGGTCCCGAACTGCAGGGCTTCGACTATCCGCATCCGGTGCACGACTTCAGCTTCACCTCGCAAGGCGAGACGTTGCACATGGCCTATATGGACGTTGCCCCACAAAAACCCAACGGCCGCACGGTGGTTCTGCTGCACGGCAAGAACTTCTGCTCCGCCACTTGGGGAGAAACGATCACACGGCTCGCCGACGCCGGCTATCGCGTGATCGCGCCGGACCAGATCGGCTTTTGCAAATCGAGCAAGCCCGCCGCGTACCAGTTCAGCTTCGAGCAGCTCGCGCGCAACACGCATGCGCTGCTTGCGTCGCTGGGCGTGCAGCGCGCGACCATCGTCGGTCATTCGACGGGCGGCATGCTCGCGGTGCGCTATGGCTTGATGTATCCGCGTGAGACCGGGCAACTGGTGCTCGTGAACCCGATCGGGCTCGAGGACTGGAAGGCCATGGGCGTGCCCGCGCTCTCCGTGGACGACTGGTATGCGCGCGAGCTCAAGACGAGCGCCGACGGCATTCGCCGCTACGAGCAATCGACCTATTACGCGGGCCACTGGAGCGCGCGCTACGAGCCGTGGGTGCAGATGCTGGCGGGCATGTACCGGGGGCCGGGCAAGCAGCAGGTCGCGTGGAATTCGGCGCTGCTCTACGACATGATCTACACGCAGCCGGTGATCTACGAATTCGGCCAGCTGAAAATGCCGACGCTGCTGCTCATCGGCGACAAGGACACGACCGCCATCGGCAAGGATGCCGCGCCGCCCGAGGTGCGCGCGCAGCTCGGGCACTATCCGGCGCTGGCGAGGGCGGCGCAAAAGGCCATTCCGAACGCGACCCTCGTGGAGTTTCCCGAGCTTGGCCACGCACCGCAGATGCAGGACCCCGAAGCGTTCCACGCCGCGTTGCTCAAGGGACTGGCGACGTTGCCGCGGCAGCCGCAGTGAACCGAAGTGAGCGGGGCCGCCGGGCCTCGCTGTCATGATGCCGCCGATTCAGCCGCCTCGGCGCCGCACCGGATGCGCCTGATTCATCCGCCCCAATCACTTCAACCGCTTCAAGAAGCTGCCATCTCCGCGCGCACCTCGGCGGTGATCTCGAACGAGCGCAGGCGTTTCGCGTGATCGTAAATCTGCGCGGTAACGATGAGCTCGTCCGCGCCGGTCTGCTCGATCACGGAAGCGAGGCCCGCACGCACGGTGGCGCGGTCGCCCACCACCGAGCACGCGAGCGAATGCGCGACGCTCGAAAGCTCGAATTCGTTCGCGGCGATCTGCGTCACGGGCGGCGGGAGCTGCCCCGGCGTGCCGCGCCGCAGATTCACAAATTGCTGCTGTAGCGAGGTGAACAGCAGACGCGCTTCGTCGTCGGTTTCGGCGGCGAACACGTTCACGCCCACCATCGCGTGCGGCTTCGCGAGCGTGGCCGATGGGCGGAACTGCGAGCGATAGACGCGCAGCGCGGTGAGCAGGTGGTCGGGCGCGAAGTGCGAGGCGAACGCGAAGGGCAGGCCCATCGCCGCGGCCATCTGCGCGCCGAACAGGCTCGAGCCGAGGATATAGAGCGGCACGTGCAGCCCGGCGCCCGGCACCGCGCGCACGCGCTGGCCCTCGACGGGGTCGGCGAAGAGCCGCTGCAATTCGGCGACGTCGTCGGGGAAGGCTTCGGCGCTCGCCTGCAGGTCGCGGCGCAGCGCGCGGGCCGTGGTCTGGTCCGTGCCGGGCGCGCGCCCGAGGCCCAGGTCGATGCGGCCCGGATAGAGCGCTTCGAGCGTGCCGAACTGCTCGGCGATCAACAGCGGCGCGTGGTTGGGCAGCATGATGCCGCCCGAGCCGACGCGGATCGTGCGCGTGCCGCCCGCCACATGGCCGATCACGACCGAGGTGGCGGCGCTGGCGATGCCCGTCATGTTGTGGTGCTCGGCGAGCCAGTAGCGGTGGTAGCCCCAGCGCTCGGCATGCTGCGCGAGATCGAGCGTGTTGCGCAGCGCGAAGCGGGCGTTGGAGCCGGCAGGTACGGGAGAGAGATCGAGGACGGAAAAGGGGATCATGCGGGCAGTCATGAGCGGATGGCGTTCCGGGGTTCGTGAGGTGTGCTTCAAGCGCGGCCGCGCGAGCCAGATCCCCGGAATGCGCCATGCAGGCAGCGGGGCGGCTGCAAGGCAGACGCAAGGTGGGGGCCATTGTGCCAAAGCGTTCCGGATCCTGCTGATGGCCTCCGGTAACCCATGTGCCTTGCGTGGTTTCAGTCTCGCCGCAAGCGCTTTCTAATTGAATCGGAATAATTCCTGTTTATGTGTGGCTTCACGCCAACTCGACAAAATCTCGATTCAATCTCGTTAAGAGTTTGTTTCAATATGCTTACCAATTAATTTCGGATTCGATAGTGCTGGAAGCTCAACGTGGACAGCTTGAAATAATTGCCGTCTTTGCACGTGTGAGAAGCATTTTTGCGATGGGAGCGGAAGCGGCGCACGGGCGTTGCTGCTACAATTTTCGCCTTTGAATCAGGGCACGAGCGGTGCATGCGTGCCTTATTTTCGAGTATCGCCTGATCGATTCGTCGGTTGATTTGCGCGGTCTCAAAAGAATGTAGCCGACTGTTACGCTGCTGGCGGCGAATATGCGGCACAGCTACGATGTGCGCGTGTAATTTTTTGTGATATTCGGGGTGGGGCAAATGGTAGCAGGCGACACGCTTAAGCTTGTCTTCGCGACGCGCGATTGCGCCGCGAAGGCCTTGCGGCCTGTTGGTTCCGGTGTCGGGGCCGTTGTGCGCGCAGGCAGCGCTTGGGCTCGCGCCGGCGCCATCGGCGGCAACGGGCGGCTTCGCTCTGGCTGCGCGCGAGGCATCGTGGCATGACGGCGGCGCTCGGTTTTCTCGGTTCCCTGTGGCCGTCGGCGTGGTGGGTCGTGATTGCGCTGTGCGGCGCGGCCACTTTCTACGCCATCAGCGCCGCGCTGACGATGCCGCGTCTGGGCTCCGTCGCGCAGGTGCGCGCGGCGGCGCGGCGCGCCCGTGCGCGTGCGCCGCTGCCGGTGAGCGTGCTCAAGCCGCTGTGCGGCGCGGAGCCGCGTCTCTATGAGAATCTCGCCACCTTCTGCGAGCAGCATCATCCGCGCTATCAGTTGATCTTCGGGGTGTCCTCGTCGAAGGATCCGGCCATTGCGGTCGTCGAGCGGCTGCAGGCCGCGTATCCGGGCCATGACATCGCGCTCGTGATCGACTCGCGCGTGCACGGCAGCAACCTGAAGGTGAGCAATCTCATCAACATGGCGGCGCATGCGCGGCACGACGTGCTGATCGTTGCCGACAGCGACATCGCCGTCGAGCCCGACTACCTCGAGATCGTCACCGCGCCGCTCGCCGACCCGCAGGTGGGCGTGGTCACGTGTCTGTACAGCGCGCGCAGTGTCGGCGGTTTCTGGCCGCGCGTGGGCGCGCTCTTCATCAACGAGTGGTTCGCGCCTTCGGTGCGCGTCGCGCATTCCACGGGCTCGCGTGCGTTCGGCTTCGGCGCGACGCTCGCGCTCTCGCGCGGCACGCTCGAGCGGATCGGCGGTTTCGAGGCGCTCAAGGATTGCCTCGCCGACGACTATCTGCTCGCCCGTTTCGCGCGCGATCACGGCCTTGCGACAGTGCTCGCGCCGGTGCTGGTCGCAACCGACGTGATCGAGCCGACCTTCCGTACGCTGTGGCTGCGCGAGACGCGCTGGCTGCGCACGATCCGCTCGGTTAATCCGGCGGGTTTCGCGTCGCTGTTCATTACCTTCACCTCGCCATGGCTCGTGCTGGGCGCGCTCGCGTACTGGCTGCTTTCGGCGAACGCCGGCGCAGCGGCAGCCGGCGCCGGGACGCGGCTGGCGATGGCTGTGCTCGGTACGAGCACGGTTGGCGGTATCATCGCGCGGTTGGCGCTGCATGCGCGCAGCAGCTCGAGCCTGCGGGAGTTCTGGCACGATTTACCGCTGGTGCCGCTGCGCGACGCGCTCCTGCTGCTGCAGTGGCTGGCCGCTGTGTTCGGCTCGCACGTCATCTGGCGCGGCGTGCGCGTGCCGGTCGCCAATCCCGATGGCGGCGCGAGCGCCGAGATGGTCGCAATGCCGGGTGCGGGCGGCGAAGCGCGCGTGAGCGCCGCGCCGCGCCGGGCGGCCGTCGAGGTATCGGAAGGCCGTTGACGCGGCCGGTGCGTCCGACCGAAGCGCCCCAGGGGCGTAAAACCCGGACGCAAACCCATTTGTCGCGCGTGAGCGCCGGCTTTAACCGGCGCTCGCGCGCAATCGTTCATTCATGACCCACTAACAAAAAGGGTTGCCGGAGCACTCATCTCATGAAAACGCTGTTTTTGCAGGCCCCGTCCTATGACGGTTTCGATGGTGGCGCAGGCTCGCGCTATCAGGCGAAGCGCGAGATCCGCTCGTTCTGGTATCCGACCTGGCTCGCGCAGCCCGCGGCCCTCGTGCCGGACAGCCGCGTGCTGGACGCGCCCGCCGACGGCATTGGCGTCGAAGAGACGCTGAAGATCGCGATGGACTACGACCTCGTCATCATCCACACGAGCACGCCGTCGTTCCCGACCGACGCGCTCTTCGCCGAGGACCTGAAGAAGCGCAAGCCGTCGCTCATCGTCGGCATGGTCGGCGCGAAGGTGATGGTCGATCCGCACAACTCGCTCACGGCGACCGAAGCGATTGATTTCGTCTGCCGCGAGGAATTCGACTTCACCTGCAAGGAAATCGCCGAAGGCAAGCCGTTCGCCGGGATCAAGGGTTTGAGCTGGCGCGCGAAGGACGGCTCGATCGAGCACAACGAAGCGCGTCCGATCCTCGAGAACATGGACGAGCTGCCGTTCGTCGCGCCTGTGTACAAGCGCGATCTGAAGATCGACAACTACTTCATCGGCTACCTGAACTATCCGTACGTCTCGATCTACACGGGTCGCGGCTGCAAGTCGCGCTGCACGTTCTGCCTGTGGCCGCAGACGGTCAGCGGCCACCGCTACCGCACGCGCTCGGTCGAGAACGTGCTCGCGGAAGCGAAGTGGATCCGCGACAACATGCCGGAAGTCAAGGAACTGATGTTCGACGACGACACCTTCACCGACGACTTGCCGCGCGCCGAAGCCATCGCGATCGGCCTCGGCAAGCTCGGCATGACGTGGTCGTGCAACGCCAAGGCGAACGTGCCGTACAAGACGCTGAAGGTCATGAAGGAAAACGGCCTGCGCCTGTTGCTCGTGGGCTTCGAATCCGGCGACGACCAGATCCTCGTGAACATCAAGAAGGGCGTGCGCACGGACTTCGCGCGCCGCTTCAGCGCGGACTGCAAGAAGCTCGGCATCAAGATCCACGGCACCTTCATTCTCGGTCTGCCGGGCGAGACGCCGGAAACCATCAAGAAGACCATCGAGTACGCGAAGGAAATCAATCCGCACACGATCCAGGTCTCGCTCGCCGCGCCTTATCCGGGTACGACGCTTTACAAGCAGGCCGTCGAGAACGGCTGGATGGAAGAGAACAAGACCATCAACCTGGTGAGCAAGGAAGGCGTGCAGCTCGCGGCGATCGGCTATCCGCATCTGTCGCGCGATGAGATCTATCACCATCTCGAGCAGTTCTATCGCCAGTTCTATTTCCGCCCGTCGAAGATCTGGGAAATCGTGCGCGAAATGCTCACGAGCTGGGACATGATGAAGCGCCGTCTGCGCGAAGGCGTGGAGTTCTTCCGCTTCCTGCGCGCCCACGAGGCATGATGGATGCGCCGCAGCGCGCGGACTCCGCCGCAGGCACTGCCGCTCGTGCAGCGCAAGACGGCAGCGGCGGCCGCGCGCTGATCTTCACCGCCGACGACTTCGGCTTGCACGAGCGGGTCAACGCGGCGGTCGAGCGCGCGCATCGCGACGGCGTGCTCAACGCCGCGAGCCTGATGGTCGCCGCGCCCGCCGCCGCGGACGCGGTGGCGCGCGCGCGGCAACTGCCGAACCTGCGCGTGGGCCTGCACCTCGTGCTCGCCGACGGCGCCGCCATGCTGCCGCGCGCGCAGATTCCGGCGCTCGTCGATGCGCAAGGCCGTTTCGGCGACAACATGGTCCGCGACGGCGTTCGCTTCTTCTTTTTGCCTCGCGTGCGTGCGCAGCTCGCCAAAGAGATCCGCGCGCAGTTCGAGGCATTTGCGGCAACCGGGCTCGCGCTCGATCACGTCAATACGCACAAGCATTTCCATCTGCACCCCACGGTGCTTTCGCTGATCCTCTCGATTGGCCGCGAGTACGGCTTGCGCGCGATGCGCCTGCCGCTGGAGGCGGGTGCGCCGTTTGCGCTCAAGCCCTGGCTTGCGCTCGTGCGCGCGCGTCTTGCGCGCGCGGGCGTTGCGCATAACGATTACGTGGTGGGCATTGCGAACACGGGCGCGATGGACGAGGCGGTGCTGCTCGAAGCGCTCGCGCATTTGCCGCCGCAGGGCGTGGGCGAGATCTATTGCCATCCGGCCGAAGCGCCCGCGGCGGGCGAGGGGCCGATCACGCCGTCGATGCGCACGTATCGCCACGCGGACGAACTCGGCGCACTGATTTCGCCGCGTGTGGCCGAGGCACTGAAGCGCTCGGGCGTGCGCCACGGCGGCTTCACCGACGTGTTTTTCGCTCCGGGGGCAAAACCCTCTGCATCGGGCGGCGCACGCGTGCTGGTAAAGGAGACACAGGCATCGTCATGAAGTGGCTTCAATGGCTGGGCCTGCCGGTCGGGATCGCGATCCTGATCGGTCTGACCGTGCACGACGGCGCGCGCGACGTGGTGCGCGTGATCGGCACGGCGGGTCCGGTGCTCCTTTGGCTCGTGCCGTTCCACGCCTTGCCGCTGCTGCTCGACGCGCACGCGTGGCGCCTCTTGCTCGACAAGCGCGCGCCGCTGAGTTTTCTCTGGTGGGTCGCGACCGTGCGCGAGGCCGTCAACCGTCTCTTGCCCGTGGTGGGCGTGGGCGGGGAGATCGTCGGCGTGCGCCTCGCGCGCTGGAAGCTGCGCGGCGCCGGCGACGCGAGCCAGGTCACGGCATCGGTGATCGTCGAGGTGTTCGTGACGATTGCCGTGCAGTACGCGTTCTCCGCGCTCGGTGTCGTGCTGATCGTGGCGGCGACGGGCGAGGGCGGGTCGCTGCGCACCATCGTCACGATCGTGCTCGCGTTGTTGCTCACGGCGCCGCTGCCGGTGCTCGCGGTCGTCCTGCTGCGCCGCGGCGGGGTGTTTCATGCGATCGAGCGCTGGGCCGCGCGCCTGCTCGGCACGGGCAATTCGCTCATGATGGGCATCGACGGCCAGCAGCTCGACGCCGATCTCGACAGGCTCATGTCGCGCACCAGCCTCATGTTCCGCGTGTTCTTCTGGCAGCTCGGCGGCTATATGCTCGGCGCCTTCGAGACGTGGTGGGCGCTCGCGCTGCTCGGCCATCCGGTCACGGTGGGCGAGGCGCTCGCCATCGAGGCCATTACCCAGGCCGTGCGCCACGCGGCCTTCATGGTGCCGGCGGGCCTCGGCGTCCAGGAAGTCGCCGTGGTGCTGCTCGCGCAGTTGTTCGGCGTGAGCCAGGACGTGGCGTTCTCGCTCGCGCTCGTCAAGCGCATGCGCGAGGTGGTGTTCGGCGTGATTGCGCTGCTGTCGTGGCAGGCCGCCGAGATCGTGCGCACGCGCCGCTCGCTGCGCGAGGGCAAGCGTGCCGCCGCGCGTGAAGCGCTGCCCGCCGTGGCCGGCGCTCCCGTGCGCCCGGCGCGTGCGTCGCATCCGAAGCACGCGGCGCGCCACGACCAGCCTCATTGACGGTACATTGTGGGATGTAAGCGCATGCTGAGCCGATCGCCCGGCGTGCGCGGGAAGCGTCGCTTCAGTGATGCTTTTCGTACGTCTCGTGACGTCTCGCGACGTCCAGCCACTGTCCAGTTACGACATGTCGCCCACTTTTTCATCCACGCGCTCGCTTGCCGCGGCGTGCGCCGCACTGGCGGCGCTCACGCTCTCGGGCTGCGACGACCGCCAGATCGACGCCATGCTCGATTCCCTGAAGCAGACATTCAAGGCCTTCTTCGATTCGGTGAAACCCGACGTGCTGCTGCTCAAGGGCCTGACGCCCGGCGTCTCGACGCTCGAGCAGGTGCGCGAGCAGATGGGCAAGCCAGAGACCGAACGTGTGTTCGAGGACGGCTCGCGGCGGCTCGAATATCCGCGCGGTCCGCAGGGACTCAAGACCTATATGGTCGACATCGGCCCGGACGGACGGCTCGTGGCGATCACCCAGGTGCTCACCGCGGAGAACTTCGCGAAGGTGCGCATCGGCGAGAGCCAGGACGACGTGCGCCGTTTGCTCGGCAAGCCCGGCCAGGTGGCCGCGTATCGGCTCAAGAACGAGACGGTGTGGAGCTGGAAGTGGCTCGAAGGGGGCGTGACGCAGGAGGCGTATTTCAACGTGCACTTCGGGCCGGACGGCCGAGTCTCGACGACCTCGCGCTCCGACGTGATTCGCGGGCATTGATGCGTGCCGATGGGCGTGAATGAAGCTGGGCAGATGTTAAGAAACGGACACAAGGCGTTGAATTTACCGCGCAAACTGTTGGAAAGAACCGGCGGACGAGGGAGGTGCGCATGGTGATGCATCGTCGGCGTCCGCCGCGTGTGGGGCTCGTGCTGGGCGGCGGGGCGGCGCGCGGCTGGGCCCATATCGGCGCGATCCGCGCACTCGAGGAAGCGGGCATCAAGCCCGACGTGGTGTGCGGCACCTCGATCGGCGCGCTGGTGGGCGCCGTCTACGCGAACGGCGATCTCGACTGGCTCGAGGATTGGGTCGGCAAGCTCACCTGGCAGACGGTGGTGCGGCTGCTCGACTTGCGCTTTTTCTCCGGCGGGCTGCTGGGCGGGCGCAAGGTGATCGACGTGTTCGCGAAGCAGTTCAACGGGCGCGTGATCGACGAGCTGGCGATGCCGTTCACGGCGGTGGCCACCGAGCTCGACACAGGCCGCGAACTCTGGCTGCGCGAGGGCAGCGTGGTGGACGCGGTGCGCGCCTCCATTGCGATTCCGGGCCTCTTTACGCCGATCTGGCATGACGGCGTATGGCTCGTCGACGGCGGGCTCAGCAACCCGGTGCCGGTCTCGGCGGCGCGTGCGATGCGCGCCGACACGGTGATCGCCATCGACCTCAATCACGACATTCTCAATGGCCGCGACCTCGGTGGGGCGCTCGACACCATGCCGCGCGAAACGCCGGTCGAGGCGGCTGGCGCGGCTGTGTCACCGGATCTGGCGAGTAGCGCGGAGCCGGAGTTGCCGCTCGATGCGCAGTCGGATGCGCAAGCCGCTTTGCAGGCCGATTCTCAAGGCAACCCGCAGGCCGACTCGCAAGCCGACTCCGGGCCCGTGGAGCCCCCGCTGCTGCTGCGTCGCAATGGCAAGCCCTTTCCGCGCTGGCTGCAGCCCTCGGGGCCGGGCACGCTGGGCGGGCCGGACGTGCGCGTCGCGCCGGCGCCCAGTGCGCGCGTGCCGTCGATGCTGAGCTCGATTGCCCAGAGCATCGACATCATGCAGGTGCGCATCACGCGTAGCCGGCTGGCGGGCGAGCCCGCCGACGTGCTGATTCAGCCGCGTCTGGGCGGAATGGGAATCTTCGATTTTCATCGCGCCGCGCCGGCGATCGAGGAAGGGCGTGCGGCCGTGCAATACATGCTGCCGGCGATCAAGGCGCAACTGGGGTTGGATTAGGGGCCTGGCGCGTGTGGTGTCGATGGGCGCACCCGGCACGCGCGGGCGTTTTTCGATCAGCGGATCAAAGATTCAGAATGCCGGCGACGGCAAATCTGGCCGCGCTCAGCTCTTCTTCGGTCGCGCGCTCCCCGCTGTGGCGCCAGACCCTTCCCGTTAAAGATAGCGTGGTGATCTGGTCTGCCACGGCGACGCATGGCCTGCTCAGGCCGCTGATCGGGATTTCCGATTCCCAGCCGTGAATCGCGCTGGTGATGGGTAGCCCGATGAAGCGGCTCGTGAGCTCGTTGAATTCGGCGTCCGTGAGCACGAGGGCCGGGCGGAACCCGTCCTGCTCATTGCCCATACTCGGGCCGACGTTCGGCCAAACAATATCGCCCGCGTCTGGTGTTCCGTTCTTCATGTGTTTTTACCAACGGTCAAAACGCGTCGGGTCATCGGGACCGCCGAATTCGAAGCCCTGCGGTTCGCCGAAGTCGATGAGCGGGTGCTGCTCGAGCTTTCTCGCGTGCAACTGACGCAGATAGCGCTCGCGGGAAAAGCGCCGTATGGCTGTGTGAGCACGCACCGTAAGTATCCCGTCTTCGACTTCCACCTCGACCTCCTGTCCTTCCGTGAGCGCCAGCTTTGCTGCGGCGCTTGCCGGAATACGTACCGCAAGACTATTTCCCCAACGCTTAAGGGTCTGAATAGTCATTGTCCTTCTCCTTGGGTTATTCGCCAGTAGGCCGAACGATGTATCGACGCGTAGATACGCTCAAATCGTATCCATCGAACAGATCTGTGTCAACGCGTTGATACGTCTTTCGTTGCCGCGGCTTCATGAGAGCGGCGCAACCCAGACCCATCCTTGTGGCGAGCGCTTCAGCGCCGTCACCGAAAGCGGTGCGATCTCCACCCGCCAGAACGACGCCGAAGGCGCGCCCAGCGCATGCAGGAGCGCCGCGCGGATCACTGGTGCGTGCGTGAACGCCACGATGGCTTTCTCCGCCTCGGGAAGGGCGTCGAGCCATGCGGCCACGCGTGAGCGCACCTCGTCGAACGATTCGCCGCCGCCGGGCGGCCTGAAGGCCGGATCGCGCGTCCAGGCCGCGAGCGCCTCGGGCGCTTCGCGTGCGATGTCCGTGAGACGCCGGCCTTGCCATGCGCCGTATGCGGCGTTAGCCAGCGCATCGGCGCGCTCGGGGGCGAAGCCGGCCGCCTGCGCGCTCGAGCGGGCAATGGCGGCGGGACTCGTCAACGCGCGCGGCGCCTCCCCATCGACGCCAACGAACCGCGCCTGCCAGCGTGCGCGCCACGCCTCGATCGCCTCGCTGGCGCGCGCATCGAGCGCTTGCGCTTCTTCGGCTTCTTCGTTCTCGGCCACTTCCGGCGCGCGAGGGAATGTCCCCGAGCGCAACGCGGCATCGGCCGCGTGACACACCAGCCAGACTGTCGTTGCCTGCATCGGTCCGTTCTCCCACTGCTCGTTTATTTGCATCCGGCTTGTAGATGGCTTGCATGCGGGCCGCGCAAGGCCGGCTCGGCGCGTAGAATACAGGCTCCCCGACACGCGGAAGCCGGTGCAAGTCCGGCACGGTCGCGCCACTGTAACCGCTCGTCTTCGAAACATTGCAAGCCGATGTCCCGAAGCCACGGAAGCCAGACCCGCGTGTCATGTATTGGGGCAATCCGGAGCCATCCCATTCAACGACTAACGGGGCGCGTAACCCCAGGAGAAGTCATCATGTCCG
Organism: Paraburkholderia sp.; assembly: GCA_035277805.1. GTDB lineage: Bacteria > Pseudomonadota > Gammaproteobacteria > Burkholderiales > Burkholderiaceae > Paraburkholderia. Next base: position 2,945 of record DATEJU010000030.1, on the reverse strand, counting down.
AAGCCGCATTCCGTCCGGCGCACCCGTCGCACACGCCGGCCGCCACGCCCACACCCATCCCCCTGCGCGAGATCCTGCCCTGGGCCATCTTTGGCGGCCTCATGCTGCTGCTCGCGTTGTACTTCGTCGGCGCCGAACAGGGCGCGACGTCGATCTTTCCGGGCATGTACGTCCACGAATTCGTCCACGACGGCCGCCATCTGCTCGGCTTCCCGTGCCACTGACCGGGAGCTGACATGGTAGGCAGGCTGTTGATACGCGGGATGCTCGCAGGCATCGCCGCGGGACTGCTCACGTTCTCGTTCGCGAGGGTGGTGGGCGAGCCCCAGGTCGATCAGGCCATCTCGTTCGAGGAAAAGGCCGATGCCGCCAAGGGCGAGGCGCCCGAGCCGGAAATCGTGAGCCGCGCGACTCAGGCGAGCTACGGGCTCTTCACGGGCGTGATGGTCTACGGCGCTTCGATCGGCGGGATCTTCGCGCTCGTGTTCGCGTATGCGCGCGGGCGCACCGGACGCCTCTCGGCACGCGCGCTTTCTGCATGGATCGCGCTCGCGGCGTTCGTCGCGCTCGCCATCGTGCCGAACCTCAAGTATCCGGCGAATCCGCCGTCGGTCGGCGACCCCGACACGATCGGCTTTCGCACCGGCCTGTTCTTCCTGATGATCGCGATTTCGCTCGCCGTCACGGTGTTCTCGGTAAAGGTGCGCGGTGCGCTCGCGGCGAAGTGGGGCGGCTGGAACGGCTCGATTGCGGCGCTCGTGCTGTTCGTGGTGGCGATCGGCGCGATCCAGGCCGCGCTGCCCGACATCAACGAAGTGCCGGCCGCATTCCCGGCCGTGCTGCTGTGGAAGTTCCGCACCGTCGCGATCGGCATGCAGGCGATGCTCTGGGGCGTGATCGGCCTCTTGTTCGGCGCGCTCGTGGAGCGTCTCGAACGTGCGAGTGCGCGCGAGGGCGCGCTGCCGGCGCACGGCACCTAAGGGTTTAACCGGTTTAGCCGCCCCGCGCGCGCCGGGCGAGGGTCTGCTGCTTCTATCGAAAAAGCGACCCGAAACTTGTGAAAACGCCCCGCTTGCCGGGGCGTTGTCTTTTCGGCTTTCAAAATCATCGCGGCCTTGACGGCATGGGCCGAAACGCCGGCCAGTCGCGCGGAGCGTCCGGATGTTGCGTTGCACCATAAGCGGCGCACGCGTTTGAGCAATCCATTTTGCGCTGCGACCATCCGCGCACATCTTCCAAACGGCGCCCGCGGCAAACGCCCGGTGCATCGATAACACATTCACGGAGACGCGCGTGATGCTCTACGGCTTTGGCCCGGTGCTGCTCGCCGGCACGATCCAGACGATCGAACTTTCGCTGCTCTCGCTTGGCGTGGCCGTGCTGCTCGGTCTCGTGGGCGCGGCGGCGAAGCTCTCGTTCAACCGGCCGCTCGCGGCTTGCGCGACGGCCTATACCACGCTGATTCGCTCGGTGCCCGATCTCGTGCTGATGCTGCTGCTCTTTTACAGCATCCAGATCGGTGTGAACAAGGTCACCGACGCGCTCGGCATGGAGCAGATCGACATCGACCCGTTCGTGGCCGGCGTGCTCACGCTCGGCTTCATCTACGGCGCGTACTTCACGGAGACCTTCCGCGGCGCGTTTCTCTCCGTGCCGCGCGGCCAGCTCGAAGCGGGCCACGCCTATGGCATGAGCGGCGCGCGCGTGTTCGCGCGCATCCTGTTTCCGCAGATGATGCGCTTTGCGCTGCCCGGCATCGGCAACAACTGGCAGGTGCTCGTGAAGGCGACGGCGCTGGTCTCGATCATTGGTCTCGCCGATGTCGTGAAGGCCGCGCAGGACGCCGGCCGCAGCACCTTCAACCTGTTCTTCTTCCTGCTGGTCGCGGCGCTCATCTATCTCGCGATCACCACCCTTTCGAACTTCGCGCTGATCTGGCTCGAACGCCGCTATTCCGTGGGCGTGCGTCACGCGCAACTGTGAAACCGAGGAAAGCGACCCGATGAACGAAATCCTCCATCAATTCGGCCAGGCGTTCCTCTACTGGGACGGCGAGCACGTCTCCGGCCTTGCCATGACGCTGTGGCTGCTCGTGGTTTCCGTGGCGTTCGGCTTCGTTTGCGCGGTGCCGCTCGCGGTTGCGCGCGTATCGAGCCGGCGCTGGCTTGCGCTGCCCGTGCGCTTCTACACCTATGTGTTCCGCGGCACGCCGCTCTATGTGCAGTTGCTGCTGATTTACACGGGCGTGTACAGTCTCGCCTTCATTCGCTCCGAGCCGCTGCTCGACGCGTTCTTCCGCAGCGGCCTGAACTGCGCGATCCTCGCGTTCGCGCTCAATACCTGCGCCTACACGACGGAGATTTTCGCGGGCGCGATTCGCTCGACCTCGCATGGCGAAGTGGAAGCGGCGCGCGCTTACGGCATGAGCCCGTTCACGATGTACTGGCGCATCGTCCTGCCTTCGGCGCTGCGCCGCGCGCTGCCGCTGTACAGTAACGAAGTGATCCTGATGCTGCACGCGACGACGGTGGCGTTCACCGCGACGGTGCCCGACATCCTCAAGGTCGCGCGCGACGCCAACTCGGCCACGTACCGCTCGTTCGAGTCGTTCGGGCTCGCGGCGCTGATCTACTGTGCGGTATCGTTCGTGCTGGTGGCCGCGTTCCGCCGCGCGGAGAAGCGCTGGCTCGGCCACCTCGCCGTGCGTACGCGATAATTTTTGGGAGACCATCTTGGCTCAGACGATGCAAACGACCGCGCGTGCGACGCAAACCCCGGCGCAATCCACCGAAAGCAAGCTGATTGCGCGCGACATCCACAAGCGCTACGGCGACAACGAGGTGCTCAAGGGCGTCTCGCTCGACGCGAAGAAGGGCGACGTGATCAGCATCATCGGCGCGAGCGGCTCGGGCAAGAGCACGTTCCTGCGCTGCATCAATTTCCTC
>DATEJU010000029.1:0-6935 GCA_035277805.1 Paraburkholderia sp. | reverse complement strand
GCAACGGTGTTCGACGACGTCTCGAACCGCAATCTCACCTTCAGCGGCGTGCGTTTCGAGCGCCAGTCGGTCGGGCCGGGCGATCTGTCCGGCTACTGGTCGCGCTATAACCGCAGCAACGCGCGCTTTCTCGATGCGAGCGGCCCCGAGCACCGCGACGTCTGGGACGTGCGCTATTCGGGCACGCATGATCGATTCGATTGGGATATCGAAACAATGCTGCAAACAGGTAGCGTCGGCAACGACACGATCCTGGCCTGGGCAGTGGGCTCGATTGCGGGCTACAAGCTCGACTTGCCGTGGTCGCCGCACATCGCGGTGCAGGTCGACGCGGCGTCGGGCGACCGGCATCCGCACGACGGCCGCGTCGAGACGTTCAATTCGTTGTTTCCCAATGGCTACTACTTCACGCTCGCGGGCTATACAGGCTATGCCAACCTCATTCATATCAAGCCGTCCATTACCCTCAAGCCGACGAGCAATCTCACGTTGCTCGGCGCGCTGGGCTTTCAGTGGCGCGAGACGACCGGCGACGCCGTGTATCAGCAGGCGAATCAGGCCGTGCCGGGCACTGCGGGCAAGGGCAGTCTGTGGACCGGGATGTACGTGCAGTTGCGCGCGGACTGGACGATCGAGCCCAACCTGATCGGGTCGATCGAAGCCGTGCATTTCCAGGTGGGCAACTCGATTCGCCAGGCGGGCGGGCACAATGCCGACTACGCCGGCGTCGAGCTGAAGTATGGATGGTAGGCCCTGCCGCAATCAGGCCGCGACGCTGGCCCATGGCGCCGCTGCGAGACACTCGGACAGATAGTTGAGCAGCGCCGTCACCCGCGCGGGCCGCAGGATGTTGGGCGGCGTGACGAGATTCACGTTGATCTGACTGATCCGCCAGTCCGGCAGCACATCGACCAGCACGCCTTCCTTTAGTGCGTCCCAGACGATGAATTCCGGCTGCAAGGCGAGCCCTTGCCCCGCGAGAAGCGCCGGGCCGATCACATCGGCGTTGTTGCTGCGAATTCGGCCCTTCACGGCCACGGCGTACTCCTCGCCGGAGGTATGGCGGAATTGCCAGAGCTCGGGCGTGGGCAGATTCGTATAGATGAGGCAGGCGTGCTGCGCGAGGTCGCGCGGGTGCGTAGGGTGCCCGTGGCGCTCGAGATACGCGGGCGTGGCCACCAGCGGCCGATGCACGACGCAAAGCCGGCGCGAGCGCAGGGGCGAATCGCCAAGCTCGGCGATGCGAATCGCCACGTCGAAGCCGCCGGCCACCACATCGACGATCTGATCGGTGAGCGAGAGATCGATTTCCACTTCCGGATAGCGATCGAGAAACGCGGGAATCAACGGCGCGAGGTGGCGGATGCCAAACGACATCGGCGCGGTGATGCGCACCATGCCGCGCGGCTGGATCGCTTGCGCCGATGCCTCGGCCTCCACGGCTTCGCCTTCGGTCAGGATGCGAATGGCGCGCGCTTTGGCGATTTCGCCCGTTGGCGTGAGCGAAAGCTGGCGTGTGTTGCGATAGAGGAGCGTCGTGCCGAGCTTGCGCTCGAGCCGCGAAATGGCCTTCGATACGGTCGGCTGCGAGATGCCCAGCGACTCTGCGGCCTTGGCGAACGAACCGGTTTCGAGCACGCGCGCGAAGATTGCCCACGCTTCGAGGTCAGGGAGTGTTTGCATGGAAAGCCGAATGGAAGCAACTCCACTCTTTCGAAATGGCGTGAAGAGAGTTGACATGGTAGCGCGATACCGGGGCAGCCATGACGCTGGATGAGGAACGTCGTCCAGTCGCGTGGAAGCGACGTTCGGACTCGCGGCTGGATACGCGCCTGATTGCTGGAGGGGGGATTTTAATTCGAATAGCCGCTTTTCAGTATCGAACTTCTGGAATGAGATTGATGCGTGGATATTCGAGGTTGAAGCCATCAATATGGAATGTCTTCTATTCCATTTGTTCTATTTGTGGTTCGCTTCCGCTCCGATAACATTGCCTCAAGAAATATTGCTCGTCCGGCCAGTAGAACTCGCGGAAACTACCCAGTTAGAACAATTGCATGCAAAATCTTCCCGATCTCGAGGCTTGGGCGATTTTCGCGCGCGTGGCCACAACAGGCTCTTTCGCGAAAGCGGCCGAAACACTCGGCATGTCGCAGCCCACCGTGTCCAAGGCGATCATCCGGCTCGAGCGGCGACTTGGCACGACGCTTCTATACCGGACTTCGCGCCGGATTTCTCTCACGCCAATTGGCCAGCTCGTCATGGAGCGGGCCAGCCACATCGTGAGAGAGGGCGAACTGATCGAGGCCGAGACATCGGCGCACTCACGCGCCCCTAAAGGCTTGCTGCGCATTGCGGCGCCCATGTCATTCGGCCTCAAGTATCTGGCGCCGCTCATGCCCGAGTTCCTCGCGCGCTATCCGGAGGTGAATCTCGATGTTTCGTTCGACGATGCCGTTGTCGATGTCGTGGGTGGCGGCTTCGACGTGGCCATTCGCATTGCGGCGCCGGAAGATTCGTCGATGCGGGCTCGCAACCTGTGTGTCATACGCCGCATGCTGGTGACGAGCCCGACGTACCTCGCTCGGCGTGGACCCATCGGCCACCCTCGGGAAATCGGAAGCCATACCTGTCTGTGCTATGCGAGTCATTCGACGTCGCTGTCATGGCGCTTCAGACATACGTCCGGCGAGGAATGCAGCGTAACGATCGACAGCCGCATGCGGACCAACAATGCGGAGTCGTTGATGCCTCCGCTGCTGGCCGGCATGGGCATGGCGCTGCAGCCGGAGTTCCTCGTTGCGGACGCACTCGCGCGCGGCGACCTGGTGGAGGTCTTGCCGGAATGGCAGATTGCACAGGCTTACCTGAGCCTGGTGACGCCGTCGCGGGTCATCCGTCCCGCGCGTGTCGCGGCGTTGCTCGACTATCTTTCGGAAAGCTTGCCGCCGACACCGTAGCCGATGCCGCTCGTGCGGACGATGACTGGATCATCGAACGAGTCGATCGAGTACGGCTCGATTGTCCACCAGATCGTGACAGTGAGTATCGAGCGGTTCGATTGATTCCTTTGGACGATCGCCTAGACTGAGTCGTGTTGACCGCATTCAGTCGATTATTCGACGTAAAACCGGAGAAACCAGATGGCCAGAATTCTTGTGCTGTATTACTCGTCGTATGGACATATCGAGACGATGGCGAAGGCCGTTGCCGAGGGCGCAGGCTCGGTGCCGGGCGCGACCGTGACCGTCAAGCGCGTGCCGGAAACGATTCCGCCCGAGCAGGCCAAAGCGGCCCATATCAAGCTCGATCAGGCTGCGCCCGTTGCGACGATCGACGAACTGGCGGACTACGATGCGATCATTTTCGGCACGCCAACGCGCTTCGGCAATATGGCTGCTCAGATGCGCAACTTCCTCGATCAAACCGGTGGCTTGTGGATGAAGGGTGCGCTTGTCGGCAAGATCGGCAGCGTGTTCGCTTCGACGGGTACGCAGCACGGCGGCCAGGAAACCACGATCACGTCGTTCCACTCGACGCTGCTGCATCACGGCATGGTGATTGTTGGCGTGCCGTACGCTTGCCAGGGACTGACGAAGATGGATGAGATCACCGGCGGCACGCCTTATGGCGCAACGACGCTTGCCGGCGCCGATGGCAGTCGCTCGCCGAGCGCGAACGAGCTCGATATCGCGCGCTATCAGGGCAAGCACGTTGCCGAACTGGCGGCGAAGCTCGCTTCGTAAATGCGGGGCAGGCCGCTGAGCCTCTTCGGCGGCCTGCAATTCGAAGGTTGGCGCGAGGCGTGCATGTCGAATGCACGCTGTTCGCCGTTACGAACCCGCAACCTTGAGCGTGGGTGACGGTGTTTTCACCGTTACGCCTTGCTCTTTGCGTTGATCCGAAACCTGCTCGATGCCGCTATTCACGACATCTTCGTAGAACGCAATTCGAGTGCGGTAATAGCTCGCCTGGAATTGGGCGTCCAGAACGCGCTGCTCGGCCTGAAACAAGGACATACGCAATTCGCAGAGCGCTCGCTCGGCTTGCTTCTGGGGTGTCGGCGCGTGACGCGAGCACCAGGTCAAGATCCATTGCAGCATTGATAAGTCCTCCAGCGTCGTCTGACTTATATGTCGCTTATGTGTCGCGCTTGTGTGTCACTTAGGCGACTGTGGGGAAAATAGTCGTGCTTGCACTCATGACATGAATTCGATTCACCGCACACAGTCTGGCAGATTTCTGACCGAATAGCCTTAAGAAAATGTAAAGGATCGTTAGTCATGTGGTCAGCGATATTCAGCCTTCGCAGTACGCATCGCATGGCAAATGAATAGGTATCCTTATAGATATCGGATGAGGCAATCACATGAGGCAATCACATGCGCCGCAATACCGCAAGGCAACTGAACTGCTCGAGACGCGCAAGGCCGACGCGCATCGGCAGGCGGCTGGCAGGCGCGTGACTTGCTCCTGCAATGAGACACCGTGAAACGCTTCATTGCGAGGTTCGAAATGAGCATGACATCGAAATTGACGCGAGGCTCGGCGGCAGGCGCGGTTCTGCTCGTGTCTTCCATTATTTTCGCGCCGGCATATGCGGAGCCCGTTGCCACGGGGCCGCTCAGCACCACTGGGTCGCTCGTCGTGCGCGGGCCGTTGACCGTCGATGGTTCACTCATGGTGGCCGGTAACATCCACGCGGTCGGGCCGATCAAGGCCGCCCGGATCGAGCGGATTTCTCCCGAAGGCCCCACCATTGACAGGCGTGCGGGAGAGAACACGTTTTATGGTCCGCTGACTGTGCACGGTCCACTGGTCGTGCATGGCGATCTGGAAGCGCGCGGCCCGATCGACGTCGGCGGCCCCGCGGGTGCGCTCGGGCGCGTGGATGCCGCGGGCCCGATTACCGAGCGTCGGTGAATCTGCGCCGCCTGCTCAGCTCCAATTCACGCACTTTCCCGCACCACCAACTCGAACCCCAGATCGACCACCGGCTTTGCAATCGGCTCGCGGTCGATCATCGAGAGCAGCAGATTGGCCGCCACGCGGCCCATTTCCGCGCGCGGCGTGCGAACCGTGGTCAGGCGCGGCACGCAATCGGCGGCGCCGGCCAGATCGTTGAAGCCGACGATGGCCACCCGGGCCGGAATATCGATGCCCTGGCGGCGGGCTTCGAACAGGGCGCCCTGCGCGAGGTCGTCGTTGCCGAAGAAGATGCCGTCCACATCCGGCCGGCGTTGCAGCAGTTGCCGGAACAATTCGCATCCGAGCCCGATCGATGAGGGCGAGGGCGTGAGCACTTCGAGATCGGGGTCGTAAAGGCCCTTGCGCCGCAGCGCTTCGCGAAAGCCCTCGCCGCGCTGCATCGTTCGCGAATCGAGTTGCGCGCCGACAAAGGCATTGCGGCGGCAGCCGCGGTCCATCAGATGCCCGGCGACGGCAGCGCCTGCCCGCACCTGCGAGAAGCCGACGCAGTGCACGCCCGCGGCTTCGTCGAGCTCCATGAGGTGCACGCAGGGCACACCGCTCGCGTCGATCAGGCGGCGGGCGCTTTCCGTGCGGTCAAAGCCGCTGACGATCAGGCCGCTGGGCGGCGAGGCCAGGTAATGGCGGATCAGGTCTTCCTCCGCGTTGCGCGAATAGTGCGAATTGCCGATCAGGACTTCGTAGCCGCGCGGGCGCAGGACGGTATGGATCGACTCCAGCACGTCCACGAACACCGCATTCGAGATCGAGGGAATCACCACGGCGACGGCGTCGCTGCGCGACGACGCGAGCGCGCGCGCGGCAGGATTCGTGACGTAGTTGAGCTCCGCTGCGGCGGCCTTGACCCGCTCCACATATTCGGGCCCCACGGTGCCTACGCCGCGCAAGGCACGGGACGCCGTGATCGTGCTCACGCCGGCGCGCCGGGCGACCTCCTCGAGCGTGGGCCGGCCGGTGCTGCGGGTTTTCCTGAGTGTCGATGTTGCCATGATCGATTTAGGATAGCGCTGTCTTGCACCCCGCGCAATGGTAGTGCCCCTAATAATGAGGTAGCCATGGAATGCGCACGATGGTGCACTTTTTTTGCAAGCGAGAGATAGCGCTATCTCAGCGTTCAGGGAGATTCGAATGACCCGGCAAATTTCATCCCTCGTCGTCATGGGCGTGGCGGGTTGCGGCAAGAGCAGTGTGGCCCGGGCCGTGGCCGAGCACGTGGGCGGCGTGCTGATCGAAGGCGACACGTTTCATCCGCAGGCGAACGTCGACAAGATGGCGCGCGGCATTCCCCTCACCGACGAGGACCGTGCAGGCTGGCTCGACCGGCTGTCCGTGGAGCTCGAGCGCGTCGCCAGCGGGGGAGAGCGCGCGGTGCTGGCGTGCTCGGCGCTCAAGGAGCGTTATCGGGACCGGCTGCGCGCGGCGACGGCGTCGCTCGGTTTCGTGTTCCTCGATCTGCCGCAGGCGGAGGCGCTGCGCCGCGTGGCGCAGCGCGCCGATCATTTCATGCCGGCGTCGCTGGTCGAAAGCCAGTTCGCCGCGCTGGAGCCGCCGGTTGCCGAGCCGCTGACCCTGACCGTCGACGGCACGCGTTCGCTGGCCAGCATCGTCTCGGACGCGGTTGCATGGTGCGCGAGCTCGCAAAGGCAGCTGGACTTTATGCGGGTTGCGTGAGATAGCGCTGTCTTTGCGCCCGATCTTCAGGACGGCAATCCAGAAAATGAGCGCCAGGACGATATTCCTTAAGGAGACGACGATGGCAGTTGCATCAGGAAAACGCATTCCCAACCGGCGTTGGGCCATAGGGCTGTTGCTGGGCATTGGCGTGCTCATCAACTACTTCGACCGGATCAACCTCTCGGTGGCGGCGCCGCAGATGAAGGAGGCGTTCAACCTCTCACCGGGCGAAATGGGCCTGTTGTTCAGCGCGTTCTTCTGGCCGTACGCCT
>DATEJU010000028.1:0-28538 GCA_035277805.1 Paraburkholderia sp. | reverse complement strand
GACGATGCGCACCGGCACGCCGAAGTCGTGACGCAGCATCTGCGCGAGCCCTTCGGGATTGCGCGTCTGGCGCACCCAGTGGCCCGCATGAAAATACTTCGCATGGCGGCCAGGCGCTGCGCGCCCGGACAACGGGGAGTCTGTGGCGCGCCTGCCGATAAGGCTCGCCACATAGGCATCGAAGCGCGAAGGACCGGGGCGGTCGAGGCCCACGGCCGGCTGCGCGTCGGCCCACGCGCGATAGAGCAGCACGAGCAGCCGATGATGAAACACGTCGGCGAAAGCGCTCATCGAGGCGTCGCCGACGCTATGCGCGCGCTCGTATGCATACTCCGTCACGTGCTGCGGCAGCGGGCCATTGGGACCGAACAGGCCGAAGCCGTGCACGAGCACGCGAGGCGGCACGCGGTCCGCCTGCGCGTCGGCGATGCCGGCCACCATCGATGGCGCAAACGAGAGCGATGGAATCTGCCCGAGCCGCACCGGCTCGCCGCCGGGATGCTGCGCCGCGCCGAGCCGTTCCGGCGCACTCGCGAGCGCGTCGAGCCAGCGCAGCAGATGGAACAAGTCGTGCTCCGCCGGCGCGGCGCGCAACCGCCGCCAGAATGCCAGGTAGCGGGTATGTTCGGCTGCGGATGCCTCCCGGTTCATGATTCGATATCCTGAATGATTGCTCATATCGCCGGCCTGCGGCCAATGCGTGCGGGCCATTGCGCGATCTCGCCGCGCTGCGCCGAATACAGCGCGAACTCGACGAACGCGTTGATCGATGCATGTCGCGCGAAGAATTGCTCGAGTGCCGCGCCCAGCACGTAGGGGCTGTCGCCCGCGAAGGCGTGGTCGTCGACGGTCATCTCCACGCGCACGCCGCGCCCATAGACCAGCGGCCCGGCCACCGGCAGGCGTCTGAACACCGGCTTGCACGCGAGCCGCCGGATGCCGCGGATGCGGCGCGCGAGCGGTGCGTCCGCGGGGTCGGCGTAGATCTCAAGTTGCTCGCGCAACCGTTGTGCGCCGGCCTCGTCCTCGATTTCCGCAAGCGGCTGGTAGTTCAGCCCCAGATGCGCGATCAGCCGCCAGTTGGCCTCGTCCTGCGCGAGCGGCGGGCGCGGCGTCGAGGGGCCGCGCACGATGCGCACGCGGCTCACCGGCGCGGAGATCTTCAGCGTGAGATCGGTCACGCCTGCCGCCGCCAGAAGCAGCGGGAGGTCGCGGTTCGTGCACAGCGTGTCCGCGGAAAGGAGTTCGATGCGCTCGTCGAATGGCGCCTGCCTCCGGTCGACGAGCGACACATAGACGTCCGTGCCCGCATAGTTCGAGCGTACGCCGCTGCGCCGCGCCTGCGTGCCGACGAGCCGCGTTTCGCGCCGCACCGAATAGTAAGCACCCGACTCCTCCGTATCGTCAGCGGTGGCCATGTAAAGCGGATGGAACGCGCAATCGCCTTGCGCGCCCCCGTCGCCCGCACGATGGCCGACGACGCGCTTCACCGCGAAGATCTCGTAGTCCAGCGCTCTCGTGCGGTCGACCATCAGCCGGTATTCGCTCGTGCCGGGAGTCACCGGAATGCGCTCCGTGCGCTTCGGAAACAGGTTGATCGCGGGCGTGCAGTCGAGCGCGAGGTGGGTCGCGTCGATGCTGCGTTCGAGATCGGCGTCGTCGCCGTCAATGAGCAGCAGCATCTCGATGCACTCGCCGCGCGAGGCCTCGAACGCCTGGCGCAGGCCGCGCACACTGAAAAAGAGGTTGCGCGCGGCAAACGCGAAGTGCTCGCGCAAGATCCGATATCCCTCGAAGCCGCGCGAGCTCGGCGGAAACAGCGCCTGCTCCGCGTCGAAGCCTTCGTGAACGACGGCCTCCGGACCAAGCCATGCGAGCCGCTCGCCCTCCGCACCCTCCGCGCCGATTCGGCCCGCGCCCTCCTTGCCCACATCGCGCAGCACGACGCCAACCGTGCCCGCGCACACGAGCTCGAGCAGCCGCATTGCCTGGCGCTCAGGACCACTGAGGAAAAACGTGAGCTGGTCGATAGGCAGGCGATTCAGACTCGCCCCGCCGCGCGCGCCCAGCACGATGCGCAGCGCGCGCCGCGCGCCCGTACCCGTGGCGGCTCCGGCGTGTGACGCGAGCCCCGCAGGCACCGGCACCAGATCGACGATGCGCAACGCTAGCGGCCACAGCGTGACCGGTTGCGCGGAGCGAAACTCGCAGGCGGTGCCCATGCCGCGCGGCGCGGCCGCCATGAGGCTGGTCCCCGCCGGCACGGTAAAGCCCTGGCCAAGCGTGCCCTGTGCCGGATCGGCCTCGAACTGGACGACTGCCATCGAAGGCGTCGGCGCGAGATGATCGGGGTACACGACATCGAGCAGCCGCTCGGAGAAGCGCGGGAATTCCGCGTCCATCTTCAACTGCACGCGCGCGGTGAGAAAGCAGAAGCCCTCCAGCAGGCGCTCGACGAACGGATCGGCCACGTCGATGCCGTGCATGCCGAGGCCACCGGCGACCTTGGGGTACTGGCGAGCGAACTCCGCGCCCAGCTCGCGCAGATAAGCCAGCTCGCGGTTGTAGTAATCGAGAAATCGTGCGTCCATGGCGTGCGTTTCCTCAGCGCCGCGCGCGGCCGCTGGCCGGTTCGGATTCGCCGGAGCCGTTCAGCGGTCGCAGCAACGCGACGCCCGAGTCCAGATCGAGCTCCGTGTGCAGCAGCATCGCGAGCGGCGGCTCCACGCACGCAAGGCGCCCGGCGATCTCGAAGGTCAGCACGTTGTGCCGGCTCGCGCGCTGCGCGTCGTTCACGCAACGCACCTCGACGCTCTCGCCTTGCAGGCGCGGTTCGAAGCACACGATCGCTTCGCGCAGCGCATTTTCCAGGTACTGCGTATCGATGCCCGACAACGGCGTGCCCGCGAACGCCGGTACGCCGAAGTTGAGCACCGAGCGGCCCGCTTCTCCGTAGCGGCGGGCATCGTAGTCATCGAGCGGGCAGGCCGTGTTCAGCAGCCAGGAAAGGTCGCGCAGCACTGCTTCGAGCAGCCCGCCTCCCGCCTGGCCAGCGCCGCTATGCGGCGGCTGCGCAGCCGCAGCGGGACGCTGCTGCGCGTCGTCGCGCAGACGGTCGAACAGCATCGGCCGCGCCGTGCGCCTGTGCGCCGCGCCGGCGCGCGTCCGATGCGTTTGCTGCGCCGCGTACGCCTCGCGCACAAGGTCCCGATGAGCGGAATCACTCGCCATACAGGCCTCACATCTCGGTGTTCTTCTTGATGTCCCAGCCCATCGTCACCTCGGGCCCCTTGCCGCCGTTCTCGTTCTGCTCCCAGTACTGTTTTTTCACGCGCGCGGCCTGGAAGCCGTACTGCATCATCAGCCGGTCGGTCGCGTCGCTCGTGTCGGCGCCCACCACGCGCGCCGTGGTCACGATCACCTCCTCCAGCGTGACGCGCGAAAACTCGATCTGCTCGCCGCCGGTCTTGCACGACGATATCTCGACTTTCGATAGATGCTTGCCGCTCGCGCAATGTTTGATGATCGCCGGGGTGGCCTTGTCCATATAGGCCATCACCACGAGGTCGTCGAAGTTCGCCTTGCCCGCATTGCCGCCGCCGCCCGTCGACATGGCGGCCGGCTGCGTCGCGCCCCAGGAAAACGACTGGATGTCGCTCCAGCCACCATGTTGCTTGTCGGCGGATTCGCCGGTTGCGCCATCCACCTTCATGAACATCGCCACGCCCATTGTGTTTCTCCTGTGAGCCCAACCACGCGCATGCGCCAGCGGCAAGAGCCGCGCGGCACCGTCTCTATCGATTCGATATCCTCATCAACTACCGGCGGCCTGTAACGCCGGCAATCTCGACACCAGCCGCAGCGAAACCGTCAAGCCCTCGAGCTGGTAGTGCGGCCGCAGGAAGAACCGCGCCGAGTAGTAGCCGGGGTTGTCGTCCACGGCGTCCACCACCACGCGCGCCTCGGCCAGCGGCTTGCGGGCCTTGGTGTCCTGCGACGAGTTCGCGGGGTCTCCGTCCACGTAGTTCATGATCCAGTCGTTGAGCCAGCGCTCCATGTCCGGGCGCTCGCGAAACGAGCCTACTTTGTCGCGCACAATGCACTTGAGGTAGTGCGCGAAGCGGCTGCACGCGAACAGATACGGCAGCCGCCCCGAAAGCCGCGCATTCGCGGTGGCGTCCGGGTCGTGGTACTCGCCGGGCTGGTAGAGCGACTGCACGCCGATGAACGCCGCCACGTCGGAGTTCTTGCGGTGGATGAGCGGAATCAGGCCGTTTTTCGCGAGCTCCGCCTCGCGGCGGTCGCTGATCGCGATCTCGGTCGGACACTTGAGGTCCACGTTGCCGTCGTCGGTGGGGAACGTATGGCACGGCAGGTTCTCGACGGCGCCGCCCGACTCCACGCCGCGAATCGCCGAGCACCAGCCATAGAGCTTGAACGAGCGGTTGATGTTGGCGGCCATCGCGTAGGCCGCGTTAGCCCAGGTGTAGCGGTCGTGGCGCGCGCCGTCGGTTTCCTCTTCGAACTCGAATTCGTCGACAGGGTCGGTGCGCGCACCATAGGGCAGGCGCGCGAGAAAGCGCGGCATGGCGAGCCCGACGTAGCGCGAGTCTTCCGATTCGCGCAGGCTGCGCCACGCGGCGTACTCGGTGTTCTGGAAGATCTTCGTGAGGTCGCGCGGATTCGACAGCTCCTGCCACGAGTCCATCTGCATCAGCGCCGACGACACGCCGCCGATGAAAGGCGCATGCGCCGCCGCGGCAATCTTCGAGATCGACTGCAGCATCTCCACATCGGGCGGGCTGTGGTCGAAGTAATAGTCGCCCACGAGACAGCCGAATGGCTCGCCGCCCAATTGTCCGTATTCCTCTTCATAGATTTTCTTGAAGAGCGGACTCTGATCCCAGGCAATGCCCTTGTGGCGCTTGAGCATGCGCGCCACCTCATTCTTGCTCGCGGGCAATACGCGGATCTTGAGCATCTCGTCGGTTTCGGTGTTGTTCACGAGATAGTGCAGCCCGCGCCACGCAGACTCCAGGCGCTGAAAGTCCGGGTGATGCAGCATCGCGTTGATCTGCGCGGAAAGCTTTTCGTCGATCGCGGCAATCATCTGCCGCACGCCCTCGTAGGCGTCCGACGACAAGGTCGCGGTGCGGCTCTGCTCGAGCGCCTCGCGCGCGAGCGTCTGCACCGCGGTCTGCACCGCCACGCGCGCGAGCTCGGTCTTGGGGCTGATCTCGCGCTCGAGCAGCACCGAGAACTGGTCGCCGCTCAGCGTGGTTGCGGGTAGCGTGGAGGTTGGGCTCTGCCGCACATCTTGCATCTCACTTCGGCTCATGTTCGTCCTCCTGATTGATGTCGCGGGGCCCGCGTCCATCGCGGTCCGCTTGCGGCGCGGCGAGTGCATGAGGCTGCGAGAGTTCGGCGAGCAGCGCCGGATCGCTCAGCGCCCGCGCGATCAGCTCTTCGGCGCCGCGCTTGCCGTCCATGTACGAAAGCAGGTTCGCGAGCTGGGTGCGCGCCTCCAGCAGGCGCCGCAGCGGCTCGACATTGCGCGCGAGCGCCGCGGGCGCAAAGTCGTCGATGCTGCGAAACGCCAGCTCGACGCTCATCGTGCCGTCGCCCGTGAGCGTGTTGGGCACCTGGAACGCGAGCGCCGGTGCGATCGACTTCATGCGGTCGTCGAAATTGTCGACGTCGATCTCCATGAAGCGGCGCTCGGCCAGATCCGGCAGCGCTTCGCTGCGATTGCCCGCGAGATCGGCGAGCACGCCCATCACGAAGGGCAGTTGCACTTTCTGCTCGGCGCCGTAAAGCTCGACGTCGTACTCGATCTGCACGCGCGGCGCGCGATTGCGTCCGATGAACTTCTGGCCGCCTGCCGATGACTTGTAACGAGACATGTGAGTCAGCTCCCGCGCAACGCGTGCGCTCAACTGGATCGGCTCCGGTGACGAAGCCGGCACCGATCCGTGTGGTATTTCCCGCGTGGCCCTGGCTGCCACGCGTCATCATTCATTCAGCACTACGATTGACTTAGCGGATCACTACGGCGATTCATTGCGGTTTCCGCTCAGGTGATCGAGTTCCCGCACGCTCTCCGGCGCAATGTCGCGAAAAATCTCGTAGAAGCTCAGCGAAAGCAGGCGCTGCGCCCTGCGCAAGAAGATGGGCGCTGGGTGGCTCGGCTCGTGCAATTCGAGGTAGCGACACATTTTTTCTAGTCCGAAGTCGATATCGGCCCGGCTCGAGATCTCGGCGTCGCGCCACGCGCTGCCGTTTGCGGCCGGTGGCCCTGCTGCGCGCTGCGGCGGGGGCGCGCCTTGTGCTGCTTGCGATTCCCGCGCCATGTTCCGTGCAATGTCTTGCGATGCGCTGTCCAGCGTGGCCTGGGCTTGCGTTTGTGATTGCGGTTGCGCCATGTCTTGCGCAAGCTCGGCGGCCAGCGCCGAGAGCTGCCGCTCGAGCGCGCTAACGTCGAGCGTCCACGCCTCGCCAAACCGCTCGCTCACCCGGCGCCTCAACCCGCCCAATTGCTCCCGCACCGCGAGCGCCGCATGCAGCACGGGGTTTCCCGCCGCGAACGCCTCATGCAGTTCGTGCACGAGACGTGTGCGTCCGCCGGCGTAGTTACCACCGGCATTGCCACCCGCATTGCCACCCGCGCTGCCGCTTTCACTAGCCAAAGCGCCCGCGCCTTGCTGTATCAATTCAGCAACCGCGCTCACGCTCAGCGTTCCAAGCAGCGGCAATTCGCGCGCCGCGCGCACACAGCCCTGCGGACCGGCAAGCTCCGCCAGCGCATTGAAGCGCGGCAGCGGATCGGTCTCGCCTTCCACGACCAGCGCCGGATGCAGCGGCTCCCAGTACGCATCGAGCAGCGCCGCCGCGAGCCGCAGGCCATCCGCATAGCCTTGCAGGCCGCGGCTGTCGAGCCAAGCCCAGGTGAGCGGCACGACGACGCGCAGGTCCTTCGTGCGCACGAGCAGTTCGAGCGCGAGGCGCTCCGCTTCGCGCCATGCGGGCGACTGCGCGGCAATCAGCACGTCGCCGTATTGCTCCTCCGGCTTCGCCGTGGCGCAGCGCTGCAACTCCAGAAAGTCGGCGTCGTATTCGAGGTCCGGTCCGCACGGCGCTTCGGCGCTGATCGGTGCGAGCAGGGTTTCGATCATCGTTCGGCTCCTTGGCGCAATTACTCGAACTTGTAGCTGATTTCGAGCGGCGGACTGCCCGGATCGAGCGTCACGGTACGCACGTAAGGCGTGAGCGAGCCGTTGCGGATCTCGATGCGATGGGTGCCCGGCGAAAGACTCGCCGTATGAAACGGCGGACTCACGCCGCGCCTCACCCCATCGACATAGACCTCGCCCCACGGCAGCACCTGGAAGTGCACGCGCACCGGACGCATTGGCGCGGGCGTGTGCACCGAAGGCGGAACTGCTGCCCGTGACGGTGCTTGCGCGACCTGCGCTTCGGAAGGGGCGGCTTGCGCCGACTCGCCGGGCTGCGTGGCTTGCGCGCTCTGCGTGGGCTCGGCGGATTGAGCGGATTGAGCGGATTGCTGCGACGCGGCGGCCAGATCGGTGGCGTTGACGGGCTTGTCCTTGCCGGCTTGCACCTCCACCACGGTGGTGTCCGTGGTCATCGCGGGCGAGGCTGGCATCAAGCCGGAGCCGGGCGCCGCCACGCCCGCCTGCTGCTGCGCTTGCGCGGTCGTGTTGGCGCCGCCAGCGGGCGGGTTGGCCGCAGGAGCCGCAAGCGCCAGGGTTGCCGCGCGGCTCGCCGGTGCGGCTGGCGTAGCGGGAGCAGAGGGCGCGCTGCGGTTTGCAACGGTCTGCGTAGAACCGCCAGGCGCACGGATCGCGTAGCGCAGCGCCGGAATGGCCACCGCGAGAATGAGCAGCAAAACCAGCACGGGGATGCGAATGACCCGCCATGCAAAGCGTGATTCAGGCGATTCGGATACCGAATCATTCTGTCGATCGACACCCGGCGCCGAAGCATTACCGATGGATTGCTGCGCGACCGGCTGTGGTTGCGGCTGTGGTTGCGGCTGCGGTTGCGCTGATTCGGGTGACGGTTCGCGCCGCGGCGGCCCGGATTCGTCCTCGCGTGTGTGTGCCTCCGCTGCCGGGACTTCCGCGCTTCTGCCATCTTGCACAGTTCCGGCTGCCGCCGAGACCATCGACGCGGCTTGAGCGTTCGATACCGTGTTCGAGGTTTTTCCCGCGTCAGGCGCCGGTGCATCGGGCGCATCCGAGTCCTCATCTCGCGGCGCTCGCGCTGCTTCGGCAGTCGCGTCCCCGGCAACGGCTGCGCCCGCGACCGCCGCACCGCCCTCGCCGCTGCCCCCATGACCCGCCGCTCGTGCCGGCGGCGCATCGTACCCGGCGGGCACGAACACGCCCGGCGTGGGCTCGTGCAGGCCGAGCGCCTGGGCAAACGCCGCCACCGATTCGGGCCGGTCTTCGATCCGCAGCGCCAGCGCGTAGTCGATCGCGGCCCGCACGCGCTCGCCGTAGTGCTCGTGGTTGTGTTCGTGCTCGCCACTGGCCCGCTCGCGGCCGGCGAGCGGCCGGTACTGGTCCTGAATGCTGCGCACCACCGCGGCCGGCGGCAGCTCGCCCGTCATCAGCGCATGCGCGACCGCGCCCAGCGCATAGATGTCGGTCCATGGGCCCTGCCTGAACGCGGGATCGTCCGTGTATTGCTCGATCGGCGCATAGCCGGGCTTGAGCATCATGGCGGTCTCGTCGACCATGTCGCCGATCAGCTTGCGCGCCGCGCCGAAGTCGAGCAGCACCGGATTGCCGTTCGGCAGCATGAGGATATTGTCGAGCGAGATGTCGCGATGAAAGCACTGCGCGCGGTGCAGCACGTCGAGCGCGCCGAGCACCGCGGCCAGCATGCGCAGCAGCGCCGCCTCGCTCATCGGCTTGCCGCGCTTTTGCAATTGCTCGAGCGTCTGGCCTTCGTAGAACGGCATCACCATATAGGCGGTGCCGTGGCTCTCCCAGAAGTGCAGCACCTTCACGAGGCCCGGGTGATCGAATTGCGCGAGCAGGCGCGCCTCGTTCAGGAAGGCGGCGCGGCCCGCGTCGAAGGCCTGCGAGAAGCGCGCGGCACGCAGCGCGACCGTGAAGTCGCCCGCGCGCGACGCCAGCATCGCGGGCATGTACTCCTTGACCGCGACCGCGCGCTGCAGCGTGCGGTCGAACGCCCGGTAGACGATGCCGAAGCCGCCCGTGCCCAGCACCGAGTCGAGCTCGAAGCCCGCCAGCCGGTGCCCGTTCGGCAATGGCCGCACGCCGTCGGCGCCGGTGCCGGTGCCGGTTTGCGCGCCGCCTGGCGAGCCGGCGCGCGCGCAGTGAGGCGCCGCTTCGGCGTAGTGCGAGTCGGTCATGTCCGTCCTCCTCCCGGCTCGCCGAAGAGCCGCTGGAACAGCGCGGCATCGAGCCCGCCGGTGTGGACGTCGGTGCGCGGCGCGCCGTCGCCGGCATCGGTCCACCAGAAACTCGTCATGCCGTTCGGGTCGAAGTATTCCCACAGATTCGGCCAGCCCCCGGCGGCGGTCTGCGTTGCGTCGTCCTGCAAACCGTGCGCAAGCGCCAGATCGAAATCCTCCGGCCCGAGCGCGCTGCGGATCGCATCGCGCACGATGCTGCCCATCAGGCGGATGCGCAGATCGGCACTAGCGAGCGCCGACCCCGCATGTCCGCCGCGCCCCACGTGTCCCGCATCGCGCGCGTACCCGGTAGGCGCGATCGGCTGCGCAACCACGAGCGGATAGCGCCGCCCGACCCGGTCGCAGCTCGGCGCGACGCAGCCCAGCTGCACCCAGCCGTCGCCGCTGCCGGCGGGAATGGCGAAGCACCAGAGCGGCGCATGCGCGTCGAGGCCGGCGCGGCCGGCCGCCATGCCCTGCGAGAGCCATTGCTCCCAGGTGCGGGCGAGCGCGCCCTGCATGCGGCGGCCAACGAAGTCGCCCGCGCCCGGCAGCTTGCCGTACCAGGCGGGCAACGCGAGTTCGGCGCCAAGGCTGGCGCCGTTCATGATTTCCCCGGACACGAGAACGACTCCAGTTGAGCGAGACGCAAGGGATTGCGCACGCTGTCCGCGCTCACCTGCATGGCGAGCGCGTGGTGATCGACGCTGAAACCGGCCACCATCTGTTCGGGCGCCTGGCCGCGCCCGGGCGCGGCGCGATCGAAGAGACGCATGAGCGCCCACGGCCCCTCGGTCACGAAGCCGTCGGTCGCGCCGTTCTGCTCGACGATCTGCAGCCGCACCTGGTTCGTGCCGCGCGGCCCCGGCCACTGCACCGTCACCGGCGCCTGCGGACCGTGCGCGTAGCGCACCTCCTGGCCGTCCACGTCGAGCGTCCATTCGGAGATGTCCGGGTCCATGTCGAGCGGCTTGATCTCCAGCTTGATGGTGGGCGTGCGCGCGCCGCCGGCGAAGAACGCGTCGCGAATCACGGCGGCCTTCTCGAACGAGGTGAGCAGCGCGCTATCTCCTGACGCGCCGGATGCGCCCGACGCGCCGCCGATGAAGCGCCACGGCTGCACGCTCGTATCCACGCGGCTTTGCAGGTTCTTCTGGAAGAAGTCGTCCATCAGGCCGCCGGGCGCGAACACGCGCGCGAAGTCGCCTGGCGCCACGTCGCGCGAGGAGCCCCGCGCGAACGGATAGCGCCCCGCAATGGCTTGCCTGCAAAAATCGCCGATATTGACGGACGCGTTTTGCGCGAGGTTCTGGTCGACGTTGTGCGTGACGGTGCCCTGCGCGGCGTTCGCGAGATCGCCCAGCATCTGCCGGAACGGCGCGGGCATGCGGCCGGCCTCGGCGCGGATCTGGTCGGCGCTGTCCGACTGGGGTGGCGTCCCGCCGCCGCGCAATGCCGCGTCGGCGGTGGTGAGCCACGTATAGAGGTTGTCGATCGACTTGAGCACCGCGGCCAGCGCCGCATTGGCGCCACCAGCACCCGTGGCGGCTCCCGACCCGGCCGATCCCCCCGCGTCCTGGCTGCCGAACTCGCGCAGCCCCGCGAAGTGCGCATCGACCACGGCTTCGGGCCGCACATCGCCCGCGCCCGCCGCATCGGCGCCGCCCTGCGGCTGCCCGAAGATCTGCGCGAGCGATTCGCGCGCCTGGTTCACCTTGTCCTGCGCGCCCGCCGCGAGCCCTCCCGCACTGCCCGCACTCTGCGAGAGCGTGGTCTCGCGCGCGGCGGCGTTGGCGAGACGCGCGAGCGGCGAGTCCTGCGAGGACAGCACGCGGGCAATCTGCGTGGTCTGCGCGAGCGACGCCGTGCTCTGCAAGCGCAGGTCGCCGAGATAGTCGTCCCAGCGCCGGATGTAATCGTCGCAATAGAGCGAGCGCACGTCCTTCGCCTGCGCGCTCGCGGCGGCGGGTGTCGTGGCCTCCGGCGCACGCAGCCCGAGCACCCAGACTTCGTCGCGGCCGAACGCTTCCACCGCTGCCGCGAGGCGCTTGTCGAACACCTTCCAGTAGCCGTCGTACGTATAGAGCCCCGGCACGCCATCATTGAGGCTCGCGCCGCTCGCGCGCCGGAACACGAGCGCGCCCGAAGGCCCCGCCATCTGCGCCGCGCTCACGTCGTAAGCCGCCGCGGCAGGCCGCAGCGTGCGCGCGAGCTGCGCATAGAGACGCTGCGCGAAGGTGAGCTGCTTGAGTTGGTCGCGCGCGGCCGCCACCATCTGCTCGTTCTGCGCGAACGGCGAGACCACCACGCGGCCCGCGAAAAGCGCCGCCATGTGCGCCCGCAGATCGTTGCGCTGCGCGGGCGTCAGTTGCGCGCCCGGCGCCGACGCAATCTCGAGATCCAGCACCGCCTGCACGAAATCGGGATCGTAATGGGCGCTGTCGTACAGCATCAGATACGCCTTGAGCGCCGCGTAGACATAGGCGGGGTCGCCGGGCGGCGCGTCGCGCACCGCCGTTTCGAGCCGCCGCGCCGCGAGCGGCAGCAGCAGCTCGTCGAGCGCGCGGTGATAGACGTTCTCCGCGGCCGACTGCACCTTGTCGCCCTGAAAGAGGCCCCAGCGATACGCGAGCGGCGCGTTGGCCGGATCGACGCCCTCCACGTGCGCGATGTTGCGCATTGCGTCGAGCATCGGCAGCACGCGCGCGATGTTGTCGGCATCGGTGATCGTCACGCCCTGCAGCGCGCGGTCGATCTGCGGCACGCGCGCCTCGACCGAGGCCAGATACGCGCGATTGCGCGCGTAGCTGCC
Organism: Paraburkholderia sp.; assembly: GCA_035277805.1. Lineage (GTDB taxonomy): Bacteria > Pseudomonadota > Gammaproteobacteria > Burkholderiales > Burkholderiaceae > Paraburkholderia. The sequence continues at coordinate 16,281 of DATEJU010000028.1, read as the reverse complement.
CACCCAGGCCACCAGCGCGAGCGCCAGCAGCAGCGCGAGCGCCGCGTAGCAGACGAGCGCGAGCATGCGCTGGCGCTGGTACCAGCGCAGATCGGTGCCGGCGAGGCGCGCCTCCTTGAAGATCAGCTCCTGCAACAGGTCCTTGAGGAAGAAGCTGCGCCCGCTCGCCGCCGGCGCCACGTGCGGCGCGGGCGGCACGCCGTCGATCTTGAGGAAGCGCTTGATGCCGCCCATCACGCGGTCGAACACGGTGCCTTCCTGCGTGCCGCTCGTGAAATAGACGCCGCGCAACAGCGGCATGGCGTCGAAGCGCGAGCTCGAGAACACCTGCTCGACGAATTGCCCGAGCACCTCCTGCAAGCCGATGAATTGCTGCGGCAGCGAATAGATCAGCTCGCGCCGGCGCGCGTCGGGCTCGGCGGTGAAGAGCTCGGGCAGTGCGTCGTTCAGGCGCCGGTGCAGCAGCCGGTACTCGCGGTCGAACACGGCGCGCAGGCTGAAGTCGTGCGCCTCGGTCTGCGCGAGCGCGATCGTGAAGCCCCACACCTGCGCGCGCTCGGTGCGATTCAGGCGCCCGAAGTAGTCCGTAAAGCCCGAGAGCAGGTCCGCCTTGGTCACGAGCACATAGACGGGGAACTGGATGCCGAGCTCCGTGCGCAGCTCCTGCAGGCGCTTGCGCAGCGCCATCGCATGCGCGGTGCGCTCGACCTCGGAGGCGCCCAGCAGATCGGAGACGCTGATCGTCAGCAACGCGCCGTTCAGCGGCTGGCGCACCCGGTACTTCTTGAGCAGCGCGAGAAAGCCGGACCATTCGTCCTGATCGAGCGCGCGGTTGCTCTCGTGCGTGGCGTAGCGGCCCGCCGTATCGATCAGGACGGCTTCGTTGGTGAACCACCAGTCGCAATGGCGCGTGCCGCCCACGCCGCGGATCGCGGCCTTGCCGAACTGCTCGGCGAGCGGGAACGTGAGGCCCGAGTTGACCAGCGCCGTGGTCTTGCCCGAGCCCGGCGCGCCGATGAAGACGTACCACGGCAACTGATAGAGATACTGGCGCGTGAGACCTTCGAACCAGCGCCCGAGGCGCGCACGCAAGCCCTGGCCGCTCTGCGCACTGCCCTGTGCACTGCCCTGCGCGGCGCCCAGGCGCGCGCTGCGCAAGAGGCGCGCGGCCTCGTCGAAGCGGCTGCGCAGCTCCTGCGCGTGCGGCGCCTCGTCCTCGCGCGCGGGGCGGCCCTCCACGGGCTCGCGCAACTGGCTCAGCAACTGCGCGTTCAGTTGCGCGGCGCGCCAGTGCCGATACCCCACGCGCGCGGCCCACACGGCAAAGATCAGCACGATGAGGAGCACGCGCGCCAGCGCACTGTCGAGCGGCCGGTACGCGCCAATGGCGATCAGCGGCCCGACGAGCCAGATCAGCGCCGCGAGCGCGATAAGGCCGATGACGGCCCAGACACGCGCGCTCACGAGCGCGCGCAACGCATGCCATGCCGAACTCCCCAAGCGGCTCATGGCGCGTCTCCCGCGCCCGGCGTCGCAAGCTTGGGCGGCGCGGCGAGCAAGGTGATCTCCACGCGCCGGTTGCGCGCGCGGTTGGCCGCGCTGTCGTTCGGCGCGACGGGATCGGTGGCGCCGCGCCCTTCGGCGCGCACGCGCGTAGCGTCGCCCAGACGCGCGGCAAGAATGGCCGCGACGGCCTGCGCACGCTCGACCGAGAGATCCCAGTTCGACGGGAAGCGCGCGCTGTGCACCGGCACGTTGTCCGTGTACCCGGCCACCACGACGGCGCCAGGCACGCGCGCAAGCGCGGCCGCCACGCGCGCGAGCGTCGGCTGGTAACGATCGATCACGGTGGCGGAGCCCGATTCGAAGAGGCCGTCGCCACGCAGCACGATCACGCTGCGGTCGGCGGCGTCGCGCACTTCCACGAGACCCTCGGCGATCTCGGGCGCGAGAAAGCCCGCCAGGCGCGGCGGCGGCACCGGGCGCACGGCCTGCGGCTCGGCCGCCTGCAGGCGCACGCTCGGGATCTGCAGCCGGCCGATCATCGCGAACGCCTTGTCCGAGCGCCCCGCCAGCGCGAGATCGAGCCCGACGTACACGCCGAAGCCCACCAGCACGGTGAGCACGGCGCAGGCCCAGAGCGGGATGGCGAAGCGATGCGGATCTTCACGCGCGATCTCGTCGCGCCAGTGCGCCGAGAGCGCCGCGTCGTAGTCGCCGCGCACGCTGCGAATCGTGCGCGCGAGCGTATGGCGCAGATCGTCGAGCTGCGCGCGGCCGTTGTCGAGCACCCGGTAGCGTCCCTCGAAACCGAGCACCAGACAGTAATAGAGCAGCTCGAGCAGATTCAGTTGCTCGCGCGGCTGCTGCATCAAACGATTGAGGAGTTCGAAGAACTTCTCTCCGCCCCAGGTCTCGTTGTGGAACGCGACGAGCAGGCTGTTCGCCGACCAGTCGCCCGAGCCGCCCCACGGCGTGAGAGCCGCCGCCTCGTCGAGCGCCGTGCACAGGCAATAGCGCGCCGCGCCGATCTGCTCCGGCGACGCCCCCGCGCTGCGCGCGCGTTCTTCGAACTGGCGGATTTCATTGGCGAGATGCTCGCGCAGCCAGGCCGGATTCGGATGGTGCACGGTATAGCGGATCTGCGGGATCAAGTTCAGCAGCGCATTGGCCGCGGCCACGAGCGGATTGCCGCCCTCCGCCGACGCGGCGGCGGCCGCGCCTGTGAACCAGCGCGCGTCGCCGGGTGGCGCATCGGCATGCCACGTTTCATCGCCCTTTGCCGAGGTTACCGAGGCGAGATCCGGCTGCGAGGTCATGAAGGCCCCGCTCGCGGCGCTGCGTCCGGCTTCGCGTCCACTCACGCGGCCGGCGTCGCGCTCAGCCTCGCGTCGTGCGGCGAAAGGATCGTTGAGCGGGTTCATCGCGTGTCTCGTTCGCGTGCATCGCTTACGCGCATGCCGCCTGCGCGCACGTCGCCCATCCGCATGTCACGGATCGCCCAGAACTCCATCGCGAGGCCCGGAAACTCGCCGGCCAGATGGAGCGCGAGGCCGCCCGAGCGCTCGAGCTGGCGCCAGAGGTCGCCGACCTTGTCGATCTCGAAGTAGCTATGGCCGGCGTGATACGGAATCTGATGCGGCGCGACCGGCAGCGCACGCACGGGAATGCCCGGCAACTGCAGTTGCACCAGATCGCGGATGCGCTCCACGGGCCCGAGCTTGACCTGGGCGGGAAAGCGCGTGCGCACGCTCTCGGCGGGCACGTCGGCGCGCACCGCCAGCACGAAGCCCGCATCGCGCAGCAGCGAAGTGTCGGCGATCACGGCCACCTGCACGCCGTTGCCGGCGTCGGTGAGCGCGATCTGCACGGCGTTCTGGTCGAGCACGGTGGCAAGCGAGCGCCGCAGCTCCGCAAACAGCTCGCCGAAAGTCGCGCGCAAATCGTCGTGCTGATAGCGCGGCAGCACTTCGGGCCGGCGCGTGGCCGCCGTGAAGGTGGCAAAGTCGCAGGCGAGCTTGAGCCAGTCGCGAAACAGCAGCTCCGGGTGGACGCCGGGCGTTTGCACCGTGTGCGACGTCACGGCGAGGTAGCGGTTGACGAGCTGCAACAGCAGGAAGTCGGCAACCTCGGACACGCCGCCGCGCCCCGCCTGCGCCAGACGCCCGGCGAGCAGCTCGCTGCGCTGCGCGAGCAGCCGGTCCAGCTCCCGCATATAGCCGACGAGCTGCGGGTGCGCATGCGCGTCGAGGAGCGGTGGAATATACGTCTCGTCGATCACCAGTTGACGGTCGGTGCGCCGCTCCACTACGCGCAGCACGCCCATGGCGTGCCAGTCGTCGTCCACGCTGGTGGCGAGCGCGAGTTTCAGCTTCAGTCGTCCTAATTGCACGAGCGCAGGCTCGAGCCGCACCTCGTTGACGTCCGCGATCTCGGTTTCATGCGCCACGTAGCGCGCGAGCGCAGAAGCGCCGCCGCCGAACGAAACCTCCGCGCTGCTGCTGCGCGCGGCGGGCAGCGCCAGCACAACCGTGGTGTCGCGCACCTCGGCATCCACCTCGAGCGCCTCGGGCGCCTCGTCGAGATGCGAGAAGTCGAACGGCGTGCCGTCCGGCAGCATGCCGCTCGCGGCGCGCAGCATCACCTTGCCGTGCGCAAGTGCCTCCTCGTCGATCAGCAGAGAGGCGAAGCCCCACAAATAACGCTGCAACGGCGCGCAACGCAGGTGCACATAGCGCTCGAAGTAGCGTTCGAGCTGCTGGAAATGTTGTGGCCGCAAGAACATGCCTTCGGACCACACCACGCGCTCACGCTGAGCGGCGCCGCCCGTGACGGGCGCAACAGGGGAATTCATGCGGTCGTTCATTGCGCGTCACCGGCGTTCGGCGTGACGACGAGACCGTCGCCTTGCACCGCGATCACGTAACGCATTTCGGAGGGCTTGCCCTGCCAGAACTTGAACAAGTTGGTGCTCGCAGGCGGCGGCAGCGCCACGACGATCTTCCAGCGGCGCTTCTCGAGCTTGCGGTAGCCCGCCACGACGCCGAGCGCGCGCACCGCCTCGCCGCCCGAGTAGTGAAGCGTGCGCGACTCGCCCGGACGCAGGACGATGCGGTCCGTGCCCGCCAGCTCCGCGCCCAGCGCATCTTCGGGCTTGCTTTGCAGCGAGAAATAATCGGCCCGGCTGAAATTATTACCGGATTTCAGTTGAAATGTTTGCAACGCTATGGGTGCGGGCCGGTTTTGCGAATCGCGATTAACATCGGCCGCCACCTGAAATGTGACGGAATAAGGCACCGGTAAATCTTTCTCGGTCGACGCGCATCCCCACAATAATAAAAATGCAAAATAAATCCCTGCGCGCGGTTGAAGCACGCGCTTAATTGGCGCTCCGTACATACCGTGCTAATCCTCTGATTCAGCGCGAATCACGTTGCTCGTGCAAAGGCACGAACGCACACCCGCCCCGCTCCATGCCTGCAAGCAGGGGCTAAACATGGCGTTGCCGGCACGCCCGCCCTGATCCAGGCGTGCCGGGTAACGGACCACGAGGCTATGACGCCATACCTGTCGCTTCTTCGCGGAATTAAATTAATCTATCGCCGACGGTGTCTCACGAGTAATAATTCATATGAGGGAAAATCAGGTGACTAGACTATAGTTCGTACGATTCCTTACCGCAACGCTCTCCGAATACGCGCTCTATAAATAAATTTCTCAAGCCGTAGTAATTACATGGACGACTTGAATGAAGCAGAAAATACCGGAATGCCAGCGATGAATTGGCCGATACACTGGAATTTGTTACGTGCGAATTGCACACCGGCCGCCCTCAGTGGCGCATTTTTTCTGGCGCTCGTTGCGGCGAGCGGCTGCAGCAGCCTCTCGCCCACGCAGCGCGCCGCCGCGGATACCGTTGCGGCCGCACACGACTCGTACATCGCGGGCGACTACCAGCGCACCATTCAGTTGCTGCGCAACAGCAACGTCGTGGAAGGCGGCGACCGTTCCACCCAGATCGAAGCGCACAAGCTGATGGCCTTCAGCTACTGCGTGACGAACCGCGTTGCACAATGCCGCGCCGAGTTCGAGGCGATCCTGCGGCTCGACCCGCACTTCGAGCTTTCCGCCGCGGAAAAGGGGCACCCGATCTGGGGCCCCGCGTTCGACGCGGCGCGCCGCAAGGTCGCGCCGTCCTGATGTGCCGGCGTGCTGCCCGCGTGCGCCGCGAATGCCTTTTATCCGTTATTGAGTGATTCAGTCCGCATCATGCAATTGACCGTCATCGAGTACGCAGGAGAACCGGTCCCGACCGAGACCAGCGTGGTGTTTCATGCGCCGGGCGGCACGATCGGACGCAATGCCGACAACCAGATGGTGCTGCCCGACGAAACGCGTCAGGTCTCGCGGCTGCAAGCGCTGCTGCAGATCGACGGCGAGCATTGCGTATTGAAGAATTTGAGCAGCGTGTCGGTGGTGGAGATCAACGATATGCCGCTCGAGTACACCGAAGAGCATGCGCTCGAATCCGGCGACGCGATCCGCATCGGGCCGTATGTGCTGCGCGCGCAGGCCGGCGCCAGCGGGGCAGACGGCATGGCGGAGGTGGCGCATGAGGCGCATTCGGCGCAGGTGACTTCGGCGTCCGCACGCGAGCGGGAAAAGCGCGCAGGCGCAAGCCGCGCGCCCTCCCCCTCCAGAGACAGCGCAGCGCCCAAAGAGAGCGCGCCGCCGATCCCAACCGATCCGCTCGCGCTCTTCGCACCCACGAGCCGCGACGAGGCGGATCTTGCGCGCCCCGCCGCGCAGCGGGCATCGACGCAGACTGCCCCACCGCGCACCGCACCCGCGCGCGCGCGCAGTATGGATGCGCGAGCAACCCTATTTTCGAAGACGGGTACGGAGCGTGAATCTCCTGCGCGGCCACCGCAGCCACGCGCCTATGAACCAGCGCTTGAACCGACGCTCGCCAGCAAGCAGAACGCAGCGAGCCCGCCAGCGCCCGCGCAAGCCGCAAAACGCGCCGCGCCAACGGCGGCGCCGGCTGATACGCAAACGTCCGCTCCCACGCCCGATTCCGCCGATGCGCTCCTTTCCGCGTTCCTGCGCGGCGCGGGCCTCGACAAAGCCACCTGCGACTGGTCGACGGAACAGTTGCACACTGCGGGGCAATTACTGGCGCTCTTCGCGAACGGCACGGTCGAACTGCTCTCGTCGCGCAGCATCCTCAAGCGCGAAGTGAAGGCCGACATGACCGTGCTGCTCGATCGCGAGAACAATCCGCTCAAGCTGCTACCCGATGGCAGCGCGGCGCTGCGCCAGATGTTCGGCCTGCCGTTCCCCGGCTTCATGACGCCGCCGAGCGCCGTGGAAGATGCGTTCCACGACCTGCAAGCGCATCAGATCGCCATGGTCGCGGGCATGCGCGCCGCGCTGAACGACGTGCTGCTGCGCTTCTCGCCCGAGCGCCTCGCCGAGCGCGACATCCCGAGCCGCTACGAAGCGTACCTGCCGCTGCTGCGCAAGCTGCGCCTGTGGAACCGCTACGAACGCATGCACCACGAGACGATGCTCGCGGTCGAGGACGACTTCAGCGCCGTCTTCGGCCGGTCCTTCCTGCGCGCCTACGACGACGAAGTGAGGAGCTATCACGCACGACGCCGCCCGGCGCGCGCGGGCGACGCATGAACCTCTCGTGCGCCCAGTTCTCGCGCGCGGGCACGCGGGACAGCAACCAGGATGCACTCGGCTACACGATCTCGGACGACTATGCCTGCTTCGTCGTGAGCGATGGCGTCTCGGGCGAACCCGGCAGCGAGATCGCCGCACGCTGCGCAGTCGAGCGAATCCTGGAGCGTGCGCAACACAGCGACCGAGCCCGCGAGCCCACCCTCGCGCAGACCCTGCTGGCCTGCATCGAGGAAGCTCACGGTGTCATTCTCGCGAGCCAGCAGCGCGAACGCGAACGGGGCCGCATGAGCGCGACGGTGATCGTGCTTTTCATCGACCGGCGGCACAACATCGCGCAATGGGCCCATCTTGGCGACAGCCGGCTGTACCGGTTCGCGCGCGGCGCGCTGATCGAGCACACGCGCGACCATAGCGTGCGCCAGCAGCTACTGGACGCGGGGCTGCCCTGTGATGGCGTGAATCCCGGCTGGCTGCACATGGCACTGGGCATGCGCGGCCCGATCGCGCCCGCGATCAGCCCGCCGCATGCGCTCGAAGACGGCGACGTGTTCCTGCTCTGCACCGATGGGCTCTGGCAGACCGTTGCGCAAGAAGCGCTGGAAGACCGGCTGCGCATCGTTCACACCGTCGACGACTGGGCGCTGCTGATCGAGCATGAGGCAATGCGCCATTCGGGCAGCGTGCCGAATGCCGATAATTATTCCGCGCTGGCAGTCTGGGCCGGGAGCCCGCAAAACGTGACGCTGCAGCGCGTGAGGACGCGGCAGGGGCCCATTCATCGATGACATGGACAACGCAGATCAGACAAGGCCTGCGTTACTGCGCCGACTTCTGTGAAGTTGCGTCGCCCGCGAGCAGCAACTGGTTCACCAGCTCGAGCTTTAACGGCTTGTCCGGATCGAGCTTGCTCTTCCCGATCACATATTTCCATCCGTTCCCGCTGCCGGGATTGCGGTAGAACGCGACAATAGCCACGTATTGCGTATCGCTTTTCATCGCCTGCGTGAGGCTTGCGGACGCACCGGGGTTGAGCGCGACCGCCATGCTGTCCTGCAGGTCCTGCGCGAGGACAGTGCGGTCGCTCTTCAGCAAATCGCCATAGGATGCCCCGTCGAAGATCTTGCGGTCCTTGAGCTGATAGACGCGCACGGCGACCGAAGTCGCGCGACCGGAATCGTCCGGATTCAAGGCTTCACGCGCGGCCAGATCGACATTGAGCACCTTGACCTGCTTGTAGAAGACGGCGTGAAATGCATGTGACGTCGTGTCGGAAACGGCCTGCCACGCGCCGCAACCCGACAGCAGGAAAGCGGATGCAGCGGTGGTCATGGCCAGGCGGATAAACATGACAGATCCCCGGTTATCTACGTTGTGGATTCAGGTAGGGATTGGCTGGCGGTGCGGGGAACGCCTCGACAACCCCGAGCGGAATAGTCATCATGCGTTCCTGGCCGGCGGGCAGCACCGTCGTCCAGCCAAGCCGCGGCGCGGGCCCAGCGGATACCGCGCCAATCGCCGGCAAAGGCGCAATTCTTGAGGACACCTGCATGCGCAGATGGATGTCGGCCTTGACGCCCACATACAACTGGACGAAGGCGAGCAGCTCACGATTGAGCCACGCCCCCGGCAGCAGATCATGCGCCTGCTGAGCGTTGCCGGGGCGCAGCGTTGCGCGGGCAGCGCGACTGCGATAAGCCAGTCGCCCGCCCAGCACGTAGCCTCCGCCGAGCCCCTTTTGAGCGCCACATGCCGATTCGCGCCTCGACGGGCATGAAGTCAGCGGCCGCGGTTTGCCGGTGCCGGTGACCGCCGGGAAAAATTCGTCGACTCGCACGTCCGCGCCCGGCACCGCCAGTGCGATAACACCGGCGAGCCCCTCCGGCGTACGGGTCTTCATGGTCAGCAAGCCCAGCAACGCGAGCATCCGGGAATCGGGCAACCCCGCGCGCTTTGGCTTTTCGCCCCAGCCGAATCCCGCCAGACACAGCAGGTTGCGCGAATGCGCGTCGGTTCCGCCCTGGCGGAAACTCTCCGGATAGCGATACTTCTTCCACGCACGGTACAACAGCGTAACGAAGCGGTGATGGAACCGGTCGAGAAAGGATTCGACCACCTCATGTCCCTCTTCGCGCAGGACAATGTCGTCGACCAGGTGCGGCGGCATCGCCGCATCCACGCCATAGAGGCCCATGAACGTCGTACGCACGACGGGCGGCATTCGCGGTCCCGATTCAGCCCACAGGTCACCGAAATCGACTGTGGCGACCTCGCCTGCCGGAAATCCGACGCGCGGCCACGAGCCGAATCGCACCGGCTCATGCTCAGGCGTGTCGCGCGTGCCCAAGCCTGGATGATCGGGGGCGCGGACCTCGAGCAGGCGGCATAGCTGCATGAAGCTCATTTGCGGGGCGCGCGCCAGCAGCGAGGCAACCAGCGGCTCAAGATTGCGTGGTTTCATAGTGGAGCGCGTTGCGCCTTGCTTCGCGGCCAGACTGTGCGCGTCTGCGACGGCAGGCTCACGATCGCAAGTTTCGTGAACAGGTTGATCTCCGCATATAGCGCGAAGAACCGGTGCAGCAGCTCGCCAAAGAGCATCACGTCGCCTTCGCCCGCGAACGCCTGCGAATCCAGCGTCACCTCGATCAGCACACCGCGCTCGACCGAGCCGCCCGCCACCTCCTCGAGCAATTCCTGCGAGACCCAGAGGATGCCGGCAAGGCGCCGGCGGTTCAGCTCGTCGTCGGTCCAGTCGTAGAGCGCCAGCGCGCCGCGCAGCACTTCTGCGTCCATCAGCGAAAGGAAATTCGGCGCGAGATGAGACAGCAGGCGCCACTGAAACCGGTCGCCCGTGGGCGGATAGAGCGGCAGGGTCGGCGCAACGAGATTGCGCACGCCAGCGACATTCGGCGTGCTCGCCGCAAGCTCGCTGATGCTGGCCTCCCGCAACCCCTTGCGCGGCAACATCCCGTTCGTACCCGTTACGCGCAGGGAAAGGCTTTCCTCCGGCAGCGTCTCCATCGTCTCCCAGGCGTGGCCGCCGAGAATCACCCAGGTCTCGTGCAATCCGGACACGCCCGGACGCACACGGCCATGGAAATACCGCTCCGGTGCCTCATGCCGCAGCATGCCCCCACGGTGCCGGAACGTCGCGAACGGCACGTACTGATAGCGCTCGGCCGTCTCATGATCGAACGTCTCGATCGCATCGACCGAATACGTTTCGACGTGTTCGCCATGATGGCCCGCCGGCACGACGCGATACTCCGTTTCGTGGTGGTTGATTTCGATGGGCTCGGCATCGAGCTCGAAGAGGTTGATCACCGGTGTGCAGAACAAGCGAATGTTGTCGCTACTGAAACGTTGATCCGACGGGTAGGCATCGCTCAGGACAATTTCGAGTTCGAATCGGGCCGCTCCCGCAGGCACTTTCGAAATGTCCACGCCGCACAGATCGACAAAGAGAAACTTCTCGCGGAACGAAAAATACTCGAGCAACAGCTGGTAGCCCGAGAAGGCGGCGTCCGCCTTGGGCCACAACCGCTCCTCGGCCGAGAAACCCGCGGGCTCGATCGTTACACCCGGCACCGGCACGGCCTCGCCGTCGCGCACTTGCGGAATACGCCAGAGTATCGAGTCGACCTGGCGCGTCAGTGCGAGATGCATGGAAAACGCCACCGGCAGATCGGCGTTCAGATGCAGACGCAGGCGCGAAAGATCGGTCTCTTCACGCCGCGCGGATTGATGCAGCTCGAAGCCCAGGCGGACGATCGAGCGGCCATCGTGCCGCACGCCCGGCCCCGCGTGCGTGATGGAGAGCGGCTGCAGCGCCACGGCCTGGGTCGTCCGGTAAAGGCACTGCACGGTGCGTGGCGCCGTACTCCCGGCGCCTGCGGGCTGCACGTTGATTGGCGCAGAACGCACCGGCACGCCGGCCGGCACCACTTCCGTTCGCTGAAGCTTTTCCCGCAGGGGCATGAGCTGCGCGATCGAGAGCGACGGAATCATGCGGAGGTAGTGCGCCCACAGCAGGCTGACGAGCCCCTCGGTGAGTTCCGGCAGTTCGTCGTCGAGCTTCTGCTGAAGGCGCCCGGCCAGGAAGGCGAACCCCTCGTGAAGCCGCTCGACGTACGGGTCGCGGTCACCCACACGATCGAGGTTGAGCATGCGTGCACGGTCGGGATGCACCTTCGCGAATTCGCGGCCCGACTCGCGCAGGTAGCGCATCTCGGCTTCGTAGTAGCGCAGGATGGGATCGTCGTTATTCATCGGTGTTTATCGGTGTTTTCCAGCGGGGATTCAGGTGATGGTCAACGCCCGTGCGGGATCGAGCCGTACCATCTCGGCCTGCAGTTCGCCGATACGGCGAGCAAGCGCGGGCTTGTCCGCGTCTTTCCGGTTGCTCGCTGCCTTCAGTGCCCGGAGCAACTGATGCTTGACCTCGAAGACCAGGGCGGGCTCCCAACGCATGAGCGGCAATGCCTGTGCGGACAGATCCAGCTCGACAAGCAGCGCAACCGCCGTATCGGCGCGCCCCGCATGGTCGGCCAGACGTGCCATCACGAATCGCTGCAGATAGCGATGACGATCGGTCCTGATCCCCGGTAACGCTTCGAGCCACGAGAATGCCGCTTCGATCCCGTCGCGCCCGGCCAGATCCCGCGCCTGTGCCTCGATCTCCGGCCAGTCGCCGGCGCGCTCCTCCGTGCCGTCGGCGGATATCGGCAGAGGCGCAACGCCTTCGCCTGCTTCAAGGTTGCGCACCACGGCGTGGCGCGCGATCCATTCGAGCGTCGTATCGTCGGCAAACGGCGTGCCGTCGCTGAAGGACAGCCGCTCGATCCCCGGCAGCCGTTCGAGGAAAAGCGCGAAGTCCGCGCGCAGCAGTTCGCGCCACACGCTGTAGGGCGCGCCCAGATGATCCAGCGCCGTATGCTGGAAGAGCTGCAGATCGAACCAGAGATGATTGCTACCTTCCATGAACGCGCCCTCGACGCGTTCCAGCAGTTCATTCCACTGCTTCTGCAACACGAGCCGTTTCATCTGCTGCCGGAGTTCGGTGCGCGGCGCAGTGAGCCGGGTATGAGATGCCGCATCGGAGGGCGGGACTTCGTGCAGCGTATCCCAGCGCACGCTGCGCACGAGCCTCACCGATGGCAAATAGCCGTTCTCCTGATCAAGCAGCCACGCCGCCATCTTGCGAGCCTGATCGAACAGGTCGAGAGCCGAAGTAATCGATCCGGCTGATGGACTCGCCGTAACGGGCGACGCGGACACGCCGAGCGCTTCGTCGCCGGGCGTTGAGGCGCCCCCGCGCTCGAAGCGCGCCACCAGCGGTTGCAGGCTGGGTCGCGCGGCCTCGGGCCAAACACCCGTAAGCGTCACCAGCACGTCGAGTGCGGCAAGCGCCCGCTCGAGGTCGGCTGGTGCGAATTCGCCGCGGCTGTCGAGCAGGTCCAACACGCGCGTGGTGGCGAGCATTTCGAGTGCGCCTTTCTTCGCCTCGGCGCGCGCGGGCAGCACGGCTTCGCCAAACCGGTCGACGAGCGCGGCGGCGAGCTCGAGGCCGTCGGCAAAGCCAGCCGGTCCGTCCTGACGCAGTCGTGCAACCGCATAGTAGCCCGCAAGACGCAAGTCCTTGCCGGTCTCCTTCAAAAGCTGCTCGCACGAGCGGACGATCAGACTCTCATCGATATCCGAGAGCTTGCCTGCCTCATCCTTGATCGTGAAGAACGCATCCTCGTAGCCAGGATCGCGACCGACGCCGGCCTCGCCGGCGAACGGCTGAAGCCATGCCGCCCACGTTTCAAGACGAGCACGCACAAGCTCACCCGCATCCTCACGGGCCGGGAAAAGCCTTCGGAACAATTCTCCGAGCTTCATTGGGCCTCCGGCAACGAACCGTGCGGCAAAGGCATGGCCGCCTGCTTCGCAGCGGCCAGCGCGGCCGGCGGCAAGGGCGGAGGACTGCTCGTGGCGACCCTGGAACCCGACTTTGCACCGCCCCCGGCGAAGATCCGGGTCGGCAACGTGAAGTGGCGTAGTTGCAGCACGCCGAGCGGACCCGCACCACCGTCACTACGCAACTGCACCTTGAGCGGAATGCCCTGGCTCGAATCCGGAGTCCACGTGAGCAGATAGCGCGCATTGTCCTGCTGCGACACCTTCGCTCGCTCGAGCAGCCGGATCGGCCCAAAGCGCCCCTGGGCGTCGAGCGCCGAGCGCAGGCCGCCCTGCTCCGTCTGCCATTCGACGTGCGACAGGTTATCCAGCGACTGGCCCGGCCATTCGAACGGCACCCATTCCTCCCTCTGGTTGAAGTAATGCAATTCGTTGTTCGAAAACACGATCCGCATGTCCGTAATGCCCGGTGTCGCGACGCCGCGCAGATCAAACCGGATGTGCGCGTCGCCGGACGGGAACAGCACGATCCCGACACGCAGCAGCCGGTTCAGACCGTCGAGGAAACCCGGATCGAGCATGAGCGCGCCGTGATCCGCACCTTGCGCGGCCACCCACCTGTCACCCTGACGCTCGACAATGCCAGCCAGCTGCGTGGCGACGAACTGCGCAATCACGCCGCCATCCGGACGCATGAAGCGAACCATATCGGGCAACGAAGCATCGTTGTCTGAATCCGAGAATGGATAGCGGCCGCCGAAAGCCTGGTTCCAGTCGGCCAGGAGTGAATTGCGCCAGATGTCGTTCAGGCTGGCCGCCGCAGGCTGCACAACCGCCTGCCATGTCTGGTTCAACGGCGCCTGCAGCAGCTGGCCGAATCCCGCCCATTGCTCGCCGAGACTGGCGGCCACACGGCTCGCATACTCGCGGCTATCCGCGATGTCGGACGTCTTGCCCTGCAGCACTGACTGCGCCGCCACACGCGCCATCCCCTCGGTGTCGGCGCTATTCACCATCTGTTGCAGCTTCAGACGCATCGACGTCACCCGCTCGAGATAGCGGGCCAGGCTCAGGTCCGCAGCGGACGCCACCTGCGCGGCCGCCTTGCCGGTCTGCGCCGGTGCGCCGGCAACCAGATCGCTGCCCGTCAGACGCAGAATCGGCCCGAACGCGGACGCGAGCGGTGCGCGCTCGGGCTGCGCCTGCTTCGACGGATCTTTCTCGTCGGCGCCAACAAGCTGCTGTGCCTTGCTGATCAGGGTATCCGAGAGCGATTGTGTCGTCGCGCCCGCGCCAGCCTGATACACAACTGCGTTCATGAGCGCGACCAGCGGCGAGCGTTGAGGATCGCACAGAAGCGTGAGCTGGTCCGCGGTTGCCGACAGCGTCGTGGCGGACTGCCAGCGCAGACCGTTGAGGAACAACTCCCACGCACGCGCATAGTCGTCGAAGTAGCGCCGGCGCAGATCGGCTTTCAGGGTGGAAGAGGCCGGGTTCCCGGATTTCACCTCCGATAGCACCCAGTCGCCGGCAACGTTACCCCGCTCGCTCGCTTCGTCGATCGCCCTGGAGATACGTTGTTCCCACGCATCGCGCGTGAAGATGCCCGGGATCGTCTGCGTCGTGTTGAACAGACCGCGGCCGGTGGTGTCTCCGAGCAGCGCGGCCAGAGAGACCGGTGGGTACTTCGGTTTTGCGTCTTCGAGAATCTGCTGGTAGACCGCATCTGTCGAGTTCTGGATGCCGCGCACGCCGATGATCGTTTGGCGGGTGGCCGCGACGAGGCCGCTATCGGCCACAATGGCAAGCGCCGAGCCGCCCGTCGATGTCTTCGTACCGATGTGATTCGCCAGGAACGCGACGGTGTGCTGGCGCAGATCTTCCCAGCTGCCCGGCGTGACCGGTGAATTGAATGGGCGTGCCGGAACGGCGCTTGCGAGCAGTTGTTGCGTCAGAAACGAAGCTGCAGCCCGCTCGGGCTTCGCGAGCATCAGATACGCTTTGAGCGTGTCGTATGCCGCCTGCGCCTGCGCACTGCCGCCGCTTGCGATTTCCTCGTCGGACATGGAAGCGAGCTGGCGCAGACGCTCCTCCAGCTTCTCGCGGATCGGACCCACGAGGATGCGGCCCGCCGCATCTGCATAGCCTGGTTGGAGTGCGGCGAGCAGCGCACTGTCCTGATTCAGGCCGAAGCGTGTGGTCCATGGCGCGCCTTCGCGCTGGCGCAGCTCGAGCGCGTCGATCTGTTTGTCGAGGCCGTCCAGCGTTCGCATTGCCCGTGTGGGGTTCTGGGCGCTCGAGAGTTGCGCCAGCGTGTCACTGGCGCTGCTGATCGTTGCGCGGTTCGAGAAACCCGACACCATGGTGCCCACGGTCCAGAGAGCCACCGCCGCCGTGGCGATCCATGCGCATGTCGTCGAAAACGAAACGCCGACACGCCGGCCGTGCACGTTACGGCTGTGGTCCGCGATGGTTTGCCAGATCGACCGATGCTGCGGGGCGATGGTGTCTTCGTCCGTCTCTTTGTCATTGTTTTCCTTGTCGGCAGGTGGGGCCAGCTCGCGCTCCTTGAAGAGCGGCGCGAACAGGAGGCCGTGGACGGCGTAGCGCCAGCGCTGGGACGTCTGCAGGACGAGTGCCGATAACGCGCTGCTCGCCGCTTCGATATGCTGCGAGAGCTCGGCGGGATAGCGGTCGCGATTGTCACGCGCCAGACGTGCGACGCCAACGTCGGCGAGCGTGCAGGTGAGACTTTCCAGTGATGTGCAAATCTCGTTGGCATCGACGCGGGACGTCGACCAGGTGAAGCCGATGGCCTCGTCCGGGCCCGTTGGTTCGGTGCCGAAATCCGTTACGTTGAGCAAGTACGCGGGTGCGGCCCAGCGCAGCGCGCGAGCGTGGCGTGCGAGGCGTTGGCCGGGGTCGTCGTTGTCGAATGGGGTTTTGGCGGAGGCTCGGTTGCGCGTTATGGCAACGATCGCGTCAATTGGACGACGGCCGCGCATACGGCGTATCTGGTCGAGCCAGTCGATGTCGAGGGTGGTGCTGGTTTGCTTGGTGTAGAGCAGGACAACATTTCCAGTGAGCTTGTAGCCATGCTCAACAAGACCAGGAACGAGGCGTTTGACGAGCGGCTCGTCTCCAGCCACGAGTACCCATCGCTCACGATAGCGCCAGCGCCTGCCATGGCGA
>DATEJU010000027.1:0-9992 GCA_035277805.1 Paraburkholderia sp. | reverse complement strand
AACATCGAGCACCGCGACCAGGTGCTCGGCGAGCTGAAGAAGGCGCTCTCGCGCGATCGCACGCGCGTGACCGTGAACGGCTTCTCGCAGCTGGGGCTCGTGGAGATGACGAGGAAGCGCACGCGCGAATCGCTCGCGCATGTGTTGTGCGAGCCGTGTCCTACGTGTCTTGGCAAGGGGCAGGTGAAGACCGCACGCACCGTGTGCTACGACGTGCTGCGCGAGATCCTGCGCGAGTCGCGTCAGTTCAATCCGCGCGAGTTTCGCGTGGTGGCGTCGCAGCAGGTGATCGACCTGTTCCTCGAAGAGGAGTCGCAGCATCTCGCGATGCTGATCGATTTCATCGGCAAGCCGGTGTCGCTGCAGGTCGAGTCGAATCTGAGCCAGGAGCAATACGACATCGTGCTGATGTGAAGGGCAAGCCGGATCGCCCTGGATGGGAAAGTGCGCTTCGAATGCGTGGCGAAGCGCGCCAACCGCCGATCACTGGTAGCTTGTCACGACCGACACCAGCGTCGGTCCTGCCGCGCGAGACAAGGGACCGGCCCGAAGCCCGATCACACCGCCGGCACTGCCAATAGCGTATCGTTCGTTGCCGTCGACCTGACGTCGATGGACCGCGCGGTCAGCAAGGCTCACCGACACATGCGCCGCGCTCGCGTTGCCGCCGGGTGCAACGATCGATACGTCAGCGTAGGCCCTGCTGTTTGGCGCGGCGACATATGCAATGGATACCGCGCCATCCGGTTCGACCGTCCATGTGGGAGCGTTCGTGCTTGAAGCATCGGCGAAACGGCCAGGGGCAGCGATTATGCTGAATGTCGGCTCAACGATCGCACCGCTGAAATAGATGGTCCCCCCCGTTCCAGCCAGCGCGGCGCCGCAAGCCGTGAACACCATCGAGGCGCCGAGCGCCCATTGCCATGCGTGTCGTCCGTGCTTCGATTGCATCTTGCCTCCGTTCGGGAGATTGCGAATGCCGACCTTCGGCGGAGCGCTTCTGCGTACGACTTAACGGCAGATGACGAGCGAATCTTAGGTAGTGCCAACACTAATTTCAAGATATCCGGCTCAGACAGAGGGCGCCCCAAAACCGGCTCAGAAAGGATCAGGCGCGACAGGAAAGAGCGGATAACACGCCGCACGAACCAGGACTTTATGCTCCGAGCAACGGTTGTACATGACACAGTGCCGCTCGCGCGCCGGGTGCCCCCTGTCGCCAGGCCATTCGTGCAGGCAGCGCCGCGCCTCGCCCGCACACTGCCGACGGTCGTCGCACCGTATATCATTCGTTATTGACCTTGCGCGCGCCGAAATCGGTTGCGCCATGGGCAGCCGGAGCCGGAAATCGGGCCATGCTTGCTCCCAGGCGATCGATTGGATCGATTGCCTCGGGATTTTCCACAGCACATCGCTAAACCACGACATCGCCCCACCTGGCGCGAAGCCGTTGCATGCATCATCGGAGCACCGCAGTTGAATCACCAGCGCGCCACCCTTTCCCAACTGGGCGAGTTCGACGAGATCGTCGACGTGAGAACGCCGCTCGAATACGCCGAGGACCATGTGCCCGGCGCGATCAACGCTCCCGTGCTGAGCAACGAGGAGCGCGTGATCGTCGGCACGATGTACAAGGACTCGCCCTTCGAGGCCACGCGCGTGGGCGCGGCGATCGCCGCGCGCAATATCGCCATGCATCTGGACACGACCTTCGCCGACCGCCCGCGCAACTGGCGCCCGCTCATCTACTGCTGGCGCGGCGGCAAGCGCTCGGGCTCGATGACGGCCATGTTCAACATGATCGGCTGGCGCGCGCGACAGCTCGAAGGCGGCTACAAGACCTACCGGAACGCCGTGGTCGAGGCGCTCGGCACGCTGCCCGGACACTTGCGCTATATCGTGCTCGCCGGGCCCACGGGCAGCGGCAAGACGCGCCTTCTGCAAGCGCTCGGCCAGGCCGGCGCGCAAACGCTCGATCTCGAGGCGCTCGCCGCGCATCGCGGCTCGCTGCTCGGCGCGCTGCCCACGCGCGCGCAGCCCTCGCAGAAGTCGTTCGACACGGCGCTGGTTCAGCAACTGCGTGCGCTCGACCCCGCGCAGCCCGTCTTCGTGGAGGCGGAAAGCCGGCGCATCGGCGCGATCACGCTGCCGGTCGCGCTGGTCGCCGGCCTGCACGGCGCAACCTGCGTCGTGGTCGAGGTGGCGCGCGAAGAACGCGTGGCGCTGCTGCTCGAAGAATACGGCCACCTGCTCGGCGACCAGACCTACTTCCGGGAACAATTGCTGAAGCTCACGCCGCTGCACGGGCGCGAGCGCATCGATTCGTGGTGCCATCTGCTCGAGGAAGGCCGCCACGCGGAACTGTCCGAGGTGCTCGTGACCGAGCACTACGATCCGGCGTATGCGCGCAGCACGCGCAAGCACTATCCGACGCTTTCGACGTCACCGCGCTTCGTATTCCATCCGATGACAGGCGACCCGACCGAGGAAGCCCGCGCGCTGCTCGCGCAACTGCACGGCGAAAGTCTGCTTGGTGAGGTGTCGGGGCAGTTGCCCGGCTGAATTCGGGCGGCGCTCGCCCAGCGTTTGGCGGTGCCGAAGACAGCCACCGGATGGGTGGTTCCGCGGATGACCGCCCTGCGGACGGCCGCCCGACGCATGATGCCGCGGGTGCCCCCTGCGGATGGCCGCCTCGGGAAAAAGCGCCCGGGCACCCATTCCGTGCCCGGGCTAAACCATCGGAATCCCGACGGTGGAGGTTTCTTTCCGGGGCTGACCGCACGGCCGCGCGGCATTGCACCGCCCGATCGCACGATCTCTTGCCCGCCCGGGGCGCGCGCCGCCCCACCCTCCCGCGACGCGGCGCTCAGTTGCTCAATAGTGTCTGACTAGCGGCTTAGGGATGCGCGTACATCGCGTTCCAGTCTTGCGCCGACACCGTGGCACCACGCACACCCGATTCCGACGCGTTCGCGACGCCGCCGTACCCGCTATTGCCGTTCTGCGCGGACACCTTGGCTTCGGCGGCCTGGATCGCGTCCGGGTAATGCGCTTGATCGCCATCGCCAACGCGGTAGCCGACCTTCTGAAGCTGCACGAGCTCTTCGCGCACCTGGGCGCGGGTGATGGTCGAGTGCGACTGCGCAAACGAAGCGACGGGAACGACGAGGGCAGCGGCAATAGCAACGGCTTGAATCAGGGACTTCATGGTTACGACCTCCAATATGTTCAGGACGGCCGACGTGCGACTGTGTGTATGTGCATGCGACCGATGTACGCATCGTATGCTTCTCAAACACCAGGGTTAACCCCTAAAATCAAATGGGACTTTTCCAGATTGCGGAAGAATCTCGGGAGGCGCCATGCGGCGTGGGTTTGCGGCGAAATAGCCCGTTTTCGGGCCGCGCGAGGCGAGCGCAAAACCGGCGCGAGGCGCAAACTAGCGGGTCGGGGAAATGTCCGTCACGAGCTCGAGGAGCGCGTCCACGTGGGCTTGCACGCTCGCGTCGTACAGGACAGCGGGATGAGAGCCCGAAGGATTGCCGGGTTCGGCAGGTTCGACACGACGTCCGCGTGCCGCCACGGTCGCTTCGATCGCGCGGCGCAGGTCCGCGGCATCGCCGGGTCGGAACAGATATTTGGCGCTGTCGGCGATGGCGTCGCAGCAGCCGATATTCGAGGAAAAGATGACCGGCGTGCCGCACATGACCGACTCGATGCCGACGAGCCCGAACGGCTCGTACGTCGACGCGAGAATCGAGTAATCGGCCGCGCGATAGGCGTTTTCGAGATCCTTCACATAGCCGATGTAGCGCACGCGCGCGCTTGCGCGCTCGGGCGCTCGCCCCGCCACGGCCACCACAACCGGCAGATCCAGCGCCTCGACCACCTGCTCGATGAGCGGCAAGCCCTTGCGCTCATGGCTACTCGACGCAAACAGCAAGACCGTTTCGTGGTCGCCGAACCCGTATTGCCTGCGCAGCGCAGCGCGCGTACCGGCGTCCACCGGCGAAAAGCGCTCGCCATCCACGGGAGGACAAAGCACGCGGATCTTCGCCTCGTCCACGCCGTAGAGCTCGCGAAGTTCGGCGCTCATGAGATCGGAATGCGCGACGATCACGCGCGATCGCGCATATTGCCGGCTTTCGAGTGCGATCTGCTGGCTGTCGGAGCCGCGCAGCGTCCGCCCCGTCGCGCGCAGAAAGCCACGGTGCGTGCCGCCGCAGATGGCGATCTCCGAGGAATCGACCCGGTTGCAACCGATCAGCACGGCCACGCCCGTGCGGCGCCGCAAAGCGGCCAGCCGCCGCGAGAACCACACGTCGCGCAACTTTCCCGGCAGCAAGGAGACGTTGATGCGATGCGGCTCCACAAGCGCGTATTCGGGTACGGATGGATCGAATTTGCGCGCAAAGAACACGGGCCGTACGCCGCGCGCGGCCAGGCCCTGGACGAGGTCCATTGCGTAGCGTTCCAGGCCACCGCTGTGTTTGAGCGCGTTGCAGGAGATTCCAACCTTCATGACCCGTCCGACATGTAAATTATTGTGCGCAAATCTCGCGTGGCCGATTATAAAGCGCCAGTTCCGCGCCACGCCGAAGTGCTCCGCGCGTCGGGGTCGGCGCAAGCCATGACGCGCCCGGCTTCTTCACGAAAATTCCTGCAATGAGCCTGGCACGCCCTGTCGGCGCATCCCGCATACCCAAAATGCCCTCCGGTATAACTGATCGTCTTACGGGCAGTAGAGCCTGTTTCCTCCTATGACAGGCTTGCGTTTGGCCGCGCGGGGCGTAATGGCGCAACAGGCGCTCGGCGATCTCGCGCAGCATGGCGAGGCGAGCCAGCAGATCGTCAATGAGCGCGCCCACAGCGACTTCTTCTCGGCCATCGCCGAAATGAGCGCCATGGGTGCGGCGCCCCTCCTGCTCGTCTACTTCGGCACGTCGGAACTCGAAGGCGCCGCCGCGGCCTGAGCCGTCAGGAATCGGTTCTCAAGCCTGCTGCGCCATCCCGGCGCGCGAGGCTACGTGGCAAGCACTTGCCAACGGCACCTGCCAACGACCGTGGCCGCGCACGCGCCGGCGCTTAGCGCCCGGACGTCGGGCGCTCCCTCCTACCCTCACGCCGCGTTCTGCTGGAACTGGATCTGATGCAGATGCGCGTACAGCCCGCGCTGTTCGAGCAGTTGCTGATGCGAGCCGCGCTCGACAATACGGCCCGCCTCCATCACGAGAATGCGGTCCGCGCGCTCGATGGTCGAGAGCCGGTGCGCAATCACGAGCACCGTGCGGCCTTCCATCAGCGTTTCGAGCGCCGCCTGCACGTGGCGCTCCGATTCCGAGTCGAGCGCCGAAGTCGCTTCGTCGAGAATCAGGATCGGCGCGTCCTTGTAGATCGCGCGTGCGATCGCGAGCCGCTGCCGCTGCCCGCCCGAGAGCTTCATGCCGTTGTCGCCGACCAGCGTGCCGATGCCTTCGGGCAACGCCGAGATCGTGTCCCAGAGGTTGGCCGCGCGCAGCGCGTGTTCGACGCGCGCCGGATCGGCCGTCTCGCCGTAGGCCACGTTGTTCGCGACCGTGTCGTTGAAAAGCGTCACGTCCTGGCTCACCATCGCGATCTGGCTGCGCAGCGCGTGGATGTCGTACTCCGGCAGCGGCACGCCGTCGACGAGAATCTCGCCGCCGCTTGGATCGAAAAAGCGCGGCAGCAGATTCACGAGCGTGGTCTTGCCACTGCCCGAGGGGCCGGCCAGCGCGATCATCTCGCCCGGCGCCGCGCTGAACATCACGCTTTCGAGGATCGGCTGTCCGTTGCCGTAGTCGAACGACACGTTGCGAAACTCGATCTCGCCACGCGCGCGCTCGAGCGGCTTGCCGCCGCCCGCGGGCTCGGCCGGCTCGTCGATCAGGCCGAAGATGAGCTCGGCCGCCGTCATGCCGCGCTGCAGCGGCTGATTCACGTCGATCAGGTGCTTGAGCGGGGAAATCACGAGCAGCATCGAGGTGACGAAGGCCACGAAGCCGCCTACGGTCGTCTGGTCGTGCGAGGCCTGCACCACGGCGATCGTGATGACGATCGCGAGCGCGATCGAGGCGAGAAATTGCGTGATCGGCTGCGCGAGACCGCCCGATACCACCATGCGCATCTGATAGCCGCGCAGGCGCCTGCTCATCTCGCCGAAGCGGTCCATTTCGTACTGCTCGCCGTTGTGAACCTTGACGACCTTGTAGCCGCCCACGGTCTCCTCGACGATGTACGACAGCTCGTTCGTGAGCGCCTGGTGCTCGCGGTTCAGACGGCGCAGGCGCCGGTTGATCTTGCTCACGAGCCAGCCGATAGCGGGCAGCAGCACCGCCACGATCAGCGTGAGGCGCCAGTTGAGGATGAACAGATAGCCGAGCAGGAAGACCACCGTGAGCGAGTCGCGCACGGAGGTGACCAGCACACTCAACAGCACGCCCAGGATCTGGTTGACCTCGAACACGATCGCGTTGATGACCGTGCTGGCCGTCTCGCGCTGGAAGAAGCCGACGCTCGCATGAATCATGCGTTCGAACATCTTCAGACGCAGTTCGAGCAGGATCTTGTTGGTCATGTACTGGAGCAGATAGCCGGACGCGTACTGCGTGAGGCCGCGCACGAGCGCGAGACCGATCACGGCGGCCGGGACGATCCATCGAGCGCTGGGGCTGCCCTTGGTGCCGAAGCCGTGGTCGAGCAGCGGCTTGAGGAGCGCGGGAATACCGGCCTCGGTCGCGGCCACGATGGCGAGCGTGAGGATGGCCGCGATCGCCACCCAGATGAGCGGCTTGATATACGGCCAGAGGCGCCGTCCAACCGATGCGGGATTCGACTTCGTGCCAGAGCCGATCGGCTTGCTGAGGGTGGATTGTCGGGACGTCTCGCTCAAGGAATCCTCTGGAAAGGCGTGTGCTGCGAATGCGGGGTAACTGCGTATCAATGCGTGAACGGGCCACCGGCCCGGGCCGCCTGCCGGTTCCCGGCAGAATCTGACGGACGGTCCGGCGGCGCGGTAGGCATTGTATACGCTTGGCGCGGCGCCCCGTGCGATGCACCGGGAATGGTGCGGGCACAACCGCTCCTGAATGTGCGCACCTCGGGGCTCGCTCAGGCCCAACCCGGGCCGCGCGGCACAATCGATGGCGCGCCCGCCCCGCGGCGCAGGTGCGCCCAGTGCGAGAAGCATCGTCTAGAATACGCACCTCTGCGCCTGGCCGGGTCCCGGCGGGCGCGGCGCGGCTCACCGCTTCCGACATTCCTCCAGAACAGGCGTCCTCTCCATGTCCGACGGACTTTCTCCGACCCGCCCCGGCCGCGAGGCCAGCAGCACGCCGCGCGCCACGCTTTCGGTCATCGTGGTGGCGATGAACGAGGCGCACGACATTCGCGACTGCCTCGAGTCGGTGCGTGGGCTCGCGATGGAAACCATCGTGTTCGACTCCGGCAGCACCGACGGCACGCCCGATATCTGCCGCGCGCTCGGCGCGCGCGTGTTCGAGACCGACTGGCCCGGCGACGGCCCGCAGAAGAACCGGGCGCTGGCCGAGGCGCGCGGCGATTGGGTCATCTGCCTCGACGCCGACGAGCGCCTGAGCCCCGAGCTACGCGCCGAGCTCGAACGCCTGCTCGCCGAGGGCACGACGCACGCCGCGTTCAGCACGCCGCGCCGCTCGAGCTTTTGCGGGCGCTTCATGAAGCATTCAGGCTGGTGGCCGGACCGCATCGAGCGCCTGTTCCGCCGCGGCAGCGCGCGCTTCACCGACGTGCGCACCCACACGCACCTCGAAATTCAGGGCACGATCGGCCGTTTCGATGGCCCGATCATCCATATTTCGATGCCCGATCTGCATGAAGCGCTCGAAAAGACCAACACCTATTCGACGGCCGGCGCGCTGACGATGGCCGAGAGCGGCAAGCGCTCGTCGCTTGGCAAGGCGCTCGGCAAGGGCTTTTGGGCGTTCTTTCGCACCTGGGTGATTCGCGCGGGCTTTCTCGACGGCGCCGAGGGGCTGATGCTCGCCATCAACAACGCCGAGACGACGTATTACCGCTACGCCAAGCTCGCGCTGCTCACGCGCGACGGCAAGGTCGCGAAGAAAAGCTGAATCCGGGAGAGGTTTGCGCGTTCGGCGCGGCACGCAGCCGAACGCCAGAACGCTGGAACGCGGCACAAGCGGCCGGTGCCGCTCGCGCCGCGAGAGACATCGTCAATAGACGATCTCGATGGAGCTGCCGGCGAACTCGCCGCGCAGCGCGGCGATAAGCTCGTCGGTGGGCTTCACGCGCCAGGCGTCGCCCAGACGCACCTCGCCTTGCGCGTGCTCGTTGCTATAGACGATCTGCACCGCGAGGCCGTTGGGAATGGCCGCCTGCTCGCGCTCGCGGCCCCGGCCGCCATAGCCTCCGCCATCGCGGCCGCCACGCCCGCGTGTTTCCACGACGCTCGCGGGCAGCGAGTCGTCGGGCTTCGCACGATGCGCCTCGAGCACCGTACGCAGCGCGCTCGCGTCGGCGTTGCCGTTCATCTGCACCTTCACGGCCTGCGCGTAGCGGCTGCGGGCGCGCTCCAGATCCATCACGGTATCCACCGTGAAGCGGATGCCGCCCGTGAACGCGTCGTTGCGCGCCCCGCCCTGCACGACCAGCAGCTCGTCTTCCTTGAAGAGCGCCTTGTGCGCCTCGTACTGCTCGTTGAACACCGTGACTTCGCACTGGCCGGTGCCGTCGTCGAGCAGCGCGATCAGCATCTTGCCGCGCTGGGTCATTTGCGTGCGCAACGAAGCGATCACGCCCGCGATGAGCTTGTCACGCCCTTCCTTCAGCTCGCCGATCTTCTGGCGCACGAAGCGGCGCACTTCGTCCTTGTAGGCGTCGAACAGGTGCCCCGAAAGATAGAAGCCGAGCGCGGCCTTCTCCTCCTGAAGCTTGCGCTTCTCGCCCCACGCGGGTTCGTCGACCAGTTCGTGCGCGGCGAGCGGCGCGTCGCCCATATCGAACAGGCCCGCTTGCATGGCGTTGGCGCTCGCCTGGTCGGCGGCTTCCATCGCCATCGGCACGGAGGCGAGCAACTGCGCGCGGTTGGCGTGAATCGTGTCGAACGCGCCAGCGCGGATCATCGCTTCGATCGTGCGGCGATTCACGAGACGACGGTCGATGCGCTCACAGAAGTCGAACAGATCCTTGAAGGGGCCGCCCTCTTCGCGCGCGCGCAAGATTTCTTCGATGGCGTTCTGGCCGCTGCCCTTGATCGCGCCAAGACCGTAGCGGATCGTGCGCGAGCGTTTGCCTTCCGCGACGTTCGAATCGGCCACCGGCTCGAAGCGATACGCCGAAGCGTTCACGTCCGGCGGCAGCACGGCCATCTTGTTGGTCAGACAGTCCTCGAAGAGGATCTTCACCTTGTCGGTGTCGTCCATGGCGAGCGACATATTCGCCGCCATGAATTCCGCCGGATGGTGCGCCTTGAGCCACGCCGTGTGATAGGCGAGCAGCGCATACGCGGCCGCGTGCGACTTGTTGAAGCCGTAGCCCGCGAACTTCTCCATCAAGTCGAAGGTTTCGTCCGCTTTCTCGCGCGTGAGGCCGTTCTTCGCGGCGCCTTGCGCGAAGATCTCGCGGTGCTGAGCCATCTCCTCGGGCTTCTTCTTGCCCATCGCGCGGCGCAGCAAGTCAGCGCCGCCGAGCGAGTAGCCGCCGATGATCTGCGCCATCTGCATCACCTGCTCCTGGTAGACCATGATGCCGTAGGTCTCTTTCAGAACAGGTTCGACGCGCGGGTCGGGATACTCCACCACTTCGCGGCCGTGCTTACGCGCGCAGAAGCTCGGGATCAGGTCCATCGGGCCCGGACGGTACAAGGCCACGAGCGCGATGATGTCCTCGAAGCGGTCGGGCTGGGCGTCCTTCAACATGCCCTGCATGCCGCGACTTTCCAGCTGGAACACGGCGACCGTGTTGGCCTTCTTGAGGAT
>DATEJU010000026.1:0-3353 GCA_035277805.1 Paraburkholderia sp. | reverse complement strand
GCCGCCCAGCGCACGATACAGATCGACGAGGTTGGTCAGCCGCGCGAGCCGCGCCGTGACGAGCGCCTGCTGCGCCGTGTACAGGCTGTTCTGCGCGGTCAGCACCGGCAGATAGCTGTCCACGCCGTTCTTGTAGCGCAGCTCCGAGAGGTCCAGCCCGCGCTGGTTCGCGAAGGTGCTGCGCTCGAGCGCCCCGATCTGCTGATCGTAGGTGCCGCGCGCCGCAAGACCATCGGCCACTTCGCGGAACGCCGACTGGATCGACTTCTCGTAGTTGGCGATCTCGATGCGCTTCTGGACGTTCGCGAGCTGCAGGTTCGCGATGTTCTGACCGCCTTCGAAGATCGGCATCGTGATCTGCGGCACGAAGCTCCATGCCGCCGTGCCCGCCTTGAAGAGCCCGCCGAGCGACAGGCTTTCGGTGCCGAACGCCGCCGTGAGCGAGATCTTCGGGAAGAACGCCGCACGCGCCGCGCCGATATTGGCGTTCGCCGCGAGCAGCGTTTCCTCGGCCTGCATGATGTCCGGACGCCGCATGAGCAGGTCCGAGGGCAAGCCCGCCGGAATGTCGGCGACAAGCGCCTGGCCGTCGAGCGGCAGGCCTTGCGGCAGATCCGCCGGCAGCGGCTCGCCGATCAGCAGCACGAGCGCGTTCTCGGCCTGCGCGCGGGCGCGCATTTGCGCCTGCAGGTTGGCCTGCGCGTTTTCGACCACGGTCTGCGCCTGGCGCAAATCGAGCTCGGTGCCAGTGCCGGTATCGAACTGCGCCTTCGTGATGTTGTACGAGTCCTGCGCCGTCTTGAGGGTGTCCTGCGTGACCTTCAGCAGATCGTCGTCGGAAAGCATCGTCAGATACTGGTCGGCGACCTGCGAGACGAGCGAGATCTCCGCCGCCTTGCGTGCGTACGCCGTCGACAGATACTGCGCCAGCGCCTGGTCCTTCAGGCTGCGGATACGCCCCCAGAAGTCGATTTCCCAGGACGCCTGCAAGCCCACGTTATAAACGCTGTACGGGTTCTCGGGCGCGGTCTGCAGCGCCTTGGGCACGCGCGAGCGCGTGTCCGTGCCCACGGCATTGATGTCCGGGAACAGTTGTGCACGCGTGATCTGATACTGCGCGCGCGCCGCCTCGACGTTCAGCACCGAGACGCGCAGGTCGCGGTTGTTCTTCAGCGCGATCTCGACCAGTTGCTGCAGGCGCGGATCGACGAAGAAGTCGCGCCAGCCGATGTCGGTAGCCGCAGCGTTGTTCGCGCTGCGGCCAGCCTGGCCGTTCTCACCGTTCGCGCCGGGCTGCGTCGCGTAGACGCCGCCCTGCGGGAAGGTCTGCGACACCGGCGCCTCGGGCCGGTGATACCACGGCTCCATCGTGCAGCCCGCGAGGACGATGGTGGCCACTGCAATTACGGATAGTTTATGCATCTCAATGTCCTTCCTTGCCCTGGCCGTTGCCACCGCCGTTCGGGCCACCGGAGCCACCCGCGCCGCCATCAGGGCCGGCGTTGCCGCCGTTCTCGTCGTCGTGGTCGTGTGCGTGGTGCTCTTCGTAATGCCGGAGCGCGACGTCAGCGTCTTCCTTCTCGCCGGCGAACTTCGCGCGGATCACCACGAAGAACATCGGGATCATGAAAATCGCGAGGAACGTGGCGGTGATCATCCCGCCGATCACGCCCGTGCCGATCGCGTGCTGCGAAGCCGAGCCCGCGCCGTTACTGATCGCGAGCGGCAGCACGCCGAGAATGAACGCCATCGACGTCATCAGAATCGGCCGCAGCCGCAGTCGCGAAGCTTCGAGCGCCGCCTCGATCGGTCCCATCTTCCCTTCCGCCTGCAGATCCCGCGCGAACTCCACGATCAGAATCGCGTTCTTCGCGGATAGACCCACGGTGGTCAACAGACCCACCTGGAAGAACACGTCGTTCTCGAGGCCGCGCAGCGTCACCGCGAGCAGCGCGCCGAGCACGCCGAGCGGCACCACCATGATGACCGCGAACGGAATCGACCAGCTCTCGTAGAGCGCCGCGAGACACAGAAACACGACGAGGATCGAGATGCCGTAGAGAATCGGCGCCTGCGAGCCCGACTGGATTTCCTGGAACGACAGGCCTGTCCATTCGTAGCCGATGCCTGCCGGCAGCTTCGCCGCGATTTTCTCCATGGCGGTCATGGCCTGGCCCGTCGACTTGCCCGGCCCCGCCTGCCCCTGGATTTCCATCGACGAGATGCCGTTATAGCGCTCGAGCTTCGGCGAGCCATAGGTCCAGTGGCCGGTCGCGAACGCGCTGAACGGCACCATCCCGCCCGAGCTGTTGCGCACGTACCAGATGTCCATGTCGGTCGGCGTCATGCGGAACGGCGCGTCGGACTGCACGTACACCTTCTTGATACGGCCATCGGTATCGAGGAAGTTGTTCACGTACTGCGACGCCCACGCGATCGAGAAGGTCTGGTCGATCGCGGCCGACGTCACGCCAAGCGCGTTCGCCTTCTCGCGGTCGATGTCCACCTTGTACTGCGGCGTGTCGTTCAGGCCGTTCGGGCGCACCAGCGCGAGCGACGGATCCTTCGCGGCCATGCCGAGCAGCATGTTGCGCGCTTCCATCAGCTTCTCGTGGCCGACGCCGCCGCGGTCCTCCAGCTCGAAGTCGAAGCCCGAGGCCGTGCCCAGTTCGGGAATCGAAGGCGGATTCACCGGAATCACCATCGCGTCCTTGTAGCCCGCGTAGTGGGCGAACATGCGGCCCACCAGCGCCTGGACCTTCTGGTTCGCGTGCTGGCGCTCCTTGTAGTCCTTCAGACGCACGAACACGAGACCCGAGTTCTGGCCGCGGCCCGCGAAGCTGAAGCCGTTCACCGTGAAGGTCGACTCGACGATGTCCTTCTCGTCGTTGAGCAGCCAGTTCTGGATGTTGGTGAGCGTGCGCGCCGTGGTTTCCTGGGTCGAGCCCGAGGGCGTCTGCACGATCACGAACATCGTGCCCTGGTCTTCATCGGGCAGGAACGACTTCGGCAGCCGCACGAACAGCAGGCCAACCGCGACGATCAACGCGATGTAGATGATGAGCCAGCGCCCCGAGCGCTTGATCACGTGGTGCACGCCGCTGTGATACTTGTCGCGGCTCGTCTCGAAGGTGCGGTTGAACCAGCCGAAGAAACCCTTCTTCTCTTCGTGGTGCCCCTTCGGGATCGGCTTGAGGATGGTCGCGCACAACGCGGGCGTGAGAATCAGCGCGACCATCACGGACAGCACCATCGCCGCCACGATCGTGAGCGAGAACTGCCGGTAGATGGCGCCGACCGAGCCGCCCGAGAACGCCACCGGCACGAACACCGCGGAGAGCACGAGCGCCACG
>DATEJU010000025.1:0-6000 GCA_035277805.1 Paraburkholderia sp. | reverse complement strand
CAAGGCCGGCGGCTATGTGCCGTCGCTCGCGCACGGCATGGCTCAGCCGGACGCAACGGCCGGTGCGATCACCGACGTCGTCACGAAGTTCATGAACTCGAACCAGGACTCGAAGAGCGCGGTGGAAGCGCTCGCGAAGGCCGCCAAGACCAAGTAAGCGAAGTCAGTCTGTGAAATTGTTGCAATGAAGCAGGCGGAGTGCGCCGTGCGCGGCGCACTCCGGGCATGACGGGTCAAACCGATCCCCATCATCGTGCGGAGTCCGTAATGTTTCGCACCGTACCAGGAGTTGCGCAGTGACTGCTTCTCTTAGCGGCAAAGGCAAGGCGGCCACGCCAGCCACGCGCCGCGCGTCGCCGATGGCGGCGCTCGCAGACCGCTGGATCCCGAAGCTGGTGCTCTCGCCCAGCATCCTGATCAGCCTTGTGTTCGTCTACGGTTTCATCATCATCACCGGCTATCTGTCGCTTTCGAATTCGCGACTGATGCCGCGCTACCAATTCGCGGGCTTCGACCGCTACACCGAGCTGTTCAACAACGACGTCTGGTGGACGTCGGCGCAGAACCTCGGCTGGTTCGGCATCCCGTTCATCGTCATCTGTGTGGCTCTCGGGCTCTTTCTCGCGATCCTGCTCGACCAGCAGATCCGCCAGGAAGGCGCGCTGCGCGCGGTGTTCCTCTATCCGATGGCGCTCTCGTACATCGTGACGGGCACGGCGTGGCAGTGGATTTTCAACCCGAACCTCGGCATCCAGCAGGTGATGCACAGCCTCGGCTGGACGAGCTTCCAGATCGACTGGCTCAACGACCCCAACAAGGCGATTTTCTGTATCGTGGTCGCAGCGGTCTGGCAGTCCACGGGTTTTTGCATGGCGCTCTTCCTCGCGGGGCTGCGCGGCGTCGATAGCGAAATCTTCAAGGCTGCCCAGGTGGACGGCGCGACGCTGCCCACGATCTATCGCAAGATCGTCATTCCGAGCATGCGTCCGGTATTTTTCTCGGTGCTGCTGATTCTGTGCCACATCACGATCAAGACCTTCGACCTCGTCGTCGCGCTCACCGCGGGCGGTCCGGGTACGTCGTCGTCGCTGCCGGCCATCTTCATGTACACGTTTTCGTTCAACCGCGGACAGCTCGGTGTCGGCGCAGCGTCGTCGATGATGATGCTCGCCACGGTCGTGGCCGTGCTCGTGCCGCTCATGTATCTGGAATCGAGGAGCACGCGCAATGCAGCCTAAGATGAAGGTGAGCCGCGTGTTCGTCTACGCGGTGCTGATCCTGTTCGCGGTGTACTTCCTGTTCCCGCTCTATGTGATGCTGTCGACGTCGTTCAAGACGCTCGACCAGATCCACACGGGCACCATGCTCACGCTGCCCACGGACCCGACCTTCGCGCCGTGGGTGAAGGCGTGGGCCCACGCCTGTACCGGCGTGCGTTGCGACGGTATGCAGCCGTTCTTCATGAACTCCGTGAAGATGGTGATTCCGGCCGTGCTGATCTCGTCGATCATCGGCGCGTTCAATGGCTACGTGCTCACGCACTGGCGCTTTCGCGGCGCGGATGCGCTCTTCACGATGCTGCTGGTGGGCTGCTTCATCCCGTTCCAGGCGATCCTCTTGCCGATGGCGCGTCTCGAAGGCTTCTTCGGCCTCTCGAACACGATCGGCGGGCTGGTACTCGTGCACGTCGTGTACGGCATCGCGTTCACCACGATGTTCTTCCGCAACTTCTACGTGAGCGTGCCGGCCGAGCTCGTGAAGGCCGCGCGCATCGACGGCGCCGGCTTCTTCATGATCTTCACGCGCATCATGCTGCCGCTCTCGCTGCCGATCTTCATGGTGTGCCTGATCTGGCAGTTCACGCAGATCTGGAACGACTTCCTGTTCGGTATCGTGTTCTCGGGCGTCGATTCGATGCCGATCACAGTGGCGCTGAACAACCTCGTGAACACGTCCACGGGCGTGAAGGAATACAACGTCGACATGGCTGGCGCGATCATCGCCGCGCTGCCCACGCTGCTCGTCTACGTGATCGCCGGCCGCTACTTCGTGCGCGGTCTCACGGCGGGCGCGGTGAAGGGCTAACTGCGCGACAAGTGCGCGCATTCGATTAAAGGATTTCTAGCATGGCAAGCCTTTCCATTCGCGACGTCTACAAGACTTACCCGAACGGGGTACCCGTCCTCAAGGGCGTGAATATCGACATCGAAGACGGCCAGTTCCTGATTCTCGTGGGCGGCTCGGGCTGCGGTAAGTCGACGCTGCTCAACATGATCGCGGGTCTCGAAACCGTGACCAAGGGCGAGATCTGCATGGACGGCAAGGTGGTGAACAACCTCTCGCCGAAGGACCGCGACATTGCGATGGTGTTCCAGTCGTACGCGCTCTATCCGTCGATGACGGTGCGCGAGAACATCTCATTCGGCCTGAACATCCGCAAGGTGCCCAAGAGCGAGCAGACGCAGATCGTCGATCGGGTCTCGAGCATGCTGCAGATCCAGCATCTGCTCGACCGCAAGCCCGGCCAGCTCTCGGGCGGCCAGCGCCAGCGTGTGGCGATGGGCCGTGCGCTCGCGCGCGATCCGATCATGTTCCTGTTCGACGAACCGCTCTCGAACCTCGACGCGAAGCTGCGTATCGAGATGCGTTCGGAAATCAAGCTGCTGCATCAGCGCGTGGGCAAGACGATCGTCTACGTGACGCACGACCAGATCGAAGCGATGACGCTCGGCGACCGCATCGCCGTGATGAAGGACGGTATTGTGCAGCAGTTCGGCGCGCCGCAGGAGATCTACGATTCGCCGTCGAACCTGTTCGTGGCGGGCTTCATTGGCGCGCCGCCGATGAACTTCATCAACGGCAAGCTGGTGGAGCAGGGCTCGCGTGTGGGCCTCGAGCTCGACACGGGCGTCGCGCGCAACGTGCTGAACCTGCCGTTCGACGCGAACAAGCTGCGCGGCCATATCGGCCAGGAGGTGGTGCTGGGCCTGCGCCCCGAGCGCATCACCGACGCGCGCAGCTCGCACGACGGCCACGGCCACGAGTTGCAGCGCCATACCGTGCAGGTCGATGTGATCGAGCCGACCGGCCCGGACACGCTCGTGTTCGCGCAGGTCAACGGCAAGCGCGTCGTGAGCCGCGTGCACCCGGGCGCGAATCCGCAGCCGCTCAACAACATGGAGCTGCTGTTCGACGTCTCGAAGGCGGTGCTGTTCGATCCGAAGACGGAAGAGCGGATCGCCTGATCGGCATTGATCTTCTCGCGCCGGGTCTTGCTGGCGCGATAAAAAACCCCGTTCACTGCGAGAGCAGCAACGGGGTTTTTTCTATTCGGGCGCGCAGGCGATGGTGTCGATCAGCGCGCGTGCGGGTGATGCTGTCCATGCCCGAGCGTATGCGGCTGCAACAGCACGAGCACCGCACCCGCGCCGCCGTCGTGCGGCCGTGCCTGGCAGAACGCGATCACTTCTTCCTTCTGCACGAGCCATGCGCGCACCTTGCCCTTGAGCACCGGCTCCTTGCCCACGGAGCCTAGCCCCTTGCCGTGAATCACGCGCACGCAGCGCAGCCCGCGCTTGCCCGCCTCGCGCACGAAAGTCTGCAAGGCCTCGCGCGCTTCCTCGCGGCGCATGCCGTGCAGATCGAGTTGCGCCTGCACGATCCAGGCGCCGCGCCGCAGCTTCTTGACGACTTCCTCGCTCACGCCGGTGCGGTGGTAATAAAGCGAGTCGTCGGTGTCCAAAAAGGCTTCGGGGTCGAAGTCGTCGGAAATCGCTTCGTGCAGGACCGCCTGCTCGTCGAGCCGCGTTTGCAACGGCAGCGGCGTGGGCGCTTCGCGCCGTGGCTGCGCGCGCGGGGGCTGCTTGAGCGGCGCCACCTGGCCGATCTCGCGGCGAAAGAGGTCGCTGTCGGCGGCGGCTTCCACGCGCGCCGCCTTGGCGGCCGCGCGCTCGCGTTCGCGCTGGCGCGTTTGCGTCTTGAGCGCGTCGCGCAGGCTGCCGAGTCCGGCAAAGCCCGTGGTGGATTTGCCGGGTTCGGGGGTTGCCGCGGGCGCGGGCGTGACGTTCGCCGCGGCTGGGCGCGTGGGGGTGGGGCGCTTGGGCTCGCCCGGGTGGGGCACGTTCTTGGGCATGGCGAAAGACGCTGGGTGCGCTGGGTGAATCGGTGTCGCTCGTGCGGCGCGGCTCGTGCGACGCGGCATAGGGCGCGTCGAAGGGTGGGCGCTATGCCCGCAGGCACGCCAGGACGACGCAAATGACGTCGCGCTGAAAGCCACAAAAGCAAAAAGGGCCGCTGGCTGGGTGGCCGCGGCCCTCTCGCGATGCGCCGTCTGGCTCGAAGGCGCTATTTTACCGGCTTGGCGGCGCATTGCCCGTCGCGGCGCGCCGCATTGCGGGTATCAGCGACCGGTCGTGCAGCCAGCAGCCTGGCGGCGGGATCAGCGCTCGGCTTCGGCGCTCATCACGTGCGCCTGGCCGAGCTCGTTGACGGTCTCGAGATAGCGCTGCGCGTCGAGCGCGGCCATGCAGCCCGTGCCGGCGCTCGTGATGGCCTGGCGATAGACGTGGTCCTGCACGTCGCCGGCGGCGAACACGCCCGGCACGCTCGTGCCCGTGGCATTGCCGTTCAGGCCGCCGTTCGTGATGATGTAGCCGTTCTTCATCTCGAGCTGACCTTCGAAGATGTCGGTGTTCGGCTTGTGGCCGATCGCCACGAACACGCCTTGCAGGTCGAGGTCGGTGGTCGCGCCGGTTTTCACGTTCTTGATGCGCAGGCCGTTCACGCCGCCGTCGTTGCCCTTGACCTCGTCGAGCACGTGATCCCACTTGATGTCGACGATGCCTTCCTTTTCCTTCTCGAGCAGGCGGTCGATCAGGATCGGCTCGGCGCGGAACTTGTCGCGGCGGTGGATGACCGTGACCTTCTTCGCGATGCCGGCGAGATAGAGCGCTTCCTCGACGGCCGTGTTGCCGCCGCCGATCACGGCGACGTGCTGGTTGCGATAGAAGAAGCCGTCACAGGTCGCGCAGGCGGAGACGCCGCGGCCCATGAAAAGCTCTTCGCTCGGCAGGCCGAGGTATTGCGCCGACGCGCCGGTCGCGATGATCAGCGAATCGCAGGTGTACTCGCCCGAGTCGCCGATCAGACGGATGGGCTTCTCATTGAGCTTGGCGGTGTGAATGTGATCGAACACGATTTCCGTGTTGAAGCGCTCGGCGTGTTCGAGAAAGCGCTGCATCAGCTCCGGACCTTGCACGCCGTTCGGGTCGGCGGGCCAGTTTTCCACGTCGGTCGTGGTCATGAGCTGGCCGCCCTGGGCGAGGCCGGTAACGAGCAGCGGCGAGAGATTCGCGCGCGCCGCATAGACGGCTGCCGTGTAGCCGGCGGGGCCGGAACCGAGAATCAGGACTTTGGCGTGTTTGGTTGCGGACATGATCGAATTCCGTAGAAGGCGTTGCGTGGCGCGAGTGCCTGGGCGGCGTTCTGCGCGGTTTCGTGCTCAGTTGCCTGCGCAGTCACTTGGGATCGGCAGGCGGCGCCCGGCGCTGTGGTGGGGTACACGCATGTAGTTGGGCATCAGCCCGCAATTATAAAGGCCGGGGGCGTTCGCTGCTCCATCGAGGTTTCTCATCGACGCGATAGCCTTGGGCCCCCCGGCGCGTCCCGGACGCCGTTGTCAGTTACCCTCATTTACAGCCTTGGGGCAGCCGGGGCCGAAACAACGCGTTTACAATAGGCCGGATCAGACGTCGGCGGCCGCGCCTGTCTGCCGGAGCCTCCGGCAGTGCGCCCGGACCGCGCAAGCATCAAGAATCACCAGGATTCAATGGCCAAAGCTCCTTTTTCCGCGCAGGCGCAGGCATTGCCTAACCGCATGTCGCGTCTTTTCACCGAAATCCGCTGGATCCTGCAGGTCGCGCTCGGCGTGTTCCTGCTGATGGCGCTCATCAGCTACAGCCGCCGCGATCCGAGCTGGACCCACGCCGCGCAGGTCGACCA
>DATEJU010000024.1:0-13118 GCA_035277805.1 Paraburkholderia sp. | reverse complement strand
GCAGCGGCGCTCGCCGACACGCTGCTGCCCGCCGCCCGCACGCCCGGCGGGGCGGGTGCGGGCGTCGGTGTGCACGAGGCGCTGCTGCCGCTCGTGCGTCAGCAACTGGACTTGCTCGCGACCGGCGAATTCCGCTGGATCGGCGAGGCGTGGCCGGGTGTGCGGCTCGACTGGAGCATCCAGCAGGACGACGACGAGCGTCACGACCCCCGCGCCGCTCGCAGCGCCGGCGACGACGAAACGCCATGGCGCACACGTCTCACGCTGGCGCTGCCGGCGCTGGGCACCGTTGACGCGGAGCTCACGCTCGCGGGCTCGACGCTCGCGGTGCGCGTGCAGGCGAGTCCGGGCGGCGCGCAACGCCTCACCGCGCATGGCGAAGCGCTGCGCGGACGGATCGAAGCGCTGGGCCTCGCGCTCGCCGGGCTGTCGATCCGCGAGATCGGCGGCGGTGCGATGGGCATGGACGGAGCACGAGCGGCCGGGGCATACGCGCGCGCCGCCGCGGCCCAGGCGGGCAACGCGCATGCCGCCTCGCCCGCCGAGGCGACACCTTCACACGCGTTCGACGCGCCGGACGCCACGGACTCGACAGATTGGGAGCTCGGATGAGCCGCACGCACCGCAAGAGCGCCGCTGCGCTTGCCTACGACGATCCCGTCGCGCGCGACGGCGCGCCGCGCGTGATCGCGAAAGGTTATGGGCTCGTCGCGGAGATGATCGTGGAGCGCGCGAAGGAAGCGGGCCTGTACGTGCACGCGGCGCCCGAAATGGTCTCGCTGCTGATGCAGGTGGATCTGGATTCGCAGATCCCGCCGCAGCTCTACCAGGCTGTGGCGGAAATGCTCGCGTGGCTGCACGGGCTCGAGGCGGCGGAAAGCGACGCGAGAGAGGCCAAAGCGGCGGCTGTCGCGAAAGACTCGCAAGCAGCAGCGCAGTCGCGTTTGCCCGACGCCAAAGCGCTTGCGGGCAATCCGTTGCGCTTGCCGGCGCTGCCGCGTTAGGGGCGCCAGGCCGTGTTAGAGGCGCGCGCGCCGCTAAAACTTCAACATCACCCGAATCAGCATCGCGAACAACTTGCCGTAAGGCGGCGCGATCAGGCCGCGCGCGTTGACGCGCGCCTGCGTGAACACGGGTTTCATCTGGGAGAACGTGACGAAGCCCTCGTAGCCGTGATACGCGCCCATGCCGCTCGCGCCGACACCGCCGAACGGCAGCCCCTCGGCCGCGATGTGCATGAGCGTCTCGTTCACCGACATGCCGCCCGCCACGGTCTCGCGCGTCACGCGCTCGATGGTGTGTGCGTCGTCGGCGTAGAGGTAGAGCGCGAGCGGTCGCGCGCGCGCGTTCACGTAGCGCAGCGCTTCGTCGAGCGAGCCGTAGGGCACGAGCGGCAGGAGCGGCCCGAAGATTTCTTCCTGCATCAACTGCGTTTGCGCGCTCGCACCCGTCACGATCACCGGTGCGAAGCGCCGCGTGGCGGCATCGCGGGGCCCGAGCGCATGCAGTTGCGCGCCCGCGGCCTGCGCTTCGTCGGCGAGCCGCTCGAGCCGTGCGTAGTGGCGCGCCGAAATGATCGACGTGTAGTCGCGGTTGTTCGCGAAGTCGGGGTAGAGCGCGCCAAAGCGCGTGCGCGCCCGGGCGATGAAGGCTGCTTCGCTGCCGCGCGGCAGCAGCACGTAATCGGGCGCGATGCAGGTCTGCCCCGCGTTGAGCGTCTTGCCGAGCAGCAAACTGTCGACGGCATAGTCAAAGCGCGCATGCTCGCCGATCAGCACGGGCGACTTGCCGCCCAGCTCCAGCGTGACCGGCGTGAGGTTCGCGGCGGCGGCGCGCATCACCTCGTGGCCGATACGCGTCGAGCCCGTGAAGAGCAGGTGGTCGAACGGCAGCGCCGTGAACGCGGCGCCCACGGCGGCGTCGCCGTTCACGAC
The DNA here is from genome assembly GCA_035277805.1 of Paraburkholderia sp. Classification (GTDB taxonomy): domain Bacteria; phylum Pseudomonadota; class Gammaproteobacteria; order Burkholderiales; family Burkholderiaceae; genus Paraburkholderia. The sequence continues at coordinate 11,184 of DATEJU010000024.1, read as the reverse complement.
CGCCACGTGCTCGCGCGCGAAGGTCTGGCCGATCAGCTCCTCGAACAGCGCCGAGGTGCGCGGCGTGAGCTCCGACATCTTGATCATCGCCCGATTGCCCGCCGCGAGCGCACAGACGAGCGGGCTCGCGCCAAGCAGGAGCGGATAGTTCCACGGCACGACGATGCCCACCACGCCGAGCGGCTGCGGCACGACGCGCGCGCGGCCCGGCGCGAGCCATTTGCCGACGCGCCGGCGCTGCGGACGCATCCAGCGCTCGCCGTGCTTGAGCGCGGCGTCGATCTCCTGCTTGAGCACCACGAACTCCGCGAGCGCGACCTCGGCCTTCGAGCGCTGGCCGAAATCGGCGTTCATCGCCTCGGCCAGTGCATCCTGGTGCGCGAAGAGCACGTCGCGCAGCGCCCGCAGATTGCGCGCGCGCTCGCTCCATGCGGGAAACGGCGCGCGCAGATGCGCTTCGCGCTGCGCGGCGAGTTGCGCCGTGAGCTGCGCGTGCAGCGATTCGCGCGGGTCGTCCGGTTCGCCCGGCAAGCCGGAGGGCGCATGCGGCGCGCCATGACGGCGGCCGGCGTCGTGGCCGTCCTGACGGGCGAGTGCTTCAGGCAGATCCTGCTTCATGGTCGGTCCTCATGAGGATGGCGCAACGGCCATGCCGGGTTGCGATGCGCTTCTGGTCCCGCGTCTTTTGTCCCGTCTTGCTGCGCGATGCCGTTGGGCTTCAACCTCGTTCGTCATGCCGCGAGATAGTCCGGCGGCAGCGCCCGCGCGATCAGCGCCGCGTGATCGAAGCGCGCAGGCAGCGTGCCGAACACGCGCGTGCAGTCGGCGTCGTGCTCGTCGAGGCGCGTGGCGATGAATGCTTCGGCTACCTCGGACGGCCCCGCTGTGCGCAGCAGCATGGCCTGCGCGATCAGCACGATCTGCTGGGCGATGTGCCGCGCGCTGGCCTCGCGCGTGCCGGGCGCGCCGTTGAGCAGCACCGAGAGCCGGTCGAGCGCCGCCGAGAGCGCCGGATGCCCCGCAGCCTCGCGCCGCCACGCGAGAAAGAGCGTCTGGGCCGCATCGGCGTCGCGCTCGAGCGCCCGTAGCACGTCGAGGCACATCACGTTGCCCGAGCCTTCCCAGATCGAATTGACGGGCGCCTCGCGGTAGAAACGCGCCATCGGCCCTTCCTCGACGTAGCCGTTGCCGCCCCAGACCTCCATCGCCTCGCCGGTGAAGGCGAGCGCGCGCTTGCAGACCCAGAACTTCGCGGCCGGCGTGACGATGCGCCGCCAGGCGCGCGCTGCGCATGCCCGCTCGCTCTCTTGTGCGCCTGCTTCGGTGGCTTTCGCGTTGCCGCTCTCTTCGAACGCCTGCGCGAGCCGCATGAACAGCACGGTGGCCGCCTCGGATTCGAGCGCGAGATCGGCGAGCACGTTTTGCATGAGCGGTTGATCGGCGAGCGCGCGGCCGAACGCGCTGCGGTGCCGCGCGTGGTGGATCGCCTGCACCAGCGCCGCACGCATGAGCGCCGCGCTGCCGATCACGCAGTCGAGCCGCGTGTAGTTCGCCATTTCGATGATGGTCGGCACGCCGCGCCCCTCGTCGCCGATCATGACGCCGTAGGCGTCGAAGAACTCCACCTCGCTGCTCGCGTTCGAGCGGTTGCCGAGCTTGTCCTTCAGGCGTTGCACGTGAACCGCGTTTTTGGTGCCGTCGGGTTTGAAGCGCGGCACGAAGAAGCAAGAGAGGCCGTCATGTTCGGTGGTGCGCGCGAGCACCAGATGCGCGTCGCACTGCGGCGCCGAGAAGAACCATTTGTGGCCGGTGAGCAGATAGGCCGCGCCGCGCCCCGTCTCGATGCCCGCCGCACGCGCCTCGGTGCGGTTGCTGCGCACGTCCGAGCCGCCCTGTTTTTCGGTCATGCCCATGCCGATCATCATCGAGCGCTTGGCGGCGAGCGGCACGTCGCGCGCGTCGTGCTCGCGCGTATAGAGCCGCTCGCGCAGCGCTTCGAAGAGCGCGGGCTCGCGCTGTAGCACGGGGATGCTCGCGAACGTCATGGTGAGCGGGCAGAGCGAGCCCGATTCGAGCTGCGCATGCAGGAAATAGCCGGCGCAGCGTGCGGCCATCGCACCCGCGCGCGGCTCCGAGAACGGCTGCGCGTGCAGCCCTTGCGCGCGCAGCAGCGCGAGCAGCTCGTGCCAGGCGGGATGGAATTCGAGCGCGTCGATGCGCTCGCCACGCGGGCTGTGCGTATGCAGCTCGGGCGCGTGGCGATTGGCGAGATCGGCGAGCGCGAGTGTGGACGCCGCGCCCAGCGTCGCGCCGTGCTGCACGAGCGCCTCGCGATGCCAGCCGGCGCCAGCGCGCGCGAGCGCCTCGCCCAGCGCGGAATCGGTCGTGAAAAGGTTGTAATCGGCGAGCGGCGGCGCCTGATTCGTGACTTCATGGGTGGTGCCGGGGCGATGCGCGAGCGCATCGGCGTCCGTCGTCTGCGTTGTGTGCGGCGTGCCGCTGCGGTCCGTCGGGTCCATCTGCGTGTCTCCATTGGCGGCGCGCGAGGGCGCGCGGCCAGGCGTGATTTCGCTGTCGTGCCATCGCTTCGTTGCGGTGCGATGCGTTCTCGTGCTGTTGCGGCGGCGGGAGGCGATGTCGGCATGCGCCGCGCAACGCTCCTCGCGAAGCGCTCGTGGCGTGGCGGACCGGCCACGCGTGCACGCGTGAGGATCCACGCGAAACAAGCGACGGCGCGCGATCGGACAAGGCCGATCCGCGGTCCATGTGCGCTCCAGCACTCCCTGTGCTGCTTGCCGGAACCTTTCAGCTCTCGCGGCTGAACCTGCCTTTCATGGTAGCCGCCTGACTGCCACCTACGCGCCCCGAGGATTAGAGGAAAGGTTCTGACCTAAAAGCTGACCTCAACCTCGGACGTTTCCTACAATGCGCGAAAAAGCAAAATCGAACGAGCGTGCATCTAGCGTGCCTCAAGCGCGTTTTGCATGCAGCGCCCGTGCGTGGGACGGGACCCGGCGCGCTGCGCGGAGCGAGCGCGCCGGGTCCCGTCGACAAAATCGATAACAGGGAGGCGGCATGCAATACGACTACGTCATCGCAGGCGGCGGCTCGGGCGGCGCATCGCTTGCCGGGCGGCTGGCCGAACGCTGTCCCGAGGCGAGCATCGCGCTCGTCGAGGCAGGGCCGCACACCGCGCGCAATCTGTTCGTCAATATGCCGATGGGCGTGGCAGCGCTCGTGCCGTTTCGCACGAAGCACAACTACGCGTACGAGACCGTGCCGCAGCCGGGTCTCGCGGGCCGCCGCGGGTACCAGCCGCGCGGACGCGGCTTCGGCGGCTCGAGCGCCATCAACGCGATGATCTACACGCGCGGCCATCCGCTCGATTACGACGAGTGGGCGCAACTGGGCTGCGCGGGCTGGGCGTGGAGCGACGTGCTGCCGTACTTCCTGCGCACCGAGGACAATTCGCGCGGCGCCAACGCGTGGCACGGCGCGGGCGGCCCGCTCGGCGTGTCCGATCTGCGCGAGCGCAACCCGGTGGCGGAGCGCTTCGTGCAGGCCGCGCGCGAGGCGGGCTTCCCCATCAACGACGACTTCAACGGCGCCGAGCAGGAGGGCGTGGGCTTCTACCAGGTGACGCAGCGCGGCGGCGAGCGCTGCACCGTGGCGCGCGCGTATCTCTATGACAAACCGCACGGCGAGCCGCGCGCGAATCTCCATCTGATCGCCGATGCGACCGTGCTGCGCGTGACCTTCGACGGCGCGCGCGCAAGCGGCGTGGAGGTGGCGCGGGGCGGGCGTACCGAAACGCTCGAAGCGCGCGCCGAAGTGATCCTCGCGGCGGGCGCGTTCAATTCGCCGCAGCTTCTGATGTGCTCGGGCATTGGCCCTGCCGCGCAACTGCACGCGCTGGGCATCGCGGTACGCCACGACGCGCCCGAGGTGGGCCGCAACCTGACCGATCACATCGACTTCACGTTCAACAAGCGCGTGCATTCGAGCGAGACCGTGGGCTACTCGCTGCGCGGCGCCGCGCGCATGGTGCCTGGGCTCGTGCGTTACCTGCGCTCGCGGCGCGGCATGTTCACGACCAACGTGGCGGAGGCGGGCGGCTTCCTGAAGAGCCGCCCGGAACTCGAGCGGCCCGACCTGCAATTGCACTTTTGCACGGCGCTCGTCGACGACCATAGCCGCCGCCTGCATTGGGGCCACGGCTACTCGCTGCATGTGTGCGTGCTGCGCCCGGCGAGCCGCGGCATGGTCACGCTCGCGAGCGCCGATGCGCGCGTCGCGCCCGTGATCGATCCGCGATTTCTCTCCGATGCGCGCGATCTCGATCTGCTGGTGCAAGGCGCGCGCGTCGCGCGGCGCATTCTCGATGCGAGCGCGCTCGCGCAGATGGGCGGCCGCGAGCTCTACACGCACGCGGGGCAGAGCGATGCCGAGTTGCGCGCGGCCATCGCGGCGCACGCCGACACGATCTATCACCCCGTCGCGACCTGCCGCATGGGCGGCGACGCGCGCTCGGTCGTCGATACGCAGTTGCGCGTGCGCGGCGTGACGCATCTGCGTATCGCCGACGCTTCGGTCATGCCGACGCTGATCGGCGGCAACACCAACGCACCGACGGTGATGATCGGCGAGCGCGCGGCCGACTTTATCGCTGCGAGCCGGTGTGCTGGCACCACGACGCATGGCGCAACCGTCATCGCCTGACGCGAGATTTGTCACTTTCCTGCAAATTGACAATGCATTGACGAAGAAAGACCCTAATCGAAAGGATTTCGTCAAAGAGTGTGCGGCACAGATGCACACCGTATTTTCGAGATTTCGGACTCCCTATAATCGCGCGGCACCTGGGCGTGTCAGTTGGCGCGTCCGCGAACAGGAGGAACCGCTCGATGAGCATCAACGTCTTTCATTTGCTGGAAACGGTCCTGAGCGACGATGCCGTGCGCACGCTCGCCGGCCGCTTCGGCCTCACGCCCGATCTCACCCGCAAGGTCACGAGTGCCGCCGCTCCGGCTATCGTCGCCGCGATCATGCATCGCGGCAGCACGCCCGAAGGCGCGCGCGGCCTCTTTTCCGCCATCATGTCGCCGGACGTCAACGCGCTGATCGGCAAGCAACTGCCCGAGCTGCTCTCGAGCACCTCAGGCCTGAGCCAGCTCGAAACCGCGGGCCGCGAGCTGATCCAGAAGGCCGTGGGCGTCAACGTCGGCGCACTCGCCGACGCGGTGTCCGCGCAAACCGGCGCGGCGCCATCGACGGCCTTCTCGCTGACGGGCGTGGTCGGCGCGACGATCATGGGCATTCTGAAGCAGCACTTCACGGCTTCGCAGGGCGCCGCCGGACAACTGCCTACGCTGCTCGGCCATCAACTCTCGTCGGTCAATGCGAGCCTCACCGACCGCCTCGCGCATGCGGTCGGCCTTGGCACCGCGGCCACTTTCGCCGACTCGATTCTCACGCGCCTGAAAGAGGTCTCGACGCATCTGGATCACGCGCAGCCGCGCGAGCGTCCGATCTCGGCCTCCGCGCCGGCGCAGACCTCCACCACCGTGCATCACGCGCCGGCGCCGGTCGAGCCCGCGAAGCGCGGGCATGGATGGCTGTGGTGGCTGCTCGCCGCCATCGCGCTGTTCATCGCGTTCTTCGCGCTGCGCTCGTGCAATCGCGATGACGCCGCGCAGGATAAGCAGGCGCAAGCGGCTTCCAGCGTTGCGTCGGGCGTTGCGTCCGACGCGAACGCGCCGGCGGCCGAGGCCGCCTCGGACGCGAGTGCCGTCGTTGCCGTTGCGGCTTCGCAGGCTTCGGACGCCACGCCGGCGGCGGCTGCATCGGCTGCATCGGCTGCATCGGCAGCGTCGGCAGCGTCGGTTGCTTCGATTGCCGCCGCGGCCTCGTCGGCGAGCGACGCGCCGCCCGCGCCGGCTCAGGACTCGCACGTCTCGTTCACGGTCGACAAGGCCGGCGTACCGACGCTCACCGCGACGGTGGGCACCGAAGCCGAGAAGGCGCAGCTCATCGAGGCGCTCACGAAGCAGTTCGGCGCAGGCAAGTTCAACGCCGACGTGAAGGTCGACGCCGCAACCAGGCCCGCCGCATGGCTCGCGCATCTCGACAGCCTGCTGCCGCTGCTCGCGCTGCCCGGCGCCGAAGTGAAGATCGACGGCTCGCACGTCGAGCTGAGCGGTGCCGCCGCGGACGCAAAGCTCGGCTGGCTCGACAAGCTCAAGGCGCTGTTCGGCTCGGGCTTCGACATTGGCGTGTTCAACGTGCAGAAGGCCGTGGCCGATGCCACGCAGTCATTCCGCGACGCCGTGAAGGGCCTGTTCGGCCCGGACAGCACGTGCGCGTCCGCCGACATCGTGAAGGTCTTCAACCTGCAGGTGGTGAACTTCGCGACCGGCAGCGTGACGATTCCGGCGTCGGCGGGCGAAGACCTGCGCCAGTCGGCCAAGGTGCTCAACGCCTGCGCGAAGGAAGGCAAGCCGGTCAAGATCGGCATTGCCGGCTATTCGGATAACGTCGGCAACAAGTCGGACAACCTCGCGCTCTCGAAGCGCCGCGCGCAAGCCGTGCGCACCTACCTGGTCGCGCAAGGCGTGAAGGCGTCCACGCTCGGCGCCGAGGGTTACGGCGACGCGCAGCCGGTCGACAGCAACGACACCGAAGGCGGCCGCTTTCATAATCGACGCATCGAGTTCGTAGCACAGCAGTAAGCATCACGCGCATAGCGTATTACGCGGCGCGCAGCACGCGAGAGACCACCTGAAAGCGCGTAAAAAAGCCGTTCGGTGCGAGCCGGACGGCTTTTTGCATTGCGCCGCCGCTGGCGCCGATCCATCAGCGCTTCACGCTTGCGCGGCCGGCTTTTCGAGACCGGGCGGGCGCACGAAGTCGTCGAGGAAGGTGGACGGCTTGCCGAATTCCTCGCGCGCCACTTTGAGCCACGCGCGCGCCGCGTGCGAAAGATAGCCACTGCGCTTCCAGCCGATGGCCATGTCCCAGGGCACCTGCGGTTCGGTGACGGGCAGGCAGGTGAAGCGCGCCGCGTCGAGGCGGCGCCCATACGGCGCGGGCAGCAGCGCAATGCCCACACCCGCGAGCACGAGCGCCGCCATCAGGTCCCAGTGGCCGCTGCGGCCCACGATCTGCGGCGTGAAGCCCGCCGTGCGGCACGCGGCGAGCACGACGTCGTTCAGCGCGAGGCTCTCGCCGTAGAACACGAACGGCTCGCCGGCGAGCTCGGCAAGCGGCACGCTTTGCGCGCCGTCCCAGCGCGAGCCGCGTGGCGCGACCAGCCAGAGAAGCTCGTGCGAGATCGGCAGCACGTCGATCTGCTCCGGATCGACGGGCAGCAGCACGCCGCCCAGCTCGAGCTCGCCGGAGATGAGCGCGGCCTCGATCGCACGCGAGCCCTGCTCGAAGAGCTTGAGCTCGATCTTCGGATAGCGCTGGCGGAATTCGGCGATGGCGGGTGTGAAAAGCGAGCCGCCCATCGGCGGAATGCCGATGGTGAGCTCGCCGCGCCCGAGCGTGCCCAGATCGGCGAGCTCGGCCTGCAGTTGCGCGTGCGCGGCGAGAACGTCCTGGCCGCGCTGATAGACGATGCGCCCGGCGTCGGTGAGCACCATCTGACGCGCGTCGCGCAAGAGCAGCGGGGTGCCGGTTTCGTCCTCGAGCGCCTTCACCATCTTGCTGATGGTGGGCTGTGTCACGTGCAGCTGTTCGGCGGCGGCAGTGAAGCTCTGCTGCCGCACGACCTCGATGAAATAGCGAAGCGCGCGCAATTCCATAGTCGTTGTCTCCCAACTCGATATTCGCAAGGCTATCGCATTCCATTATGGAATGTACTCGATAAGCCTAAGTCATTTTATTTATGCTGCGCCGCACCCTATACTGACTTCCATTCCATTGTCACTTAGGGTTTGCCATGACCGCTCCGAACACCTCCGCACGGACCCCGCAAACGGGCGGGCTGGCGCGCGTCGGCCGGATTGCGGCGCAGTCGGCGTTGCTTGCAGGGGTCTGGTTCGCCGCCGACGCGCTCGTGCGCGCCGCGCATCTGCCGGTGCCGGGCGGCGTGGTGGGACTCGTGCTGCTGCTGGTGCTGCTGTTCTGCGGCGGCGTGACGCCGCGCTGGGTGAAGGCGGGTGCGGACTGGCTGCTCTCCGACATGCTGCTGTTCTTCATCCCTGCCGCCGTGGCGGCGGTGCAGTACGGCGGCCTCTTTCGCGCCGACGGCTGGCGCCTCGCGCTCGTAGTGGCCGGCGGCACGCTGATGGTGATGGTGGCCGTGGCCTTCGCCGTGGAGCAGGCCGCGCGGCTGGAGCGCCGCCTCGCGCTGCGCCGCGTGCGCCACTCGCGTCACGTGGCGCGGGCCTGAGCGTCGCGTCCACTTCAACGCGCTTGATGCACCTGATGCTCCTGATGCCCGAATGGCAAGGATGATCCCGTCATGAACCCGTTTTACGCGTCCCTGTTCGCCGACGACGCCTCGCGGCTGATCGCCGCCGGCTGCTTCATCCTCACGGTGGCGCTCTATTTCGCCTCGAAGGCGCTCTACGCGCGCTTTCGCTCGCCGTGGCTCACGCCGCTCGTCGCGGTGCCGGCCGTGCTCGGCGCGATCGTGCTTGCGCTGCACATTCCCTATCCCGTCTACTTCCAGGACACACGCTGGCTCATGTGGCTGCTCGGCCCGGCCACCGTTGCGTTCGCTGTGCCGATCTACGAATACCGCGAACTGCTCAAGCGTCACTGGATCTCGCTGGCGGTGGGCGTGACGGTGGGCATCGTGGTGGCCGTGGGCGGCTCGCTCGCGCTCGCCAAGCTCCTGCATCTGTCGCCCGAATTGCAGCGCAGCCTGATGACGCGCTCGGTCTCCACGCCGTTCGCGCTCGCGGTCTCCGACAAGATTCACGCGCCGCGCGACCTCACCGCGCTCTTCGTGATCGCCACGGGCGTGTGCGGCATGCTGTTCGGCGAACTGGTGCTCGGCGTGGTGCCGCTGCGCACGCGGCTCGCGCGCGGCGCGCTGTTCGGCGCGGCGGCGCACGGCGTGGGCACCGCGAAGGCGCGCGAGCTCGGCAGCGAGGAGGGTGTGGTCGCGAGCCTCACGATGATGATTGCGGGCGTGGTGATGGTGCTGCTCGCGCCGGCGCTCGGTTTCCTGCCGATTTAAGCGGGCTGCGGGCGGTGGGGCGGCCATCCGTCGGGCCGCTCCTCCCCATCTGCCAGGGGTGTGCCGTTGCGTCGCGGCCACGCAGAATTTCACGATGTTGCGATACGCCTATGATCCCGCCTGTTGCCGCGGATCATGCGGTCCATTGTCGCTGTGTTTCATGTCTCCCATTTCGATCATCATCCCGTGCTTCAACGGCGCCGCCACGCTTGCACGCGCGCTGGAGAGCTGTCTCGCGCAATCCGAAGCCGCCCAGATCCTCGTCGTCGTCGACGCCTCGTCCGACGCCTCGGCGTCCATCACCCGCGTCTTCGCCATGCGCGACGCACGCGTGCGGCTCCTGCAGGTGGCGAGCAACGGCGGCGCGGCGCGCGCGCGCAACTGGGCGGCGCTTCACGCGGCAACGCCGCTCCTCGCCTTCCTCGACGCCGACGACGAATACCTGCCCGGCGCGCTGGCCGCGGCTCAAGCGCACCTCGAACAGCACCCGCACGAAGCGGCGATCCGTCTCGACGTCGACTACGTGGGGTTTCCCGAGCGGCTGACGAAGCATCCCGATTTCGAGAAATGCGCCGCCGTGCTCAGCAACACCGTGCCGAGCAGCCTCGTGATCCGCCGCAGCGCCTATCTCGCGCTGGGCGGTTTTCCGATGGACGAGTTCTTCCGCCGTAACGGCGGCGAAGATGGCGCGTTTTCGTGGACGCTGCGCGAGATCTTCGGACAGCGCCGCTTCACTGGCGCGAAGCAGGTGCGCATGCATTACCACACCGGCATTCATGCGGAGCGCTTTCTGAACAGCCAGATGGGCTTCACCGAAACAGACCCGGCCTCGACGGCCGAAACGGTGCGCTGCTCGCAGGCCTTTCTCGACGGCGCGCGCGAAAGCGTGCGCCAGATGCGCGCGCTCGACCTGGCGCAGCCGGATCGCTGAATCCGCACGCGTCAGGCCGCGCCGCACGACGACTTCCGACAGTTGCGCCGCGCGGGCGCCATCTCGTTTTGCTACAATCACGCCTCGTCTTCGAGGAGCGTTGCGACGGGTTTTCTGTAACCTGCCAGGCTCGAAGGCGCTCAATACGGTCGATTCGAGGGCTCGATGCCGCGAATTCGCCGCACTGAAACGGCGCTCACGTCTTTAATTTCTAGTCACTTTTAGAAAGGAGGGCGTGATGAACGCCGCAATTCCGCAGGATCAAGCCAAAGATTTCGTCGTCGCCGACATGGCGCTTGCCGGCTGGGGCCGCAAGGAGCTCGACATCGCCGAAACCGAAATGCCCGGTCTCGTGCAGATCCGCGAAGAGTACAAGGCGCAGCAGCCGCTCAAGGGCGCGCGCATCGCGGGCTCGCTCCACATGACGATCCAGACCGGCGTGCTGATCGAGACCCTGAAGGCGCTCGGCGCCGAAGTGCGCTGGGCCTCGTGCAACATCTTCTCGACGCAAGACCACGCCGCCGCCGCGATCGCGAACGGCGGCACGCCCGTGTTCGCGTTCAAGGGCGAATCGCTCGACGAATACTGGGAGTTCTCGCACCGCATCTTCGAATGGCCGAACGGCGAGTTCGCCAACATGATCCTCGACGACGGCGGCGACGCCACGCTCCTGCTGATCCTCGGCTCGAAGGCCGAAAAGGACCGCTCGGTCATCGCGAGGCCCACCAACGAAGAGGAAGTCGCGCTCTACAAGTCGATTGCCGCGCACCTCGACGTCGATCCGCAGTGGTACTCGAAGCGCCTCTCGCACATCCAGGGCGTGACGGAAGAGACCACGACCGGTGTGCACCGCCTCTACCAGATGGAGAAGGAAGGCCGTCTGCCGTTCCCGGCGATCAACGTGAACGACTCGGTCACCAAGTCGAAGTTCGACAACCTGTACGGCTGCCGCGAGTCGCTCGTCGACGGCATCAAGCGCGCGACCGACGTGATGATCGCGGGCAAGATCGCGGTCGTGGCCGGCTACGGCGACGTGGGCAAGGGCTGCGCGCAATCGCTGCGC
>DATEJU010000023.1:0-9492 GCA_035277805.1 Paraburkholderia sp. | reverse complement strand
CTTCCGCTCGATTAGCGAGAGCAGTTCTTGTCGTTCTTTATTCGCCAGCTTCACTGGCGTTGCTTGGCGGCCTCGGCTCATCCCACCATGATATCCGAGGCAACTATTTATTCAATCTATTTACGGGATGTTGTACTAGTCCCAACGAACCCACGAGGCTGGGTGGCGGAAGAAGCGCTGTGGTTCTTGCTCGTCGGCGCGCTGCTGATGTTCGTGGCGCTCACACGCTCGTCCTGATCGCGGTGATCGCCGAGGCCTGGCTCGTCATCTCGCTGTTCTCGGTGGGCACGCCCCTGCGCGTGCCCCGAAACAACATCAATTCAGAATTTAGTTTGCAATCCATAGAATCTGGCAGATGCCCTATTGCGGAATTTCAGGTTCGAGGTGGCTTGTAGCGATTACGCGTCATGCGCGAATCGACTATCGCGCGGCTCGGACTCGTTCGAGCAACCAATATGCCCAGCGTGGCAAGATGGGCGTCGTGCCCCCGCATCGTGCGTCGTGCGCATGGCACGCGCCGCTGCGCAGCACGCGAATCTTCAGCTCGCGCGGAATGGCAATTGCGCGAGCTACTTCATATGCACGCGTGCCGCTCATTGAACAGATCGACCGGATCGACAGGATCGGCCGGACCGGTCTGTCCGTCTGTACGTCGCGACCGGCCAGGCCAGCAGGCGTCCATCGTGGAACCCCATCGGTGGAGCCACATCGGTAGAACCCCATCGCCAGGTCCGGAAACGGCGCGATTCGCACGGTGAACGAAGGCGCTCAAGGAGAATCGCATGAATCAGGCACGGCCCGAGTGGGAAGGCGGCTGGGAGAAAGCACTGGTCGCGCGCACCTCCGAGTATGCGATTTTTCGCTTGACGCAGACGGGCGAAGTGGCGAGCTGGAACGCGGGGGCTGCGCGCATCAAGGGCTACAGCGCGGCCGAGATCATCGGGCAGCACTTTTCGGTCTTCTATCCGCGCGAAGACAGGGAGGCGGGCGTACCGGCGACGGTGTTGCAGAAGGCGCGCGACGAAGGCCAGTTCGCCACCGAGGCGTGGCGCATCCGCAAGAGCGGCGCGCGCTTCTGGGCCAGCATCCTGATTACGCCGCTGTTCGCGCAGGACGGCACGCTCGGCGGATTTGCCAAGATCGTGCGCGACGAGACCCCCAAACGGCTCGCCTACGATGCGCTGCGCGAAAACGAGCGCAAGTTCCGGCTGCTCGTGCAGGGCGTCACGGACTATGCGATCTTCATGCTCTCGCCCGAAGGCGAGGTGACGAACTGGAATCTGGGCGCGGCGCGTATCAAGGGCTATGAGGCGAGCGAAGTGATCGGCACGCATTTCCGGCGCTTTTACACGCCCGAGGATGTCGAACAGGGATTGCCGGAGCGCGGTTTGCAGATCGCCGCGCAGGAAGGGCGCTACGAGACCGAGGGCTGGCGCCTGCACAAGGACGGCAGCCGCTTCTGGGCCAACGTCGTGATCGACGCGATCCGCGACGAGCGCGGCAAGCTCGTAGGCTATGCGAAGATCACGCGCGATGTCACCGCGCAGAAGGCCGCTCAGGAGCAGCTCGAGCATGCGCGCGCCGCGCTGCTGCAGGCGCAAAAGATGGAAGCGATCGGCAAGCTCACCGGGGGCGTGGCCCACAATTTCAACAACGTCCTGCAGGTGCTGCGCGGCAACCTGGAACTGCTCGAGCGGCGCCACGGGCACGATCCCGCGTCGCGCGAGCGTCTTTCGAAAGCCATCGACGCCGTGGAGCACGGCGCGAGGCTCGCCTCGCAACTGCTCGCATTCGGCCGCCGCCAGCCGCTCGAGCCTCGCGTGGTGAATCTCTCGGCCATGATGGGCAAGATGGAGGACATGCTGCGGCGCGCCCTGGGCGAATTGATCGAAGTGCGGACCGCCGTTTCCAGCGGCCTCTGGAATACGCTCGTCGATCCCAATCGACTGGAGAGCGTGGTGCTCAATCTCGCCATCAACGGGCGCGATGCCATGCCCGAGGGCGGCAAGCTGACGGTGGAGCTCTCCAACGCGACGCTCGACGCGCATGGCAGCACGCTGGCGGCCGATCTTGCCGAGGGACACTACGTGCTGCTCGCGATCACCGATACCGGCACGGGCATGCGGCGCGAAGTGCTCGAACGCGCGCTCGAGCCGTACTTCAGCACCAAGCCCGAAGGCGAGGGCACGGGGCTCGGCTTGAGCATGGCCTACGGCTTCATCAAGCAAAGCGGCGGCGACATGCGCATCTACAGCGAGCCTGGGCATGGAACGACGGTCAAGGTCTGGCTGCCCAGATCGACCGAGCGCGTCATGGAGGTCGAGCCGGAACCACCCGCGCGCATCGAAGGCGGCACGGAAACCATCCTCGTCGTCGAGGACGACGGCTACGTTCGATCGGCCGTGGTCGAAACGCTCAGCGAGCTCGGCTATACCGTGCTCAAGGCGGACGATGCGCAAAGCGCCATGGTGATCGTGAAAAGCGGCGTGAAGATCGATCTGCTGTTTTCCGATGTCGTGATGCCGGGCCCGTTGCGCAGCACGGAGCTGGCCCGCATGGCGGCGCGCGAGGTGCCCGGCCTCGAGGTGCTCTTCACGTCCGGGTACGCGGAGAACGCCATCGTGCACGGCGGCCGCCTCGACGAGGGCGTGCATCTGCTGAGCAAGCCGTATAGCCGCGCGCAGCTCGCAGGCAAGATACGGCACGTGCTGGGTCAGCGCGACGCGAAAGAACGTGCCGGCGGGCAGCCGGATTCCGCCGCCTCCGCAAGTGCGGGGAAATTATCGACGCCGATATCGATCCTGTTGGTCGACGACGAAACCGCTTCTCGCGAAGCCGTGAGCGAGCTGCTCGCGGAAATGGGCTACGACGTGCGCCAGGCGTGCGACGAGCAAGAGGCGCTGCGCGCCCTGGAGGAGCAGGCCGCGCAGGTGCTCATTACCGACATCGTCCTGCGCAGCGGCTCGGGCATCGATCTCGCAAGCGCTGCGCTGCGGCGGTACCCGCGGCTGAACGTGATATTCGCTTCGGGCAACGAGGCGCCCCCTGCCGAGGAAACCGGATTCGAATGCGCGGCCCTGCGCAAGCCGTTTACCGCCGCGCAACTCGGCGCGCTCATTGAAAGCATCTGCGCTCCCCTGCGCGATGCGGGTTGAGCGAGCGCGGCGAGCGAGCGCTCGAAGCGCCCAGCCACCTGTTGCGCGCTTGCGCGAAATGCCGGGGCAGCGCGCGCTTATGAGCCGCGCTCCGCTTTGCACATCTTTTCGCTCAGCGCTTTGTCGCTCGCACCACCGGATCGATGGCGTGCTTCGCCGACTTCGACGCGGCGGCGGTCGCCATGTCGATGTTGGTTCGGGCGACCTCGACGGCCTGTTGCCCGGATCGCTGCAACGATCCGTAGAGCTCGTGAGCGGCGCTGATTGCCGAGTCCAGCGCGGCCACGATGGACTCCGAGCCCTGCGGCGCACTCTTCGCGAAGTCCTTGAGCATCGCGCGCGTGCGCTCGCCGCTTGCATGGTGAAACTCCTGTGGGCAAGAAGTGGAGTGAATGCGACAACCGGAGCGCACGACGCGCTCAGTGCACTCGCGCGATGTTTTGCAGCAGCGAGCTTCCGTCGTCGGTCAGGCCTGGACGTTGGCTTCCGGACGCGAGCTGTTCCATGGAAATCAGCTGGCGTTCGAGCAAGACGTCCAACTCCTCGCGTGTGAGATCGATCTGGTCAGGAGAATCCTTAACGAGCATGAGGGTAGCGAATTCGCGAGGGTTGAGCATGTCTGTCTCCAATTTTGATTGATTCGGCGGGGGTGCCGTAAAAGGGATAAACAACATTGCATGCTTGCATAACAGCATCGCACGACGATTAATGGAAAGCCGTTGGCAAGAAACTTGAAACCTGGCTTGCAAGGTCAAAACGCCGAACGATGAATCACGACCAGGCTCGATAGTGCATCGGCACAGACAATGGAACGGAAGGCTGGCGCCATGGCGTGAGGCCGAACCGACGCTGCGCCTTTGTTCCCTTGAAACAGGTGGCTTGAAGAAAATGGCGAACGGGTGTCGCGAGGCCATTATGCAACACCCGTGAGGCGCAGACACTGTTCGTATATTGATGCATATGGACACCATGGGTCGTTCGTGGCGGCGCTGCGTTGCGCGACATGCGGGCCGGATGTCGTCGAAGCTTGCGGCGGTATCGCCGGTTTCCCCGGCAGGGAGAATCTGGCCGATAGATAGGTATCCGATCTATTTTTTACACGAGATCATTTATCAGTTGTTTCGTGCTGGTGAAAGCGCTTTCAGTGCCGGTAAATGTCCGAGAAGTCGCCGGAGGAGGCGGAGTGGTTCGCAGCGGTGTAGCGCAAGGAGGAGCGAACGGTGTGTCGACGCACGTGCCGGTTGGGGCGCTTCGGTTCCGGTGGCAGGGTGGAGACTTCGCGCACGCTGCGCGTATCGCCATTTATCGCGGGTTTCGGCGCGTTGCCCGGCACCCATCCGCCCTTGATCATGGCCTGTGCCAGCAGCGCTTTCGTTTCCGGCGTATTGCCGCGTTGCGCGATGACGCCGCTGGTCGCTTCGATCACGCAATCCCATTGCCCGGCGCTCTCGCACCGGTGCGCGCGGGCGAGCAAGGTATCGGGATCGTCCATGGAAGGATTGGACGTGGCCGTGACCGCTGCCGCCGGTGTCAGTGCCGGCGTGGACGCGTTCGCCAGCGGACTCGCGAACGCGGGACGTCCGGACTCGACGGGCTTGCTGCGAGGATGGTGTGCGACGTCATACTTCACGCCAATCGCGACCATGGTCAGAAAGAACGCGAGACTCATCGCGAGGCTGATCCATGCGCCGCTGGTGAGGCGCTCGGGATCGTTCCTGCTTTCGGCGCCGTCGCGGCCGGGCTCCAACGCTTCGTCCGACTCTCGTTCCGGCTGGTTCGATGTCGTCATGGAACGCGTCTTCTCTTTCGTTGGGCCACAAGCCGCCATCTCGCCCGGCGCAATCTGGCGATGCGCGACGTAAGTGTGCGCATGCACAGTGCCCGCTACGATTCCTGTTCGCCTACCACTTGAGCTGGGCGTTCATGGTGCCGGTCTGCACGATCTCGAACTTCATTTCGCCGCGATACGTGCCTTCGATCCGGTAGTCGGCCTCGGGCACCGCGAACAGACACTGAGGACCTTGAGCCACGAAGTCCATCAACACACGGCCGTGCCGTCTCACCTTGACGGCAACGTTGGAAAGCGGCGCGCCGTTCGACGCGGAGACGAACGAAACGGCCATGTTGAACGGGTGTCCTTGGGCGGGCGATTTCGCGTGCGTATCGATCCCGGGTTTGCCGCAAACGTAATAGAGCATCGTTTGCGATGCAGCCGGATTCGTGGGGGGAGCGTTGGATGCCAGCGGTGCGGCGGGCTGCGCACCTGGCGCGGTGCTGGAAGGCGCCGCTTGCGCCGAATCGGATTGAGGTCGCACAGGTGCGCAGGCAACGAGGAGGACCCCGGAAAACGCGAACAGATATCGGTTCTTAAAGGCCACCATGATCGACCTCCTTGGAGGTTGTGCAAAAAGCATAGAAATCGCGGATGCGGAACGCAACTTCCTTGAAAAGCAGGCCCACACTGAGCAAGCTTTTCTTCAATCAGACTATAAGGATGGTTGCGTTTCATTCGCGTGATCACGACTCGCGACAGCCGTGCCGATCCACGGCCGTGCGCCGCGTGAAAGCGCGATGAAGCAAAAAAAGAACCCGCCAATCAGGGCGATATGGCGGGCTCGAAGAACAATGGGCACATGGCTGTTGTGCCCAAAGGGCCGATTGCCATACGAGATATGGCAATCGCAAGCAAAGTAGCAAATGCGGGGCCACGTGTCGCCGTACGGAAGCCATCCTTATTGGACATCCGCGCGCGGCGGCGCGATGGCGTTCGTCTACGGGTAAACGGGGTTGCGTGGGGTGGGCATCGCGCCGCTGATCGGCACGGGACTCGTGATGCCGTTCTTCCTGTTCGCGATGTGGGTGGCGCTCGAGTGGGCTGAAATGGAGGCCGACGTGGAGACGGCCTCCGTTCAGGGGTGAGTCATGCGCGCAAGCTCCGGAAAATCGCCCTGGACAATGCGCTCCAGTGCCTTGGCGAACCGGGCGAGCGCGCCTTCCACGTCATGCAGCTTGTCGAGGCCGAACAAGCCGACGCGGAAAGTCTTGAAGTCTTCCGGCTCGTCGCATTGCAACGGAACGCCGGCCGCGATTTGCAAGCCGGCATCGACGAACTTCTTGCCGGATTGGATACCGTCGTCGTCCGTGTAGCTGACCACGACGCCCGGTGCCTCGAAACCTTCGGCCGCCACGCTTCTGAAACCTTTGGCAACGAGGAGCGAGCGAATGCGCTTGCCGAGTTCGAGCTGCTCCGCTCTCACTTTCTCGAAGCCGTATGCCTCGGTTTCCTTCATCACGTCGCGCAGCGTCGCGAGACTGTCGGTGGGCATCGTGGCATGGTAGGCAAACCCGCCGTTCTCGTAGGCTTCCATGATCTGCAGCCACTTGCGAAGATCGCAGGCGAAGCTGGTGCTGGTGGTTGCGTCGATTCTTTCGCGGGCGAGCGCGCTGAGCATGACCATGGCGCAGCACGGCGAAGCGCTCCATCCCTTTTGCGGCGCGCTGATCAAAACGTCGACGCCGGTGGCCTGCATGTCGACCCAGATCGTGCCGGAGGCGATGCAATCGAGTACGAACATGCCGCCCACGGCATGCACGGCGTCGGCCACCGCGCGTAAATAGCCATCGGGCAGCATCATCCCGGATGCGGTTTCGACATGCGGTGCAAAAACCAGATCCGGCTTGTTTTCCTCGATCGCGGCGACCACTGCTTCGATCGGGGCCGGTGCATAGGCGGCCTGCCTGCCTTGTTCGACCGGACGCGCCTTCAACACGATCGATTGGGACGGAATGCTGCCCATGTCGAAAATCTGCGACCAGCGGAAACTGAACCAGCCATTGCGGATGACCAGGCACTTCTTGTTCGTCGCGAACTGCCGCGCCACGGCTTCCATGCCGAACGTGCCGCTGCCCGGGACGATGACGGCCGCTTTCGCGTTGTAGACTTTTTTGAGGACCTCGGAGATGTCGCGCATGACGCCCTGAAAGCGCTGCGACATATGATTGATCGAGCGGTCGGTGTACACCACCGAATATTCGAGGAGTCCGTCGCGGTCGACCTGGGGAAGTAAACCTGGCATGCTCGCCTCCAGTAAAGGATGATTAATGTGAGCGGTATGGGTGCCTGAATACCGCTGCAACAATGCTATTTGCCTCGACGACAACAGATTCTAACGAAAGCGGCCAGTTGGAGGCATATTTTATGTGTTGGTTGGCGCACGCACGAAGTTGTGCGGCGCCGCGTCATCGGATGACCGGGAACGGGTGGGTGCGCAATCTCGCATCCACGAGTCCATCACCCAGTACGGTTGCCCTAGCCGAATCGCCGGTTACTGTGCGATCTTATTGCCGCCGTTATTGTCACCCTCAACCGGATTGGCGCCTGCCACAGCCGGTGCCTGCTTTTCATCCTCCTGCCAGCCGCCGCCGAGATTCTTGATCAACGCGACGCTGCTTTGCATCTGCAGCGCCTGCGTATCCTTGAGGCTTTGCGCTGCCTGCAGCAACGTGAGCTGCTGGGTCAGCAGGCCTTGCTCGCTCGCCGTGCCCGCATTCAACTGCGCCTGCGTGCTCGCGAACAAGGCTTGATTGCGCCGATAAATGTGCGCATAAGCGGTTTCTTGCTGCGCGAGATGGTTCCATGAAGAGAGGCTGTCCTCGACGTTCTGGAACGCGCCCAGCACGGCTTGCCGGTAATTGGCGACCGCCTCGTCATAGGACGCCCGCGCCTGGTGCACGGCGGCCGAGCGCGCGCCCGCGTCGAAGAGCGTCGCGGCGAGTTCCGGGCCGAGCGTCCAGACGCGGCTCGGCATCGAAAACAAATGCGCGAACGTGTTGTGCTCGAAGCCGCCTTGCACGCCAAGATCGAGCACCGGGAAAAACGCGGCTTCGGCCACGCCGATTTTCGCGTTGGCCGCCGCCGCCGTGCGTTCGGCCTGCACGACGTCGGGCCGGCGCTCCAGCAATTGCGAGGGCAGCGCGAGCGGCACCGTCGGCGTGTTGAACGCATAGTCCTCGCGCGGCGCCAGCGTGAAGCTCGCAGGCGGCTTGCCGATCAGCACGGCAATCGCGTGCTCGTCCTGCTCGCGCGCCGTTTCGGTGCTCTGCAACGCCGCCACCGCGAGCTCCAGCGTGTCCTGTGCGGCGAGCACGTCGTCGTTCGAGGCCGTGCCCTGCGCATAGGCCGCGCGCGTGATGTCGAGCAGGCGCGTGTCGATGGCCTGTTGCTGCTTGAGCGAGGCGATGTCGATATCGGCCTGACGCAGTGCGAAGTAATCGTCGGCTACGCTCGCCGCGATCGACAGGCGCTCGCCCGCGAGCTGCGCGTCGGAGGCTTGCGCGCTCGCCTTGCTCGATTCGATCTCGCGGCGGATTTGCCCCCACAGGTCCGGCTCCCAACTGGCCGCCACGTTCACGCTGATGCTGTTGCGCACGCCGGGCACGCTGCCTGTCGTCGCACTGACGCCGCCCGTTGCGGCGTTCTTGCCCGTGCCGCTGCGCGTGGCCGACATGCCGGCCGTGACCACGGGAAAGAGGCTCGCCACGCTCGCGTCCACGGTGGCCTGCGCGAGCCGGTAGGCGGCCTCGGCCGCGACGATCGACTGGTTCGCCTCGAGCGACTGCTCGACGAGCTGCGTGAGCGCGGGGTCGTCGTAGACGGTCCACCAACTGCTCGAGAGCGACGCCTGCGGGTTGGCCTGCGCACGCTGCCAGTCCACGCCTTCCTTGAACGAAGTTGGCACTTCCACGGTGGGCTTGTGATAATCCGGCCCGACCGCGCAGCCCGCGAGCGACGTCAGCGCAAGCGCCGCCGCACAGCGGCGCAGCCTCGAGCGCGGCCGCTCGAGACCGCGGTGAGAAGACCGCGCAAAGAGGAACGCAGGTGTCATGGTCATGCTGCCTTCTTGCGAGGACGCAAGCGTTGATAGGCCCGGTCGAGCCACAGATAAATGACGGGCGTCGTATAGAGCGTGAGCATCTGGCTGAAGATCAGGCCGCCGATGATGGAGATGCCGAGCGGCTTGCGGAATTCCGATCCGTAGCCCGAGCCGAACACGAGCGGCAGCGCGCCGAGAATGGCGGCGCTCGTCGTCATCATGATCGGCCGGAAGCGGATCAGGCACGCACGCATGATGGCCTCGCTCGCGGGCAGCTTGCGTTCGCGCTCTTCGGTGATCGCGAAGTCGATCATCATGATCGCGTTCTTCTTCACGATGCCGATCAGCAGGATCACGCCCACGAGCGCGATGATCGAGAGCTGCGTATGCGTGGCGAGCAGCGCGATCAGCGCGCCCACGCCGGCCGAGGGCAGCGTCGAGAGGATCGTGAGCGGGTGCATCAG
>DATEJU010000022.1:0-5658 GCA_035277805.1 Paraburkholderia sp. | reverse complement strand
GTAGGGCGTATCCGCCTGGACGGCCGCTTCGTAATAGCGGTTGCGAAAGCCCATCGACGCCACTTCGCGCAAGATCGTGAAGCCCTTGCTCTGCAGATACGGGTCGTTCGCGACCATGCCCTTGATGAAGTCGTTGATGGCGGGCGTGCCCGACATGTAATAGGGCGAGAGGCCGCGCATGAAGCCCATGTTGAGGATCGACAGTGACGTCTTCACGTAGCGCTTCGAACGGTCCGAGACGTTGAAGAACGTGCGGATCGATTGCTGGGCGAGATAGCGGTCGTCGCCGTAGCCAAGGCAGATGATGCGGTTCGTCGCCACGTACGCCGCGAACGCGATCGAGAGCTTGTTGAACCACTGCCACGGGTGCGCGGGCATCAGGTGGTAGTCGTCGAAATTGCAGCCGTGCGACTCGACGGTGGCCTTGTAGCGCGCGATGGTCTGCGCGCCGAGCTCTTCATTCATGAGCTGTTCGTAGTCGAGGTCTTCGGCGCAATGAAACGCGGCGTTGTCCTTGTGCACGGCGAGCCATATCACCTGGATGGCCGAAGCCGCCTCCGGTGCGAACGCGCGATAGTCGCCCGCGTCGAAGCCGAGCCGTCCGTTGTTGGCGACAAAGCCCGGATGTCCTTCGCTCATGGCGGTTTCGATGGCCTGGAAGTCGGCGTTGAGCAGCTCGGGCGTATCGGGGCCTGCTTTCACGGCCTTGTACGCGGCGCCATAGAGCGTGCTGCTGATCTCGTCGAGATAGATCGGCAGCATCTCTTCCTTGATGCCGAGGCGCGCTTTTACGTCGAGGATGAACGCGAGCGCATCGAGCGCTTGCTCGGCGCCGTCACGGGTGCAAACGATCGTCTCGGGCCGGATGCTCCAGTGGCGCAGCGCGAGCAGGCGGGCTTCGAATGTGTAGAGGCGCGCACCGTCGTCGGATTTCAGTTCGTAGCGCGCGTAGCCGTTGCCTGCCGCGTCGCCGGTGCGCTGCGGCTCGACGATGCGTTCATGCGCATACTCCGCGATGGCCTTGCGCACCAGCATGCGGTTGGCTGCGCACCAGACTTGGGGCGTGAGATGCGCGGCCGCCTCTTGCGGTGCGAGCAGGGTGTGTTGCATCGACGGTTGGGCGATAAATTGGGTCATGGTGCGGCGTCCTTTTAGAAGTCCTGTTGAATGGTGGCGTTGAAATCGGCCCGCGTGCAGAACGCGAGCGAAGCAGTCTTTTCGCGGAACGGCACGTCCTTGGCATAGACGAAGCCCATCGCGCGATTGAGCGCATGAATGCGCGTGTTGCGCGCATCGGGTTCCACGACGATGCGCTCGGCGCCCAGGCGCTCGAACAGGAATGTCATGAGCGTGCGGAAGACGCCGCGCGTGTAGCCGGGCATGGACGTCCTGGCAGGCCCCACGAATAGGTGCATGCCGAGGTCGCCCGCGAGCACCTCGTAGTGCTCGCCGGCTTCGTCGTGGGCCGGGTCGTAGCTCTCGAAGAGGAAAGCGGGCGCGCCGTGCCGCAGGCCGAGCCAGGCTTGCGCGTGCCCCGAGTCTTCGATGGCCCGATAGAACGCGGCCACTTCGCCCACGCTCTTGTCGCGCATGTTCCAGAACGCGGCGCGCTCTTCGACGAACCAGCGGTGGAGCGTGGGCGCGTCGCGCTCCGGATCGAGCGGGCGGATCTGGAAGCCGCCAAGGCTGGCGGTGCGAGTCTCCGGATTGGGAAGGGACTCACGGCTGGCGGCGCGCGGCGGCGCACGATGCAGCGCGATTTCTTCGGCAACAATGTCAGTTCGCACGGGCGGTGACTCCTGAGTCGGCGAGGTTGCGGGAATGAGCGTGCCCGGCGGGCTGGCGCGTTGCATCGGACGCCTCGGTCGCATCGGCGCGCGGGCGCTCGAGCAGCCAGACGCCCAGCAACGCGGTGAGCAGGAGGCCCGCCGAGGCGATGAAGAACGGCGCCCTCAACCCCGTCGTATCGACGATTGCGCCCGCCGCGAACGAAGCGAGCAGCACGCCCAGGTTCTGGAAGAAGTTGATGACGCTGTAATCGGCGGCATACGAGGCCGGCGTGCTGAGCGCGAACATCGTCACATCGAGCTTCACGACGATCTGGAACAGCGCCCAGCCGAACATGACCCGGCCCGCGATGATCGCGAGCGGCGCCTCCACGCCCTGCAGCAGCATGCCTGCGGTGCATAGCAGCAGGTTCGCGGTCATGTGGTTGGGCAGCGGCTTGCCACGCGCGGCGATGCGCTTGTTGATGCGCAGCGCGGCGAGCGCGACCATGCCTGGAATCGCGAAGACGAGGCCCGAGGCGAGCTCGCTTGACGAGCCGGTCACGTCCTGCCAGTACGACGACATGAACGGCCGGATCAGATACACGCAGAAGTCGAACGCGAGCATGAGCAGCGCGAGCCGCAGGATCGGCATGCGTTCGCGCAGGCGGGGGCGGGCCGCATGCGCATGGGCTTGACCGGTTTTATCGGCCGAAGCGCCAGCCGAAAAGCGGCAGCGCCGCGCGATGCGATGCGTGCGGATCAGGTGCATGCAGATCGCCATCTGCACGAAGTCGCCCGCGGCCATCGCGAAGATGCAGTGATGCGCGTCCCACACCTGCATGACGAGGCCGCCCGCCACGGCGCCCGCGATCGCGCCGAAATGCACGACCACGGAAAGCACGCCGATGGTATGCGCGTGCGACTCCTTCGCCTCGAGCCGCATCATGTACGGGTACATCAGCAGATAACTGCTTTTGCACATGAACATCGCGAGCGAGAGCGCCCAGAAGAGCGGCACGGTGGCCGCGAAATAGCTCGCGACCGAGAGCACGCCGGCGGCGCATTGCGTGTAGACGAGCAGATGCATGGCGTCCAGACGCTTCGCAATACGCGCCCAGATGGGCAGCGTGAGCATCACGACGATGGAGATGCACGCTACGTACGCGCCCGCGTGCACGGGGCTCGTCACGCCGTAGCGCGCGGCGAAGAACTGCGGATAGAACGGGATCAGGATCGCGTCGCTGACGACGGCGAAGGTCGTCATCAGAATGATGGTATTGCGCAGATTCATTGCGTCTCCAGCGGCGCTTTCACGAACGCTTCGGTATCGGGCACCGAGAAGTCCTGCAGCGCGATGCGCCGCTCGATCTTGTAGTGCTCCACGCCGGTCAGCTCGCGCAGGATGCAGGAGTTGCGATAGCAGCTCATGCCCAGGTCCGGATTGGTGAGGCCGTGGCTGTACAGCCCGGCGTTCTGCACGAAGATGTCGCAATCGTTCACGTCGATCGCGTAGTTGCGCGAGAGCCGGTAGCGGCCTTTGTCGTCCCAGCGGATGCGCTCGCGAATGCCGTCGATGAAGCCCGGCACGTTCTGGCCATAGCCGGTCGCGAAGATCGCGCCGTCGGTCGCATGCGTGTACTGCAGGCCTTCGTCGCGCTGCACGAAGCGCAACTGGAAGCGCGCTTCGCGTTGGTCGTAATCGCAGCCGGTCAGCTCCGAATTGGTGATGAGCCGCGCATTGCTGCTGCCGCGTGCGCGCCGGTCGTCGAGCAGGTCGTAGATCTGGTTGATGAGCGAGGCGTTCACGCCTTTGTAGAGACTGTCCTGCTTGGCGATGATGCTCTCGCGCACGCTGTCCGGCAGGTTGTAGAAGTAGTCGATGTAGTCGGGCGAGATCATCTCCAGCGTGAGCTTGGTGTTCTCCATCTGGAAGAAACGCGGCGAGCGCGTGATCCACGTGAGCGAATAATCGTGCTCGTCGCTTTCCTTGAGCAGGTCGTAGAAAATCTCGGCGGCGCTCTGGCCGCTGCCGATCACGGCAATCGAGCGCTTCTTTTGCAGCTCGCGCTTGCGGGCCACGTAGTGCGCGCTGTGGATGCAGTGCACTCGCGCGTCTTCGCAGCACGGCGGCAATTGCGGCACCGAGCCCACGCCGATCACGAGGCGCGCCGCCCGGTGCACGAACGGCGCGCCGGTGCGCACGTGGCGTCCGCTCACGACGTAATGGCCTTCGCCGCCGTCGTGCTCCACGTATTCCACGCGCTCCACCTGCGAGCCGAACGCGATGCTCGAAAGCTGGCGGATCACCCATTTGCAGTAGCGGTTGTATTCGGCGCGGCTCAGATAGAAGCGCTCGCGAATGTAGTACGCGTAGAGCTTGCCTTCCTGCTTGCAGTAGTTGAGGAAGCTGAACTTGCTCTGCGGGTCGGCGAGACTCACGAGGTCCGCGAGAAAGGGGTTTTGCAGCGTGGTGTCGTCGATCAGCATGCCGGGATGCCAGTCGAAGTCCTCGTTGCGTTCGAGGAACAGACCGTGCAGGTCGCGGATCGGCTCGGCAAGACACGCCAGGCTCAGATTGAACGGGCCGAGGCCGACGGCGATGAAGTCGAGCACGCGGGAGCCGGGCGCGGGGCGCGAACCGGTTTTCGGCTTGACGTTAGGCATGCTAATGATTGAGTTTCCACTCGGGCCGGACAGGACCATGTTGAGACACCTCATCGATGGGCGAAGACAGGAAGGACAGTCACACAGCTGACACCGGTGCCGGGCGCAGGAAACGTTGGCCCGAACCGGCGCTGCACGGTGCGCACGATGCAAATGAGAACGATTCGTGTTTGAGAATCATAGGAAACTCGACCGGCCATGGCAAGAGCGAAACGCACAATGCTAAGGATGTCGAATGGTTTCGCCGACCCAGCATGCATGAGGCCAGATCGGTGCGCAGGGGCGGAAAAGCCCTAGCGCATCGGTGCGCGAGCGGGATTGGCCGCACTGCACGCAGCACGCGCGAGGGCGATGTCTTTCGGCGCTTTTAATGAAAAATCTTCATACGAAAGACCCTGTGGCCGTTGGGGGGATTGACGCAGGGCCGCGCAGGGCACCCTGACAAATTTCCATCAGATGCTTTCAAAGGACAAAAGGCTTTGCTAATATGCCGCCCGATATGTAATGCGAATGAGTCGTATTTATATTCACGGGCGAGAGGCGCCCCCCAACCCTGGTCGATATGAACAATCAACGAACCACACGCCATACGGGGCGCAGGCTCCACCGTCCAGTGCGGATTGCCGCCTGGCTTGCGTTTGCCGCCGCGGCCCAGTCCGCCTTTGCCCAATCCGCGGCCGGCGAGGGCGCCGCTGCGCGGGCGAATCCCACGAGCGGCGCGAACGCCGTGACGCCCGATGGGGCCGCCTCGGGGGGCTCGCCGCCCGCCACCGAGCAGTCGCTGCCCGCCGTGAAGGTGAACGCCGCGGCCGTAACCGACTCGCCGCTGCATCTGGATACGCCGGTGTCGAACGGCGCGCTCGGCACGCGCTCGCAGCTCGATACGCCGTTCTCGACCACCGTGGTCACGGGCGATGATCTCGCCGACCGCCTGGCGAACAAGCTCGGCGACGTGTTTGCCGGCGACGCCTCGGTCACCGACAACAGCAACGCCTATAGCGCGTGGGCGACCTACATCACGATTCGCGGCCTGCCCATCGACTGGCAGAACGGCTTTCGCATCGACGGCAATCCGTTCATCTCGTACGGCATCACGATGCCCTACGAGAACCTCGAGCGCGTCGAGTTGCTCAAGGGGCTCGGCGGCTTCATGTACGGCTTTGCACAGCCGGGCGGCGTCGTCAATTACGTCACGAAGAAGCCAGGCCGGGACCCGGTCACGAGC
>DATEJU010000021.1:0-3605 GCA_035277805.1 Paraburkholderia sp. | reverse complement strand
TCTGCAAAAGTCCTGGCACTGACGTGAGCGTGAACTATCCTGGGATGGGGATACTTCAAGGAGCGGGGAGATGACACAGCTTGGTCTTGGTCTGGATCTGTCGACGAAGCGCACGCGCAAGCGCGAGTTTCTAGATGAGATGACCCGTGTGGTGCCGTGGCAGCAACTGATCGCGCTCATCGAGCCGCACTATCCCAAGGGCAGGACAGGCCGCCCACCGTTTCCGGTCGCGACGATGCTGCGCATTCACTTCATGCAGCAGTGGTTCAGTCTGTCGGACCCGGCGATGGAGGAGGCGCTACACGACATACCGCTGTATCGGGAGTTCGCCCTGCTGGGCACGGGCATGACGCGGCTGCCTGACGAGAGCACGATCCTTCGATTCCGGCACCTGCTCGAGGCGCATGAACTGTCGGCCCGCATGCTGGCGACGGTCAATGAGATCCTGCAGGCGAAGGGGCTGATGCTCAAGGTGGGCTCGGCGGTCGACGCGACGCTGATATCGGCACCCAATTCGACGAAGAAGCCCGGCACGCGAGACCCCGAGATGCGCCAGACGCAAAAGGGAGGCAGCTGGTACTTCGGCATGAAGGCACACATCGGAGTGGATGCCGAATCGGGTCTGGTGCATACCGTGAAGTGCACGGCGGCCAACGTGCACGACATCACGGTGGCGCATGATCTGTTGCATGGCAAGGAGCAGGTTGCGTTTGCCGATGCAGGCTATGTGGGCATCGAGAAACGGGGCGAAACGGGTGCAGTCCAATGGCACGTCGCGATGCGCCCGAGCAAGCGACGCAAGCTGGACAGAAGCAAACGGATCGACAGGATCTACGACGAGATCGAGCGGCTCAAGGCGGGCGTGAGGGCGAAGGTGGAGCACCCGTTCCGGGTGCTCAAATGTCAGTTCGGATATCTGAAAGCACGGTATCGGGGATTGGCGAAAAACATGGCGCAGATCGAAACGCAGTTCGCGCTGGCCAATCTCTGGATGGCGCGCCGGAAGCTGTGAGATGCGATGAAGGAGGAAAAAGCCGCGTTCGGATGTCGAGCCGCTGGGCAAAAGACGCGACCGGTAGTGGTCTGACGCCGTGCGGGTGATGCCGCGTTCCCTGTCTCGGGCGCTCGGCAGAAGTGCGATAAAAAAACGGGTTGTTCAGACCTTCCTGAGCTAGACGGACCCCTCGCTTCGGTACGCTGCAAGGGCTTCGGCGCGATTTCGACAAGAATTCTTGGATAAATCGTAAAGCGCGCCGGACCCCTTCCTAATACGTCTCTCGCAGGATCCAGTCATGTACGGCGATTTGCAAAATCCCGAGGCCACAGTCGATCGCTATTCATCCGCAGTCTCGCTGTATGGCAACGCACGCTTCCAGGAAGCGCTCGAGATGCTTGAACCTTCGCTGATCGCACACACCGCCGACGCGCAGGTTTTGAATCTGGCCGCGGCGTGCTGCCTGTCAATCGATCGTCCGCACGATGCCGAGACTTACTGGCGGCGCGCGATCACCCTGAAGCCCGATTACTGTGACGCGCACAGCAACCTGGGCGTCGCGCTGAAAGAACTGGGCCGCCTGGACGAAGCCGCAGCGTGTTATCACAACGCGCTGGCCATTACGCCGAGTCACGCGGGCGCATACGTGAACATGGGGCGGCTCTATGCGCAACTTGGCCGGACGGACGAGGCCGAATCGGCCTATCTGCGCGCGCTCGAACTTCAGCCAAATGACGGCGACTTCCTGGTCAATCTTGGCGTGCTGTATCAGGCGCAGATGCGCTTGCCCGAAGCCGAGGCAGCATATAGAAGCGCAACCGTAGCCAATCCGCGCGACGTCAAGGCGCATTTCAATCTCGGCGTGGTGCTCAAGATGCAGCAACGCTTTGCCGAAGCGGAGGCGTCGTATCCACAGACGCTCGCGCTTCAGCCCGATTACTTCGAGGTGAAGATCAACCTCGCGCATCTGCTGCTCAACGTCGGGCGTCTGGAAGAGGGTTGGGCGCTGTTCGAAACCCGCTACGATTCCGCGTGGCCGGATCGCAAGATTGGGCCGCCGCCCGTCGGGTTTCCGATCTGGCGCGGCGAGTCGCTCGCGGGCAAGTCCCTGCTCGTGTGGCTCGAGCAGGGGCACGGCGACAGCCTCCAGTTCTGCCGCTATCTGCCGATGCTCAAGGCTCTAGGACTCGCGAAGCTGAGCGTCGCGTGTTCGCCTGCATTGCAAAGTCTCTTCGAGACGATCGAAGGCGTCGACCGATGCATTGTGCTCGATGGCGAGCACGACATTCCGCAGCACGACTACGTGTGCCTGACGATGAGCCTGCCGCAGCGCCTCGGCACGACGACGCTCGACGCCATTCCGCGCACAACGCCTTACCTGCGCGTGCCTCCCGCGTACTCCGCGAAATGGAAAGGACGTCTGCCCGAAGGCAACCTCAAGGTAGGACTTGTCTGGGCCGGCGATCCGCGTCCCGATCAACCGGAGATCAACGCCGTCGACCGCCGCCGTTCGCTCGATGCGCGCGCGTATCTTCCGTTGCTGCGCGTGCCGGGCATCACGTTCGTCAGCTTGCAAAAGGGCGCGTCGACGCAGCCGCAAATCGACACGCTCCCGCCGGATTTGCGTCCATTCGATCCGATGCACGACGTTCACGAGTTTGCGGACACAGCCGCGATCATCGAACAACTAGACCTTGTGATTACCGTCGATACATCGATCGCGCATCTGGCGGGCGCGTTGAACAAGCCGACGTGGATTCTCTCGCGCTACGACGGTTGCTGGCGCTGGCTGCACGATCGCGACGATACGCCGTGGTATCCGCGCACACGTCTGTTCCGTCAGACGCAGCCTGGCGAGTGGGGCGAGGTGATCGAGCGCGTGAGAACTGCGCTCGAGGAATGGTCGACGAGCGAGCGCGCGCCGACCTGAAGATCTTCAAAAATCAAGCGTAAGCCTGTTTGCGCGCCGATACGAACGCGAGATAGCACACCGCGCCGATCACCAGCGCGGGCAGCGTCGCGCCGAGATTCGGCAGCCACTGGTTGATCGCCTGATACGCGGCGATGCCGATCGCCCACGCAATGAACGCGCTCATGTGCCAGCCGCCCGAGTAGCCGTAGCGGCCTTGCGTATCGGCAAGTGCGTCGACTTCGATACGGCGCTTGCGCACGATGAAGTGATCGACCAGCACGACGCCGAACAGCGGCGCGAACACCGAACCGATCAGCAGCAGGAAGTTCTGATACTTCGCCATCGGCACGGCGAGCGCGATCAGCGTGCACAGCGCGCCGAACGCAGCCGACAGCAGCGGCACGCTCGCGCGCGTCCAGAACGTGCCCGTCGACACCGCCGCCGAGTGAACATCGGCGAACGCGTTGTCGATTTCATCGATCAACACCAGCAGCAGCGCGAGGCCGCCACCCGCCTGCGCGAGCGCCGTGGTCAGCAGCGCATCGCCGCCACCTGCGGCCAGTCCGTACACCGCGCCGAGCGCATAGAACCAGATATTCGCGATGCCATAACCGAGGATCGTGCCGCGGAACGTCTCGCCCGCCTTGCGGCCGAAGCGCGTGTAATCGGCGATCAGCGGCAGCCACGACAAAGGCATCG
>DATEJU010000020.1:0-3362 GCA_035277805.1 Paraburkholderia sp. | reverse complement strand
GCCGTCCCCGCCTGCGCCACCGTCTCGCTCATTTCGGCGGGCAGCGGCTTGTCGGTGAAGAGGGCGTGAATCTGGCTCAGGTGCCCCTGGCGCACGAGCGCGGGCCGGCCGAATTTCGAATGATCCGTCACCAGATAAACGGTGCGCGCATGCTGGATGATCGCTTCGGCCACGCGCACCTCGCGCGTGTCGAAGTCGCGCAGCGTGCCGTCGATCTCGATCGCCGAGGTGCCGACGATCGCGTAATCCACCTTGAACTGGCGGATGAAGTCGATGGTGGCCTCCCCCACGATGCCCTTGTCCCATGGTCGCACGATGCCTCCGGTAATGAGCACCTCGCATTCCGGGTAGCCGCTCATCATGCTCGCCACGTTCAGGTTGTTCGTGATGACGCGCAGGCCGCGATGGTGATTGAGCGCGCGCGCGACTTCCTCGGTCGTGGTGCCGAGGTTGATGAAGAGCGAGGCCTGATCGGGAATGTGCGAGGCCGCAAGCGCGCCGATGCGCCGCTTTTCCTCGTGAAACATCTGTTGCCGCGCGTTGTAAGAGACGTTTTCCGCGCTCGTGGGCAGGCTTGCGCCGCCGTGGTAGCGGCGCAGGAGGTTCATGTCGGCGAGCCAGTTGACATCGCGGCGGATGGTCTGTGGCGTGACGCCGAAGTGCGCGGCGAGGTCGTCGACGGTCACGAAGCCGTCGCGCTGCACCCATTCGAGCAACTCCTGCTGGCGCGCGTTGAGGGTGAGGCGGGGGTCTCGTGTCATGGTCTCGTGATGGCTGCGGATAGGGACTGGCACTATTGTAAGGGGAGTCGCGCCGGGCATCGTGCGCGCCCCGCAGCAACTGTCCGTGGCCGCCACGGCACGGGCCGGCGAGGCTCGCCTGGCCCGCCGCGCGGCATCTGCACGGCTTCATCTGGACAGTGCTGGGAAAATACGGGGGTAAATACGGAGAAAATCCCTTCCGGCCGGAAAGCAATCAGAAGGCCACGTTTTTTTATACTTCCACCCATTCCGGCACGCCGCCCGTCACGAGGAGTCACGCAGTCATGCTTTCCGGCGCCCAGCATCTCGGCCGCGCACTGTTGCTCTGCATCGCGCTTGGCGCCGCCCCCGTGGCGCGTGCCGAGCCGATCCGGCTGATGATGGGAGGCATGTCGAAGATCGTCTATCTGCCGGCCGTGCTCGCCTCGCAACTGGGCTACTTCAAGGACGAAGGGCTCGACGTGCAGGTGGTCTCGGGTCCCGCGGGCATCGACACGTCGACGGAACTGATCGCCGGCGCGATCGAAGGCGCAGTGGGCTTCTACGACCACACGCTCGACTTGCAAAGCCGCGGTCAGGACGTGCTCTCGGTCGTGGTGCTGCAGCGCGCGGCGGGACTCGCCGAGCTTGCCTCGACACGCTCGGAAGGCGGCCGCGAGCTGGCCGGCGGGGCCGCGATGAACACGGTGGCGATGAAAACGGCACAAGGCAAGCGCCTCGGCGTGACGGGATTTGGCGCCTCCACGTGGGTGCTCACGCGCTTTTTGCTGGCCCGCGCGGGCGTGACGCCCGGCGACTACACGGTCGTGCCGCTCGCGTCCGACACGCGCTTTGTCGACGCTTTCGAGCAAGGCACGATTGACGCGGGCATGGTCGAGGAACCCACGGCCACGCGCCTCTTGACGAGCGGCGCGGCCAAGGTGGTGATCGACATGCGCACTGTCGAGGAGACGCAGCATTGGCTCGGCGGCCCGTATGCGGGCGCGTGCCTCTATCTGCGGCGCAGCTGGATGCTCGCGCACCGGCGCGAGACCGGGCAGATGGTGCAGGCGCTCACGCGCGCGCTGCGCTTCATCGGCACGCATACGGCGGAGCAGATCGCCGCGGTGCTGCCGCCCGAGGTCATCGGCAACGATCGCGCAGGCTATGTGCGTGCGCTCGCCTCGGCGAAGGGCGCGTTCTCGCAGGACGGCCTGATGCCCGACGGCGCGCCGCAAACCGTGCTGAAGGTGCTGATGACGGCAGGTTCGGGATTGACGGCCCGGCATGTTGATCTTTCGAAGACCTACACAAATGAATTCGTGAAGGGCGCGCAATAACGAAGCGTGCCCCGATCGCCCAGAGTCGCTGGATTTTCAGCCTCGTTTTTTTCAACATCGGATCAAGCCACACGGCGAGCAGCACGACGGCCCGCACGGCCGCCAGGATACGCTCGTCCAACATGCAAGGATGTCCAACATGTCTACAGCCATCAACGCCGTGCCGGGAGAATCGAAAGCCCGCACCGTGTTTCGCGCGGTCAGCGGCAACTTTCTGGAAATGTACGACTTCATGGTGTACGGCTATTACGCCGCCGCCATCGCCGGCACGTTCTTTCCCGCCGGCGACGAGTTCGCCTCGCTGATGCTCGCGCTCTCCGTGTTCGGCGCGGGCTTCCTGATGCGTCCGCTCGGCGCCATCGTGCTCGGCGCGTACATGGACCGTCATGGCCGCCGCAAGGGCCTGATTCTCTCGCTCTGGCTGATGGCGGTGGGCACGATGTGCGTGGCCTTCGTGCCCGGCTACGCCACCATCGGCCTGGCCGCCCCGGTCATCATCCTGATCGGGCGTCTCTTGCAAGGCTTCTCGGCGGGTGCAGAGCTCGGTGGCGTGTCCGTCTACCTCGCGGAAATCTCCACCAAGGGCAACCGCGGCTTCTACTGCGCGTGGCAGTCGGGCAGCCAGCAGGTGGCCGTGGTGTTCGCCGCGGCGCTCGGCGTGGTGCTGCACAGCGTCCTGCCCGCACCCGACATGAAGGAGTGGGGCTGGCGCGTGCCGTTCGTAATCGGCTGCATGATCGTGCCCTTCCTGTTCTATATCCGCCGCTCGCTGCGCGAAACCGATGAGTTCACCGCGCGCCGCCATCATCCGAGCCTCGGCGAAATCACGCGCGCCATCGCGAGCAACTGGGGCATCGTGCTCGCCGGCATGGGCCTCGTGATCATGACGACGACGTCGTTCTACCTGATCACCGCCTACACGCCCACCTTCGGCAAGGTCGAACTGCACCTCACGTCGCTCGATGCGCTGCTCGTGACGGTGTGCGTGGGCATCTCGAACTTCATCTGGCTGCCCATCTCCGGCGCCGTGTCGGACCGCATCGGCCGCGCGCCCGTGCTGCTCGCCTGCACCGCGCTCGCCGTGGTGAGCGCCTATCCGGCCATGCGCTGGCTCGTGGGCGCGCCCTCCTTCACGACGCTCCTGATCGTGGAACTGTGGCTTTCGACGCTCTATGCGTGGTACAACGGTGCGATGGTCGTCGCGCTGACCGAGCTGATGCCGGTGCACGTGCGCACCACGGGCTTTTCGATGGCCTATAGCCTCGCAACGCTCGTGGGCGGC
>DATEJU010000019.1:0-6203 GCA_035277805.1 Paraburkholderia sp. | reverse complement strand
CATGTAGCGCCTTCTCTGTTGCATCTTTTTACTTCTGTGTGACCCTGCACTGTCAGACACGTGCATATACTCATGAGCACGTTCGCCGCAGCGCATCGCGCGTTGCTTTTCACCCTGCATTCGCTACGACGCCCATGTCATGAATATCCTCACGCAACGCCTCGTCGCCGCCCTGCCGCTCGCACTCGTCGCGGCCTGTGGATCGTCGCCGCCCAGCACCGCCTCCGATGGCAACGCAATGGTCTACGCGTCTTCTGCACGACCGCCATCGTCAATCGCGAGCTGCCTCAGAAGCCGCCTGCCGCGCGCGCATGAATCGCACTCCGGCAACGCCACTGAACTCACGGTTGGGTCGCGCTCGAACGCATCGTACTTCGTCACGCTCACGCCGAACGGTAACGGATCGGTGATTCGCGTGACGCACGGCGCGTCCAGCTCGAACGATCCGCCCGAGGAAGAAATGCGCTTCGCCGTGGCGCGCTGCACGACCTGATGTCTCGCGCGACGCGCGATGCATTTAGCGCGTCGCCCCCTGTCAAGAAGCCGTCGCATCTGCGAAGATTGCGCCCTCTTTCGACTTTGCACGACACCGCTTCATGGCATCAGGGACCGCACATCACGCCACCGGCTGGGCCGCCGGCGTCATCGCCGCCGCAATCGTCACGCACACCGGGACGGACAGTCCCTGGCATCTCTACGCCGCACTGGCGTTCATCGCAGGCGTGGCCGGCGGTACCGCGCCCGACTGGCTCGAGGTTGCGTGGTGGAGCAAGAAGCGCCGGCTCTGGATTACCCATCGGACCTTCACGCATTGGGGCGTTGGCTGGATTGCCTTGCTGCTGTGGTCGTATCACGGGCTGGGGCATCTGCCTGTTGCCGCGCCGGCATTCGGCTTTGCGTGCGGCGGGCTGATCCATTTACTTGCGGACTGGCCGAATCCGCTCGGCGTGCCGTGGATCGTGCGGCGCCACTCGCTGAACCTGTGGCGCAGCGGCCGATGCGATCTGATCGTCGTGGCGGCTTCGTGGGTTGCCGCGTGGTTCTTCGCCGTGCATGGCGTGCCACATGGTTGGTCGCTCGAGCCTTTGCGCCAGCTCGCCTGAAGTGCCCGACGTGCGTGGTCGCGCATCAGGGAACCGGTTAGCCAACGCGTATTACGTCGCGATATTTGATCTGCAATCCGAATCAAACAGGTCCATCGATCGATACGTCGCTGCATGGCCTCCGTACAATGACCCGACGCGGGCTCTGGGACTGCGTCCCGGACGGCAGCACATGCACTGCCGCGAGCGCCCGGGACGCGAAGCTCAATCGAGCGAAAAATCGATGCCCTGCGCCAGCGGCAGCGCCGACGAATAGTTGACGGTGTTGGTTGCGCGCCGCATGTAGGCCTTCCACGCGTCCGAACCCGATTCGCGGCCGCCGCCCGTTTCCTTCTCGCCGCCAAACGCGCCGCCTATTTCCGCGCCGCTCGGCCCGATATTGACGTTCGCGATACCGCAATCGCTGCCCGATGCCGAAAGGAAACGCTCGGCTTCGCGCAGATCCGTCGTGAACACACACGAGGACAAGCCGTGCGCCGCTGCATTGTTCGCTGCGACGGCTTCGTCGAAGTCGCGATACTTCATGACGTAGAGAATCGGCGCGAACGTTTCTTTGAGGACAATCGCGCTTTGCGCCGGCATCTCCGCCAGCGCGGGCCGAACGTAATAGCCGTTTGGCAAGCCGTCGACGGCAACACGCTCTCCGCCCGTCACGACGCCGCCTTCGGCACGCGCGCGCGCCAGTGCGGCCTGCATGCGCTCGAACGCGTGAGCGTCGATGAGCGGCCCCATCAGGGTGCCCGCCGTAAGCGGGTTTCCGATCGGCACCTTTGCGTAAAGTTGCTTGAGCCGCTCGACGGTTGCGCCATAGATGCTCTCGTGCACGAACAGGCGCCGCAGCGACGTACAGCGCTGCCCGGCCGTGCCGACTGCGGAGAACAGGATCGCGCGCAAGGCCAGTTCGCGGTCGGCGCTCGGCGCCACGATACCCGCGTTGTTGCCGCCGAGTTCGAGGATCACGCGTCCGAACCGCTGAGCGACCGCAGCGCCGACTGAGCGGCCCATTTCCGTACTGCCGGTGGCGCTGACGATGGCGGCCCGTGGATCGGCCACGAGCTTCGCACCGACGTCGCGCCCGCCGACCACGAGCGAAACGAGGCCCTGCGGCGCGGCGCCGAACGCGAGCAAAGCATCGCCCATGATTTTCCGCACGGCGAGCGCGGCGAGCGGCGTTTTCTCCGAGGATTTCCAGATCACCGGATTGCCGCAGACCAGCGCGAGCGCCGCGTTCCAGGACCACACCGCGACGGGAAAATTGAAAGCGGAGATGACGGCGCACACGCCCATCGGATGCCAGCTCTCAGCCATGCGATGTCCCGGGCGCTCTGACGCGATGGTCAAGCCATAAAGCTGCCTCGACAAGCCGACTGCGAAGTCGCAAATGTCGATCATCTCCTGGACTTCGCCCAGCCCCTCCTGAAGGATCTTCCCGGCCTCCAGCGACACCAGGCTGCCGAGCCCCTCTTTGTGCGCACGCAGACGCTCTCCCAGCAGGCGCACCAGCTCGCCGCGGCGCGGCGCCGGCACGTTGCGCCACTGAAGAAACGCTGCCTGCGCGCGGGCCAGCGCGGCATCGACGTCCGCAGCCGACTGGCTCGCCACTCTCCCGATCAACTCGCCGGAGATCGGCGATCTCACCTCGATGTCACCCGACCTGGCTTCTTCTGAAATGCCGAGATCAGCAAGAATGCGTGCTGCGTCCATGACCGTTCCTTTATTTCCGATAAGAAACAAACTCTGGTGGACTGACTATACACGGGGGAAGATAGTGCAGCAAGCCGGAGGCAGCGGCACGCCTGCAATGCCGAACGGCGGCGCGACGGCAGGCACCGCGGCGCAATTTTGTGCTGTTGCGCGCTACGTGGAAACGCGCAAAGAGGAATTTCCTATCGGAAACCGTTACGCCGCGCTCAGGACTCTTCCATGCATTCGGCACGGCCTACGCGGTGACCGACGATCAGTCCCGCGTCATACGCAGCTTCGAGTGCACGGCCAACGTCTTCTGCGCTCACCAGGTGGTAGTCCACGGTCTGCTTGCCAGTCAACTCGAAGCGTTGGATACCCAGCGTTCTTCGCGATATGGCCAGCAATAATTCGAGACGTTCGTCGCGCATTCTCTTCTCCAAACTTGATCTATATCATCAAATCAAATAGTAAGAATCGCCATACGGTTCGTCGCGTGAATGCACGACGCAGATCGAGGCTCTATTCAAATTCTTACTGTATTGAAAGACCATTTCTACGA
Organism: Paraburkholderia sp.; assembly: GCA_035277805.1. GTDB lineage: Bacteria > Pseudomonadota > Gammaproteobacteria > Burkholderiales > Burkholderiaceae > Paraburkholderia. The sequence continues at coordinate 2,855 of DATEJU010000019.1, read as the reverse complement.
CGACAAAATCCACCCCAACCGTTAAGGATGGTTAATTCGGTTCCCTGAACGGTTCGAATCGAAGAAGTATTCGCTGAAGAGTTTTGGCGGCATCCATATTCAGACTGCGAACGTTAGCCGTCTGGCCGATGTTTCCGAAAGGCGACGGTTTGCTATGATCGGAAACGTGCCAGAACAGAACACTCGCTCCTGCCTTTCACCGCTCATGGACACCACGCTCACGCAATCGACGGCTTCGTCGAACGCAGACCTCGGCCGCCGCGTCCGCGCCGCCCGCCTTGCCCTCGATCTGACGCTCGAACACGCGAGCCATGTGTGCGGCGTGTCGCGCTCCACGCTTTCCAAAGTCGAAAATGGGCTGATGTCGCCCACCTTCGACGTGCTGCAGAAGATCGTTGCAGGCCTGAAGATCGACTTGGGCGAGCTGTTCGGCTCGACGCCGAAGCTCGACTTCGGCGGCCGCCGCGCGCTCACGCGCCACGGCGCGGGCAAGCCGCACGCGTATCGCGGCTACGAGATGGAGTTGCTCGCCACCGAGCTCGCGCACAAGGCCATGCTGCCGTTTCTCGTGCGCATCACGGCCCATTCGGTGGACGTGTTCGACGACTGGGGGCGCCACGAGGGCGAAGAATTCATCTATGTGATCAGCGGCAGCGTGTGTCTGCACACCGAGCTCTACACGCCCACGCATCTCGAGGCCGGCGACAGCCTCTACTTCGACAGCCGCACCGGCCACTTCGCCGTTTCCACCAGCAAGGAGGACGCAGTGGTGCTCTGGATGTCGACGGGCGCCGCCGTGCCGGGCGCATTCGAAGCCGCCGAACCGGCGCCGGCCCCCAGCAAGCCGCCGCGTTCCAAAAGGAAACTTTCGGCAGCCTGAGGCACAGGCCGCTGCATCAGGGCCTGTTCGCGCCGCGCGGATAACAAGCCCTAGCCTTCCGCGTCGCCTGAGCGCCTCTTGCTCCCAGGGCCAGCCGCCGCCCCTGGACGACGATGCGCGCCGCGCCGCGCCGCCGGTTTCGTATGCATCGCCGCGTCGCGCTCGCGCGCCGCCTGCCTCACCGCGTCGATCAACGCACGCCCCACGGCCGTCGGTTGCGTGTCGGTACGCTGAATCAGGCCGACGGGCTCCTCGCCGCCCGCGCTCGGCAGCGGCAGGCGCACCAGCGTACCCTCGCGCAAATCGTATTCGACTGCCCCCGACGGCACGAACCAGACCGCGTCGTTTTCGAGCGCAAGGGCACGCCCCACCGAAACCGAGAGCAATTCGACGAACGAGGTGAGCGGAGGCGCGCCCCACGCCGCCAGCAGACTGTCCGCGGCCTGACGAATCAGCGTCCCGAACGGCGGCAGCACGAGCGCAAACTGCGTGGGGAACTGCGCCAGCGGCAGCGTCGCTCCGGCCTGCTGAGCGAGCGGATGGCCCGAGCGCACGACCACCGCGAGCGGTTCGTTGTAGAGCTGCTCGAAACTCAGGCCCACCATGCGTTCCGGATCCGCCAGACGTCCGACCGCGAAACTGATTGCCCCCGCTTTGAGGCGCTCGAGCAATTCCGCATTGGCTCCCGTCATGAGACGCACGCTCACGCGCGGCCACTCGCCGGCGAAGCGCCGCAGCGCGGCCGGCACGAGCGCGGTCGCCACCGTCGGCAACACCCCGATGTCGAGCGTTGCCGCCACCGCCCCCTCTTCGCGCGCAAGCAGCGCAACGCCCTGGCGCAGCGCGCTCACGCACGCGCTCGCGTGCGGCATGAAAAGCTGCCCCTCCCGCGTGGGCACTGCTCCATGCCGTCCGCGTTCGAACAGCTTCACGCCGAGCGCCGACTCCAGTTCGGCGATCGTCTTGGAAACTGCAGGCTGCGTAATCGAAAGGCTCTCAGCCGCCTGCTGCACGCTGCCAAATTGCGCAACCGCGAGAAAGCACTGGAGATGACGAAATTTGACGCGTGAGTCCGCAAGCCGGTTTTGCATAACGATTGGTTATACGAGACGCGAGAAAACGTCATTTTGCATAACTTTTTGCCTTGGATAAAGTGGCTGCATGCGCGCGCTGCGACCGTCCGCCGCGAGAGCGCACCTTCCTCTCACAATCCTGCCAGGAGACACCCACATGGACGAGTCCATCCTGTCGCCGCGCGATTTCGACTCGCATCCGGCGTATGTCTATCCGCCGTATCGCTCATCGGTCAAACGCGGCCCGACGCTGCCGCTGATTCCACTAAAGGAAAAATTGCGCAATCTGCATGCACCCGTGTACGGTGCGGAAGATCTCGGCGCGCTCGACCACGATCTCACGCGCAATGCCGCGCGAAATGGCGAGCCGCTCGGCGAGCGCATCATCGTTATGGGCCGAGTGCTGGACGACGGCGGCAAGCCGGTGCGCAATACGCTTGTCGAAATCTGGCAGGCCAATGCAGCGGGACGCTACGTTCACAAGCAGGACCAGCACGATGCGCCGCTCGACCCGAACTTTCTGGGTGCGGGGCGCTGCCTGACCGACAACGAAGGCCGTTATCGCTTCCTCACGATCAAGCCGGGCGCGTATCCGTGGGGCAATCATCCCAACGCGTGGCGGCCGAATCACATCCACTTCTCGCTGTTCGGCGATTACTTCGGCTCGCGCCTCGTCACGCAGATGTATTTCCCCGGCGACCCGCTGCTCGCCTACGACCCGATCTTCCAGGGCACGCCCGAACAGGCTCGCGATCGCATGATCTCGCGCTTCTCGCTCGACACCACCGAAGAAGGCTATGCACTCGGCTACGAATTCGACATCGTGCTGCGCGGCCCGAACCAGACTCCCATGGAGCGTTGATCATGGCACTCAAAGAAACGCCTTCGCAAACCGTCGGCCC
>DATEJU010000018.1:0-9374 GCA_035277805.1 Paraburkholderia sp. | reverse complement strand
TCGTACATCGTCGTTCCATTGTAGGAAATCGAGCGCTCCCGCACTTCTATCGCGCATTACTTCCCGTTCATGCGCGCCGGCGGGTTGCGCAATCAGCTCACCCGGTTCACAACCAGGTCAGCGAGTTCGGCGAGGCGCTGCACGCGCGCGCCGAACGGTTCAAGCGCCGCGTGCGCATCGGCACGCAACTGCTGCGCGAGCACACGCGAAGCATCAAGGCCGATGATCGACACGTAGGTCGGCTTGCCGTCCTTCGCGTCCTTGCCAGCGGTCTTGCCCAGAGTGGCCGAGTCGGCGGTGACGTCCAGAATGTCGTCCACCACCTGGAAAGCGAGACCTACCGCCGCTGCATACCTGTCGAGCGCGGCGAGCGTTGCGGCGCAGGGCGTTTCGCCCGCCAGCGCGCCCATGCGCACCGCGGCGCGCAGCAGCGCGCCGGTCTTCAGACGGTGCATCGTTTCGAGCTCGGCGCGCGTGAGCGCATGGCCCACGCTCGCCAGATCGATCGCCTGGCCGCCGGCCATGCCGATCGAGCCGCTCGCCAGTGCGAGTTCGCGCACGAGCGATGCCTGGCGCTGCGCCGAATCGCCCAAACCCGGCACATCCGACGTCAGCGTGACGAAAGCTTGCGATTGCAGCGCGTCGCCAACCAGCAGCGCCGTCGGTTCGTCGTATTTGACGTGTACGGTGGGTTTGCCGCGGCGCATGTCGTCGTCGTCCATGCAGGGCATGTCGTCGTGCACGAGCGAGTAGACGTGGATCATCTCCAGCGCGCACGCCGCCGCGTCGAGTGCCGCGGGCGCCGCGTTCGTCAGCTCGCCCGCGGCATGGCACAACAGCGGGCGCACGCGCTTGCCGCCGCCGAGCACGGCATAGCGCATGGCGTCGTGCAGCGGCGCCGGCTGCACATCCGCAGCTGGCAAATAGTGATCGAGCGCGCTTTCGACCCGGTCGAGCACCTGCCGGGTCCATTGGTCAAATGTCATAGATCGTCGTCTCCGCCAGCGGCGGAACTGCCTGTCGTATTGGGAGGCACGGGCCGAAGCGTTTCGCCGTCGAGCACGCGCACCTGTTGTTCAACCTTTTCGAGTTGCTGCTGGCAGAACTTCACCAGCACGGCGCCGCGACGATACGCGGCCAGCGACTCCTCGAGGCTCAAGCTGCCGCCTTCCATGCGCGCCACCAGCGCGTCGAGCTCGGCGAGGCCCGCCTCGTAGCTCTGCGGCAGGTCGGCCAGAGCCGCCTCGTCCGCGCCTGCCCCGGCGCCTTCGCCCGCGCCTTTGTCAGTTCCGGCGCGGTCTTTCGATGCGGATTTCGCCATGGATGATCGTCAAAATGAAACAAGGCGGACATTCTACGGCAAAAGCCCCCCAACCGCCCCGCTCGCAGGCGTGTGTGCCCTCCCGGCCACACGGCAGGGGTTTGCCCGAATCGGTGCCGGAAGGCCGCATTCCGCGCTTTATTGTCGCGGTTTATACCGCATTATCGTCGCCTTCTTGACGCAATTCCTGCAAAAATCAGCAACTTAGCTAGCCCACAGGGGTCAACCAGGATATAATGCCCGGCTCCCTAAATCGAATCTTCGATGGTTGGGTTGTTCACTGCTTTCACGTCTTCATCGGGAGTGGGAATGTCCAATCTGAGCAATGCATTGCAGCTGAAGTCCATTCACAGCCAGTTGCCAGTCACGGCTTACTTTGACGAAGCGCTTCTCAAGCGCGAGATCGAAACGCTTTTCCAGAAAGGTCCTCGCTACGTCGGCCACGAATTGATGGTGCCCGAGGCGGGAAACTATTTTGCGCTGCCCAGCGAGAAAGAGGGTCGCGTGCTCGTTCGCAACAAAAGCAACGAGATCGAGCTGCTCTCGAACGTCTGCCGCCACCGTCAGGCCATCATGCTAAACGGTCGCGGCACGGCAGACAACATTGTATGTCCGCTGCATCGCTGGACCTACGACCTCAAGGGCGAACTGCTCGGCGCGCCGCATTTCGCGGACAAACCCTGCCTGAACCTCAACAGCACGCCGCTGCAAAAGTGGAACGGCCTGCTCTTCGAGTCGGCCGGGCGCGACGTCGCGCGCGATCTTGCACGCCTTGGGCCGGCCAGGCATCTCGACTTTACGGACTACATGTTCGATCACGTCGAGATCCACGAGTGCAACTACAACTGGAAGACCTTCATCGAGGTCTATCTGGAGGACTACCACGTCGTGCCGTTCCACCCGGGCCTCGGCAACTTCGTGTCGTGCGACGACCTGCAGTGGGAATTCGGCGAGTGGTACAGCGTCCAGACGGTGGGCGTGCACAACCATCTCGGCAAGCCGGGCAGCCCCACCTATCGCAAGTGGCACGACGAGGTCCTGCGCTTTCGCAACGGCGTGCCGCCCGAGTTCGGCGCGATCTGGATGGTGTACTACCCGGGTTTGATGATCGAGTGGTATCCGCACGTGCTCGTCTGCTCCTGGCTCATTCCGCAGGGCACGCAGAAGACGACGAATATCGTCGAGTTCTATTACCCCGAGGAAATCGTGCTGTTCGAGCGCGAGTTCGTCGAGGCCGAGCGCGCCGCCTATATGGAAACGGCCGTTGAAGACGACGAGATCGCCGAGCGCATGGACGCCGGCCGCCGCGCGCTCTTCGAGCGCGGCGTCTCGGAAGTCGGCCCGTACCAGAGCCCGATGGAAGACGGCATGCAGCACTTCCACGAGTTCCTGCGGCGCGAGCTCGGCACGATCTGAGCGCGGCACTCGCGAGCCGATCGACGCATCACGGAAAGACGGGCTCAGGCCCGTCTTTTTGTTTAGACTGACGGCATCGGGCCCGTACCCCAGACGCACCTGCGCAACTGCAGGTGCGTTATACGGACCACGCACGATTCAAGGAGCCGTCATGCCCCACACGCACTACACCACGCTAATCTCGGCCGCCAACCTGCACGAGCGCCTCACCGCCGCGCCGGGCAGCGTGCTCGTCTTCGACTGCCGCTTCGATCTCGCCAACCCCGCCGCGGGCGAAGCCGCCTACGCCGCCGGCCATCTGGCGGGCGCGCGCTATCTCCATCTCGAGCGCGATCTCTCGGGTCCTAAGACCGGCAAGAACGGCCGTCATCCGCTGCCCGATCGCTCCTCGCTCGTCGCCACGCTCATGAGCTGGGGGCTCAACGCGGGCCAGCAGGTCGTGGTCTATGACGAGCAGGACGGCAGATATGCGGCACGCCTGTGGTGGCTGCTGCGCTGGCTCGGACACGATTCGGTCGCCGTGCTCGACGGCGGCCTGCAGGCCTGGCAGGCGGCCGGCTTCACGCTCTCGAAGGACGTCCCTGCGGCCACGCAAGGCACGTTCACGGCAGGCGCGCCGCTGCAGGTCACGGTGGACGTGCAGGCCATCGCGCGCAACCTTGCGACGCACGAGCTCACCGTCGTCGATGCGCGCGCCGCCGACCGCTATCGCGGCGAGAACGAAACGATCGATCCCGTGGGCGGCCATATCCCGGGCGCGATCAATCGCTACTTCGTCGACAATCTCACGCCCGACGGCCGCTTCAAGTCCGCCCACACGCTGCGCGACGAATTCGGCGCGCTGCTGCCGGGCAAGACGCCCGAGCACGTGGTGCTGCAATGCGGCTCGGGCGTGACTGCCTGCCACAACGCGCTGGCGATGGAGATCGCCGGCATGCATGGCGCAGCGCTCTATGCGGGGTCGTGGAGCGAGTGGTGCTCGGATCCGTCGCGGCCCGTGGCGACGGGCGCGAATCCCTAAGCCCTCGTAAAACCCGCGGGCACCAATCGCAAGCCCGTGTTTTCACACGGCGCCGGCCTCAGCCGACGCCGTGTTCCTTGAACCACGCGATCGCGCGCTTCCAGCCATCCTCCGCATCGGCCTTGCGATAGCTCGGCCGGTAATCCGCGAAGAACGCATGGCCCGCGTCGGGATACACGACGAACTGCGAGCCGCGCCCGCCCTGCGGCCCTTGCGCGATGGCGGCCTTCATCTGCTCGAGCGTGTCCTGCGGAATGCTTTTGTCCTGGAGGCCGTAGAGCCCAAGCACCGGCACCTGCAGACTGCCTGCGAGATCGAGGGGATTTTGCGGCGTGTTCGCGGTGTGAGCGCCAGCCACGCGCCCGTACCATGCCACTGCTGCTTTCACGCGCGGATTGTGCTCGGCATAGAGCCACACGTACCGCCCGCCCCAGCAGAACCCGTTGATACCCACGCGCTTCAGGTCGCCGCCATGCTGGCCGGCCCAGACGAGCGCCGCGTCGATATCGCCGAGCACCTGCGCGTCGACCACCTTGCTCACGATGTTTTGATCGATCTGCTGGACGGTCGGATACACGGACGCATCGCCTTCGCGCTCGAACAGATCCGGTGCGATGGCCAGATAGCCGAGCTTCGCGAAGCGCCGGCACACATCGGCGATATGCTCGTGCACACCGAAGATCTCGTGAATCACGATGATCACCGGCAAATGGGTCTTGCCGCGCGGCTGCGCGCGGTACGCCGGAATCAGCGTACCGCTCGACTGGAACGCGATCTCGCCGGCTTCGAGCCCCACGCTGTCCGTGTGGATGGTCTGCGCGGAGACTGGCAGTACCGCGGCGGCAAAGCCACTGCCGAGCGCGGCCTTGATGAAAGTGCGCCGGTCGAACGGCACATGCGTGACGAGGCTGTCGACTTCAGGTTTGAGCATGCGACGCTCCTTTTGAAAGTACGACACAAACAGAACCGCACAGACCGGCGCTGCGCCCTCGGGCGCGTCCGCGTCAGTGCAGTTTCACGCGCGGCAGCGTCGTGCGCCGCAGCCAGTGCGCGAAAGTATCGAGCACCATGCGCGCATAGCCGTGCAGCGCCGCGATATGCAGCCGGTACAGCGACATGTACATGAAGCGGGCGAAGAGCCCCTCGATCAGCATGCTCCCGCCGATCAGGCCACCCATCAGATTGCCGACCGCGCTGAAGTGACCGAGCGAGACGAGCGAGCCGAAGTCGCGATACGTGAACTCGGGCAGCGGCTTCCCGGCGAGCAGGTCGCCCATCGACCGCAGCAAGAACGAGGCCTGCTGGTGCGCGGCCTGCGCGCGTGGCGGCACGCCCCGCTCATTGCCGGGCCACTCGCAGGCGGCACAGTCGCCGAGCGCGAAGATGTTGTCGTCGATTTCGGTTTGCAGCGTGCGCCGCACGATCAGCTGACCGAGCCGGTTGACGGGCAGACCGTCGAGCTGCGAGAGGACCGTCGGCGCCTTGATGCCCGCCGCCCACACGGTGAGGTCGGCGCGCACGGATTTGCCGCTCGCCGTGCGTATGACGCCCGGCGCCACCTCGGTCACGCGCTCGCCAGTCATGATCCGCACGCCGAGCTTGCGCAGCAATTCGGTGGTGGCCGACGACACGCGCTCGGCCAAAGCGGGCAGAATGCGCGGCCCCGATTCGATCAGCACGATGCCCACGTCGTGACTCGGATCGAGTTTGTGCAGGCCGTAGGCCGAGAGCACCTGCGCGGTGTTGCGCAGCTCGGCGGAAAGCTCGACGCCCGTCGCCCCCGCGCCGACGATCGCGATCTGCACGCGCGGCACTTCGTTGCCTTCGTGGTCGTGCGTGACGGGCTCAGGCTCCTGATGCTCCGCGCGCATGCACGCCGCGATGAGGCGCTTGCGAAAGCGCTCGGCCTGCGCGACGGTGTCGAGCGCGATGGAGTTTTCCGCCGCGCCCTGCACGCCGAAGAAGTGCGTCGTGCTGCCGATCGCGAGCACGAGCGTGTCGTATTCGAGCACGCGTTCGGGCAGCATCTCGCCGCCGTCTTCATCTTGCACCGCGCCGAGCGTGATGCGCCTCGTCGCGCGGTCGAGCCCGGTCAGCTCGCCCTGCTGGAATTCGAAGCCGTGCCAGCGCGCCTGCGCCGCGTACTCAAGCTCCTGCGTGAACGGGTCCATGCTGCCCGCCGCCACTTCGTGCAGAAGCGGCTTCCAGATATGCGTCGGGTAACGGTCGACCAGCGTAACGCTCGCCCGCGGCTGGCGTCCCTTGCGCGCCTTGCCATAACGATCGCCTAGCCGGGTTGCCAGCTCGAGGCCGCCAGCGCCTCCTCCCACAACGATAAAGCGGTGCATAGACTCTCCGTGCATGTCGACAGGCGATAGAACGTCCGACGCTCAACCGATACTCAATATCGGCGCGCATCGGCAGCGCGGCGTCGGTCTGCGGATCATTGTCGGCTGACGCGGCGCACCACGGCAAGACGCGCAGTGCGCATTAACGACATCTGCACCGGCCGCTTGCGTAACGGCGCGGCTACGGTTACGGCCTGGTTACGACGTTCTCGCTAACGGACTCGCGACGGTGGCGAGCACGATCGTTCGCTGCGCATGCACGCAGACGGTGCATCTCGTTCATGCACGCCCGATGCGCGCAGGCGCGGGCGTGCATCCTCGATGCGTCTTCAGTACACCCTCAACGCACCCTCAGTGCGCTTCTTCCCAGTTCGCGCCCACGCCCACTTCGGCCACGAGCGGCACCTTCAGCTTCGCCACCGAGCACATCAGTTCCGGCAAGCGCTTGCGCACTTCGGCGAGCTCGTCGTCGGGGACTTCGAGCACCAGTTCGTCGTGGACCTGCATGATCATCTTCGTACCGATCTTGCGTTTGTCGAGCCACTGCTGCACGGCGATCATCGAGAGCTTGATGAGATCGGCAGCCGTGCCCTGCATCGGCGCATTGATTGCCGCACGCTCGGCCGCCTGACGGCGCGGACCGTTGCCGCCGTTGATCTCGGGCAGCCACAGGCGGCGGCCGAACACGGTCTCGACATAGCCGCGCGATTTCGCTTCCATGCGCGTTTCGTCCATATAGCGCTTGACGCCCGGATAGCGCGCGAAATAGCGGTCGATATAGAGCGTGGCCGCGTCGCGCGTGATGCCGAGATTCGACGCGAGCCCGAACGCGCTCATGCCGTAGATGAGCCCGAAGTTGATGACCTTGGCGATGCGCCGCTGGTCGTTGCTCACTTCGAGCGGCGTGACGCCGAACACTTCCGACGCCGTGGCGCGGTGAATGTCGTCGCCGCGCTTGAACGCCGCGAGCAGCGACTCGTCGCCCGAGATGTGCGCCATGATGCGCAGTTCGATCTGCGAATAGTCGGCAGACACGATCTTGCAGCCGGGCGGCGCGATGAACGCCTCGCGAATGCGCCGGCCTTCGCCCGTACGCACTGGAATGTTCTGCAGATTCGGGTCGTTCGATGCGAGACGGCCCGTCACGGCCACGGCCTGCGCATAGTTCGTGTGCACGCGGCCCGTTTGCGCGTTGACCATGCGCGGCAGCTTGTCGGTATACGTGGACTTGAGCTTGGCAAGGCCCCGATGCTCGAGCAGCAGCTTGGGCAGCGGGTAATCTTCGGCGAGCTTCTGCAGCACTTCTTCGTCGGTGGATGGCGCACCGCTCGGCGTCTTCTTCACGACCGGCAGTTGCAGCTTCTCGAAGAAGATCTGGCCGATCTGCTTGGGCGAGCCGAGATTGAACTCGCCGCCCGCGAGCGCATACGCCTGCTGTTCGAGCTCGACGAGCCGCACGGCGATCTCGGCGCTCTGCTTTTCGAGTCGCTCCGCGTCGATCAGCACGCCATTGCGCTCCATCTTGCGCAGCACGCGCGAGGTGGGCATCTCGATCTCGCGATACACGTAGTCGAGGCCCTTCTCGGGAGAGATTTGCGGATAGAGCGCGAGGTGCAGTTGCAGCGTGACATCGGCGTCTTCGGCTGCGTATTCGGCGGCCGTTTCGAGCGCCACTTCGTCGAAACCGATCTGTTGCGCGCCCTTGCCTGCCACCTCCTCGTACTTGATCGTCTTGATGCCGAGATGGCGCAGCGCGAGGCTGTCCATGTCGTGGCTGCGATGCGATTCGAGCACGTACGATTCGAGCAGCGTGTCGTATTCGACGCCGTTCAGCTCGATGCCGTAGTTCGCGAGCACCTGCTCGTCGTACTTCATGTGCTGGCCGACCTTCTTGTGCTTTTCGCTTTCGAGCCACGGCTTCAGGCGCGCGAGCACTTCGTCGAGCGGCAGTTGCTCCGGTGCGTCGGGCCCGCGATGCGCGAGCGGCAAATATGCACCGTTGCCCGCTTCAGTCGAGAACGACATGCCGACGAGCTTCGCAACCATCGGGTCGAGCGCGGTGGTCTCGGTGTCGAACGCGGTGAGCTTTGCCGCTTCGATCTTTTTGAGCCACGTATCGAACTGCTCCCACGTCTGGATCGTTTCGTAGTGACGCGGCGCGTCGACGAGCAACGCGGGCTGCACGTTCGCGTCCTGCGCGGGCGCATTTCCGCCCGTTGCGGCAGCCACGGTCTGGTTCTGATCGGCCTCGTTGATTTCACGCAGCCAGGTCTTGAAGCCGTGTCGCGTGTAGATGTCACGCATCTCTTCACGTGCTTCGGGACGCGTGACGAGCGACGCCTCGATCGATTCGAGGTGCGGTGCGAGATTGCAAGCCGTCTCCACCGTGACGAGCTTCTTCGCCATCGGCAGGAAATCGAGCGCGTCGCGCAGATAGCCGCCCACGGCGCCCTTGATTTCATCCGCATGCTCGACGATGCCGTCGAGCGTGCCGTATTGCGCGAGCCACTTCACCGCCGTCTTCGGGCCGCACTTGTTCACGCCCGGCACGTTGTCCACCGTGTCGCCGATCAGCGAGAGATAGTCGACGATGCGCTCGGGCGGTACGCCAAACTTCGCGATCACGCCTTCGCGGTCGAGCGTCTCGTTGGTCATCGTATTGATGAGCGTGACGTGGTCGGTCACGAGCTGCGCGAGGTCTTTGTCGCCGGTGGAAACGATCACCTTCATGCCGTGCTTTTCCGCCTGGCATGCGAGCGTGCCGATCACGTCGTCGGCCTCGACGCCTTCGATCATCAGCAGCGGCCAGCCCAGCGCGCGCACGGCCTCGTGGATGGGCTCGATTTGCGCCGCGAGCGGCTCGGGCATGGAAGGCCGGTTCGCCTTGTACTCGGGATACCAGTCGTCACGAAACGTCTTGCCCTTTGCATCGAACACGCACGCGCTATACTCTGCCGTAACGTCCTTGCGCATGCGACGCAACATGTTGATGATGCCGTATAGCGCACCCGTCGGTTCACCGTCAGGACCGCGAAGATCAGGCATCGCATGGAAGGCACGATAGAGATAGCTAGAACCGTCGACCAGCAGCAGGGTCTTACCTTCCAGCTCAGTTTGTAGCTTTGTATCCACGCGTAGTTCTTCAGGCATTATGGACAAGAGAAAAGTGATTCCGAGTCTGCGTTCACTCGCAGATCAAGAGCGCGCGACGGCCAAGAAGGCGCGCGCATCGTGGCAGATGTTCACGATTATGGCAGAGTTTATCGAG
>DATEJU010000017.1:0-26834 GCA_035277805.1 Paraburkholderia sp. | reverse complement strand
GTTGCGTTTCGTCCATCTCAGCGTCCCTTGAATTGCGGCGTTTTCTTCGCGAGAAACGCCTGATAGCCGATGCGAAAATCCTCCGTGCCGAAACACGCGAAGCCCTCTTCGCGCTCCGCTTGCGTGAGCGGCGCGGCGATGCGCGCGCGGCGCACGAACTGCTTGTGCCAGCGCGCGGCCAGCGGCGCGCCCGTCGCGATGCGCTGCGCGGCCGCGAGCGCCTGTCCGGTCACTTCCGCATCGGGCACGACGCGCGTGACGAGGCCTTTGGCCAGCGCTTCATGTGCGTCGAGAATGCGGCCTTCGAGCAGGATCTCCAGCGCCACCGCCTCGCCCGCGAGGCGCAGCAGTGCGTCGAGTTCGGCGTGCGCCATCACGAGGCCGAGATTCTTGATGGGCGCGCCGAAGCGGCTCGACTCGCCGCAAATGCGCAGATCGCACAACGCCGCCAGTTCGAGCCCGCCGCCCACGCAGATGCCGTGAATCATCGCGACCACGGGCAGCGGACACGCGTCGATCAGCCCGAGCGTGCGGTGCATGAGCGCGCCGTATTCACGCGCTTGTTCGACGTTCGAGCGGTCCGTGGCGAACTCGCCGATGTCGTTGCCGGGCGAAAACGCCTTTTCGCCTGCGCCGCGCAGCACGATGCAACGCAGGCCCTCATCGGCCGATAGCCCTTCGAACGTGTCGCCCAGCGCGCGCCAGAGCGTGCGTGTAAGCGCATTGAGCTTCGCCGGGCGGTCGATGGTCACGATGGCAATCGCACCATCATCTCCGGTGCGCTCGGTGTGAATGGCCCCCTGGATGGCTGCATCGTCGGTCATGCGTATTCCTCGCAGATGGTTCGTTTCCGGGAGCGGCTCGCCCGTTCTCGCGCGCGGTGCGTTGTCACCACGCCGCCACGTTCGGATTCAGGCCGCCGTGTGTGCATGTGCACCGTCGACCGAACCCGCTGCACTATCGAGCGAGCGATCCGGGCGCATCGTGAACGAGAGCACGATACCCAGCGCCATGATCGCCATCGACACCGTGAACGGCAGATTCCAGTTGCCGGTGCGATCGATCAGCCAGCCGCCCACCACCGGGCTCACGATGGCCGCGGCCGCCGAGCCCGTGTTCATGATCCCGCTCGCGGTGCCTGCGTGCTTCGGCGCGATGTCCATGGGCACCGCCCACATCGGCCCGATGGTCATTTCGTTGAAGAAGAAGCCCGCGCTCAGGCACAGTGCGGCGAGCGTGACCGTCACGTTCTGCGCGAGCAGGATGGGTGCGAGCGAGAGCAGCGTTAGCAACATGCAGACGCCCACCATCACGTTGCGCGCGAGCCGCAGGTTGTGGCTCTTCTTGAGGATGCGGTCGGTGACCGAGCCACCGAGCCAGTCTCCCAGCACGCCCGCGAAGAACACGCCTGAGGCGAACAACGCCGACTTCGCGAGATGCATGTGATAGTTATGCAGGAAGTATTGCGGAATCCAGCCGAGGAAAAGCCACAGCACCCAGCCGTAGCAGAAGTACACGGCCGTGACCGGCGACATGCGCGCGACGAGCCGCCGCCACGGCACCGGCGTGCGCTCCTTCGCGCCGGAAAAGCGCTCGAGCCCTTCGCATTCGGCCTCCGTGATGCGCGGATGCGCGCGCGGATCGTCGCGGAAGTACCAGATCCACAGCACGGCCCAGAGGAAGCTCGCAATGCCGGTGACGATGAAGGCACCGCGCCAGCCTGCCATCAGCATGAGCCAGACGATGAGCGGTGGCGCGATGGCATTGCCGATGCGCGAGGCGGCGTGCGTCGTGCCCTGCGCGAAGCCGCGGCGGCTCGCGGGCATCCAGTTCGACATCGCGCGCGTAGCCGTGGGAAACGTCGCGCCTTCGCCGAGGCCGAGCAGCACGCGTGCCACGATCATGGAAGCGAAGCCGCCCGCGAGACCCGTGAGCACGGTGGCGCCCGCCCAGATCACGGCGCATACGGCGAGCGTGCGGCGCGGGCCGAAGCGGTCGCCCACCCATCCGCCAAGGATCTGGAACAGCAGATACGGATACGCGAAGGCGGAAAACACGATGCCGACCTCGGTATGCGAAAGATGGAGCTCCGCCGCGAACTGGCTCGCGGCCGTGCTCACGTTGACGCGATCGACGTAGGTAATGAGGTACATCGCGCACAGCAATAGCAGCACGCGCGTGGTGGCTCGGCGCAACATCATCGTCTCCTTGCTGGAAGTGTTCGGGCACGGCGCGCAGACATGCGCGCCGCCCGCTTCGCCTTGCGGCGGGTACTTCAGGACTCCGGATGTTTCGACTTCTGCTTCGAGAATACCGACTGCTGATCGTGTGCAGCTCGCATGAACTTCAGCGCGGCGGACTCAGTGCGCGCGCCAGAACCTGGGCCACGTGCAGCGCGTGCACGCTTGCGCCGTCCGCGATCTGATGGCGACAACTCGTGCCGTCGGCGACCACCAATGCGTCGCCGACGGCCTGCGCGACGCGCACGGCGGGCAAGAGCGCCAGTTCCGCCATCGCCAGCGATGTCGCGTAATGCTCGCTCTCGTAGCCAAAGCTACCGGCCATGCCGCAGCACGACGATTCGACCGGCGCGATCGCCAGCCCCGGGATCCAGCCGAGCACCGTCTGCACCGGCGTGAACGCATCGAACGCCTTCTGATGGCAGTGCCCGTGCACGACAGCGCGTGCTTCCGCAAGCGACTGAAGCTTCAGGTCGAGGCGCCCCGCTTTGTGTTCACGCACGAGAAATTCCTCGAAAAGCAGCGCGTGGCGTGCGAGTTTCGCCGCGGCCTCGCCGAAGCCGTAGGCAGTCCATTCGTCGCGCAACGTGAGCAGGCACGAGGGCTCCAGCCCCACGATGGGCACGCCGCGCTCGACGTAGGGCATCAGCGCATCGAGCGAGCGGCGCGCCTCCGCCTTCGCCTGATCGACGAGCCCCGCCGCGAGAAACGTGCGGCCGCAGCACAGCGGACGCTCGCCCGCCTTCGCGTTCAGGCGCACCGTGTAGCCCGCCGCCTCCAGTACGTGCCTGGCGGCGCGCGCCACGCCGGGCTCGAGGTAGTTGTTGAAAGTGTCGACGAAGAGCAGCACTTCGCGCGCCGCCGCAGCCTCGGCGTCATCGCGCGACGTCGTATCGTCTGTCGCCGTGAACGGACGCACGATGCGCGGGAATGCGCGTGCCTGCGCAAAGCCGATACGCCGCTTGAGCCATGCCGCCACGCGCGGCAGATGCTCGATCGCAGGCAGCGCGCCGGGCACGCGACTCGCGAGCGGCGCATAGCGCGGCAGGTAAGCAATGAGCCGCTCGCGCAAGTCCAGGCCGTGCGCGCGCTGCCATGCCGAGCGCGCTTCGATCTTCAGGCGCGCCATATCCACGCCGGTCGGGCAATCGCGCTTGCAGCCCTTGCACGAAACGCACAGGTCGAGCACGTCCTTCACGGCACGGCTCGCAAGAGCGCCTTCGGCCGCGCCGCCATCACCCCCACTGTCTGACCGCTCCATGGATTCCAGTTGCCCCGACAACGCGAGTCGCAGCGTATTCGCGCGTCCGCGCGTGACATGCTGCTCGTCGCGCGTCACCCGATAGCTCGGGCACATCGTGCCTGCATCGAATTTTCGGCAATGGCCATTGTTGTTGCACATCTCGACGGCTTTCGCGAGACCGGCGCTCGCGTCGCCACCCGAACCCGGCGCGCCCTCGGCGCCCGTGAGCGGATCGCGCGTGACGTTCCATGCCGACCAGTCGAGCACAGGCTCCCACGCGCGCTCGCGGTAGCCCGGCGCGAAGCGGAAATTCGCGGCATCGTCCATCTGCGGCGGATTGACGATGCGCTCCGGGCTCATGCGGTTCGCGGGATCGAAGAGCGCCTTGATCCCGGCGAACGCCGCGTTGATGCGTGGTCCGTACTGCCAGGCAACCCATTCTCCCCGGCACAAGCCGTCGCCATGCTCGCCCGAGAACGCACCCTTGTACTCGCGCACCATCGCAGAGGCTTCCTCGGCAATCGCGCGCATCTTCTGCGCACCGTCGCGGCGCATGTCGAGGATCGGGCGCACATGCAGCGTCCCCACGCTCGCATGCGCGTACCACGTGCCCTCCGTGCCATGGCGATGAAACACCTCGGTCAGGCGGCTCGTGTAGTCGGCGAGATGCTCGAGCGGCACCGCACAGTCCTCGATGAACGAGACAGGCTTGCCGTCGCCCTTCATGCTCATCATGATGTTCAGGCCCGCCTTGCGCACTTCCCAGAGCGCCTTCTGCCCGGCCGCATCGGGCATCTCGACCACGCTGCCGGGCAAGCCCAGATCGTCCATCAACTCCACGAGCTGCGCGAGGCGCGCAAGCTGCGCATCGCGTTTGTCGCCGGCGAATTCCACCAGCAGCACCGCCTGCGGCGCGCCCACCAGCGCGCGCTCGATCACGGGCCGGAACGCGGGATTGTCGAGAGCAAGGTCGATCATCGTGCGATCGACCAGCTCGACCGCAGTCGGCCCCAGCTTGACGATGTGCTGCGTGAGATCCATCGCGCCGTAGAAGGTGGGGAAGTTCACCACGCCCAATGCCTTGTGACGCGGCAGCGGCGCGAGACGCAGCGTCAACTGGCGGCTGAACGCCAGCGTGCCCTCCGAGCCTACCAGCAGGTTCGCGAGATTCGGCTCGCCGTCGCGCTCGAAAGCGAGCGGGTTCTGGCAATCGAACACATCGAGGTTGTAGCCGGCCACGCGGCGCAGCACCTTCGGCACGCGCTCGCGCAGTTCAGCGCGTTCGCGTTCGGCAATGGCGCGCACGCCCTCGACGAGCGCTCGCGTGCGCGCGTCGCCAGACATTTCGGACAACTTTCCGAAGCAAGTCTCGTGGCCGTCGGCGAGCACCGCATCGATGGCGGCCACGTTGTGCACCATGATGCCGTACTCGATCGAGCGCGAGCCGCACGAGTTGTTGCCGGCCATGCCACCTATCGTGCATTGCGCGCCCGTGGAGACATCCACCGGAAACCACAGCCCATGCGGCTCGAGCCACGCGTTGAGATGGTCGAGCACGATGCCGGGTTCGACCGTCACGGTGCGCGCTTCGGCGTCGAAGGCCACGACGCGGTTGAGCCACTTGCTCGTGTCGATCACGAGTGCCTCGCCCACGGTCTGCCCGCACTGGCTCGTGCCCGCGCCGCGCGCCAGCACCGGCACGCCGGTATCGCGCGCAATGTCGAGCGCAACGCGCAGGTCGTCCTGGTCGCGCGGCACCGCCACGCCGATGGGCATGATCTGGTAGATCGACGCGTCCGTGGCGTAGCGGCCGCGCGAGGCGCCATCGAACAGCACGTCGCCGCGCAATTCGCCCGCTAGCCGCGCGGCGAGTGGCGTGAGCGCCGCGCGCGCGGAAGCGGGCATGAGCCGGATCGGTTGAACGAGCGGTTTGGGTGTGGACGTGAGCATCGGTCGGTGTAAACCTCAGGACTTCGAACGTTGCACATCGGTTCGCCGCAGATTACGTGCCCATGCACGAACAGGTGCGGACAAATCGGCATGCGGGCTCACGCCATCGCCTTCAGGCGAAGCGCGCGCTCGTGCTGCGCGAGGTAGTCCATCGCCGCGCCCACGCCTGTCGCGCGCAGCGGCACACCCGAGAGCCGCAGGCCCATCTCGCAGCCCGCGAGCGCCGCCATCAGCGCAAGGTCGTTGCAGTCGCCGAGATGGCCGATGCGGAACATGCGCCCCTTCACCTTGCCCAGCCCCGTGCCGAGCGAAAGATCGAAGCGTTCGTAGATGAGCTTGCGCACGGCATCGGCATCCACGCCCTGCGGCATCACCACGCCGGTGAGCACCGGCGAATACACGGCCGGGTCCACGCACTGAATCTCGAGCCCCCACGCCTGCACCGCCGCACGGCACGCGGCCGCGAGGCGCCTGTGGCGCGCGAACACATTGTCGAGCCCCTCACCCAGAATCATGTCGAGCGCTTCCGAGAGGCCATAGAGCAGATTCGTATTGGGCGTATAGGGCCAGTAACCCTGCTGGTTCATTTCGATGACCTCGCCCCAGCTCCAGAACGCACGCGGCAGCTTCGCTTCGCGGCTCGCGTCCAGCGCCTTCTGCGAGACCGCGTTGAAGCTGATGCCGGGCGGCAGCATCAGGCCTTTCTGCGAGCCCGAGACCGTGACGTCCACGCCCCATTCGTCGTGACGATAGTCGGCGCACGCGAGGCCCGAAATCGTGTCGACCATGAATAGCGCCGGGTGCCCTGCCGCATCGATGGCGCGGCGCACAGCGGCAATATCGGAGGTCACGCCCGTGGATGTTTCGTTGTGCACGACGCAGACCGCCTTGATCGCATGGCCCGTGTCCGCGTTCAGACGCGCCTCGATCATGTCCGCCTGCACGCCGCGCCGCCAGCCCTCCGCGCCGGGCAGGCCGAGAAACTCGGGCTTCAGGCCGAGGTTCTCCGCCATCTTCTTCCACAGCGTCGCGAAGTGGCCGGTCTCGTACATCAGCACCGCGTCGCCGGGCGACAGCGTGTTGGTGAGCGCCGCCTCCCATGCTCCCGTGCCCGAAGCCGGATAGATCACCACAGGTTGCGTGGTCTTGAAGATCTTCCTGATGCCGTCCAGCACCGAAAGCCCCAGTGCGCCGAACTCGGGGCCGCGGTGGTCGATGGTCGGATAGCTCATTGCGCGCAGGATGCGGTCGGGCACCGGGCTCGGGCCGGGAATCTGCAGAAAATGACGGCCGGCGGGATGGAAATCGAGTTTCAGCATGAAGAGGTCCCACGTTCGAGGAAGGTCGGAAGTGCTTCAGTCGATGCCACTCGATTAAGCCAAAATGGCATTTTGCATGCAAAATACTCTAGTTCACGCTCAGGCAGATGCAAGATCAAATTGGCAGAAGCCGCCCAGGGGAAACCCGGCGGTACGGCGCAATCGAGCAGTGGCGGCGGCCAGGCTAGAATGGGGGCAAGTCGGACGATCGGGGTTTCGTATGCAAAATGCAGACATTCCGGACGCGCAACTCGCGTCCGCACAACCTGACGCGCCGGAGCTCGCGCTGCCGAAGCTCGCTCGCCAGCGCCTGCACGACACGGTGGTCGACCACCTGCGCGAATTCATCGTCGAAGGGCAGCTTGCTCCCGGCGTGAAGCTCAACGAACGCAAGCTGTGCGAAGTGCTCGGCATTTCGCGCACGCCGCTGCGCGAAGCCCTCAAGGTGCTCGCCGCCGAAGGGCTCATCGAGATCTCGCCGAACCGCGGCGCCACGGTTGCGCAACTGAGTGAAGCCGAGATACGCGACATGTTCGAGCTCATGAGCGGGCTCGAGGCGTTCGCGGGCGAGCTCGCGTGCGAGCGCATCAGCGAAACGGAGCTCGCGCAAATCAAGGCGCTGCACGCTGCCATGTTGTTGTGCCGCGCGCAGAACGACCTGTCCGGCTATTACGCGCGCAATCACGCCATTCACGACCTCATCAACGTGGCGGCGCGCAACGCGGCGCTGCGCCAGACCTATGTGACACTGAACCGGCGCCTGCAGGCGCTGCGCTTTCGCTCCAACTTCCAGACCGCCAAATGGGACAGCGCGATACGCGATCACGAAGGCATGATCGCCGCGCTCGAAGCGCGCAACGGGCCCGCGCTGGCGAAGATCCTGCGCGGCCACCTGCTTGCCAAACGAGATGCCGTATTGGCCGAACGCACGCTCACCGTCGCGGGCATGAGCCGCGAAAAGTAGCGCGCCTGCGCGGGACGGTGTCCAGCGGCTCGCACATACATCGACATTAAGGCACTAAAAAGGGACTAAAAAGAATCGGGAAATGATTCCCGTAAAATTTATTTCGTCATCCCTATTATTTACCCGATATGACACGTTTAGCTACATTTGCAGCGATCGTTTGTTCGGAC
Source organism: Paraburkholderia sp. (assembly GCA_035277805.1). Taxonomy (GTDB): domain Bacteria; phylum Pseudomonadota; class Gammaproteobacteria; order Burkholderiales; family Burkholderiaceae; genus Paraburkholderia. Next base: position 18,948 of record DATEJU010000017.1, on the reverse strand, counting down.
GCCAATCATATCGTTCGCTCCCCATGGTAGACGCGCTCAATCGATTGGCCTATACTCGCCCTTCCATCACAAAAGCATGATCTCGTGCGGAACGTGACGTAAAGTCGGTGATGCAGGTTCGCAATTCGTTGCGCACGCATCCGTTTCACCACATCAAAGGGGCCACCGGCCCCAGCGGCTCGGGCCTCTGCCCTCCGCATCCATGCCGTCCTCGCAGGACGGTGCCCTGCCTCGGCGCGCACCTCGGCTGTATTGCGTCGCTGGGCTGAACATGACAATCAGACGAACGCATCAGCGCGTTCATTCGACTGCTCGCCGCCTGTCGTTGCGGCTGGCAAGGACTGTTTCCGTCAGTTCAATCGCGGCCATGCCGGGATCACGAACTTCCATCGCGGCGCCATCTGGCGTCTTCGCGGCGTGCGCCTTCGTGCGCAGTTACGTGCAGTTGTGCGCGCCGCACCGAGATTGAGGAGGCGTATCTTCATGAATCGACGCACTGTCCAACTGCTGGGCAGCCTGATAGCCATAGCCGTCATTGCATGGGCACTCGCCCGCGGAATCGGCGCAGAAACGTTCGGCAGCCATGCGGGCGATCTCGCCTATTATGCGGGGCGGCACATGCTGCTGGTGGCCTGCTCCATGGCGCTTGCCATCATCGTTGGCGTGCCCGCCGGCGTGATGCTCAGCCGACCGCAATTTCAGCGCCAGGCCGAGCGCTTCATGCAGATCTTCAACATCGGCAACACGATTCCGTCGCTCGCCGTGCTCGCCATCGCGCTCGGCGTGTTCGGCATCGGCGACCTGCCTGCCATCGTCGCGCTGTTCCTCGCCTCGCTGCTGCCCATCACGCGCAACACCTACGAGGGTGTGAAGAACGTGCCCGCCGCGTTGCGCGAGGCCGCCAAAGGCGTCGGCATGACCGGCTGGCAGTCGCTCACCCGCGTGGAATTGCCCCATGCGCTGCCCATCATCGTGGGCGGCGTGCGCACCGCGCTCGCCATCAACGTGGGCACGGCACCGCTCGCCTATCTGATCGGCGCCGACAGCCTCGGCTCGCTGATCTTCCCCGGCATCTATCTCGACAACCAGCCGCTGCTGCTGCTGGGCGCCTCGCTCACTGCGATACTCGCGCTCGCGCTGGACGGCATCGTCGCAGCGGGAAGCCGGCAATGGCTCGTGCGCCGCGGAGGTATCGCATGATCGCCTCGTGCACGTTTCTCGATACGTTTCGCAGTACGATTCGATCCATTGCGCGCCTGTGTGCCGTGAGCGTGCTGTGCTTGGCTGCAAGCTCTTCGGCATTCGCCGCCAGGCTCGTGCTGGGCGCGAAGAATTTCACCGAGCAATACGTGCTTGCGGAAGTGACGGCGCAGTACCTGCGTTCGCGCGGATACGACGTGGAAGTCCGCTCCGGGCTCGGCAGCACGCTCATGCGCAGCGCGCTGGAGAACGGCCAGTTCGACCTCGTGTGGGACTACACAGGCACGGCGGCACTCGTCTACGACAAGCTCACGGACAAGCTCTCGCCCGAGGCCATGTACCAGCGCGTAAAGGCGCTCGACGAGCCGCGCGGGCTCGTCTGGCTCGATGCGTCGCCGCTCAACGACACCTATGCGATCGGACTGCCCAGCCAGTTCGCGCAGGCCTCCGGCATCAAGACGGTCTCGCAGCTCGCCGACTATCTGAAGACCAATCCCGACGCAAGGCACATCGTCTTCGGCATGGACGCCGAATTCGCAAACCGCCCCGACGGCCTGAAACCGCTGCTCGAAACCTACGGCATGCATTTCAAGCGTTCGCAGATGAAGCAGATGGACCCGGGGCTCGTCTACACGGCGCTGCACAACAACCAGTTGAAGATCGGCCTCGTCTATACGACCGACGGCCGCGTGAAGGGCTTCGGCATCGTGCCGCTCGAAGACGACCAGCACTTTTTCCCGCCGTACAACGCCACGCCCGTGGTGCGCAAGGAGGCGCTCGAGCACAACCCCGAGCTCGCCGCGCAACTCAACGCGCTTTCGGCGGCGCTCAACAACGATGTGATGCAGGACATGAACAAGGCAGTGGACCTCGACGGCAAGTCGCCGCGCGACGTGGCCGATGCTTTCCTGCGCACGCATCAGTTGCCTTGAAGGAGATTTCATGAGCGTATTCGACTATCTCGCTTCGAGCTGGCCCGAGCTGCTGCAGCTCACCTTGCAGCACATCTGGCTCGTCGGCATCGCCGTGGGCTGTGCGATCGTGATCGGCGTTCCACTCGGCGTCCTGATCAATCGCCACGAATGGCTCGCGGGCCCATTGCTCGGCCTTGCCACCATCGTGCTCACGCTGCCCTCCATCGCACTGTTCGGCCTCATGATCCCGTTCTTTTCGCGCTTCGGCCAGGGGATCGGCGCCGTGCCCGCGATCACGGCGGTATTTCTCTATTCGCTGCTGCCGATCATGCGCAATACCTACCTCGCGCTGCGCAACGTGGACGCCGGCATCAAGGAGGCCGGCACGGGCATCGGCATGACCTCGTGGCAACGTCTGCGCCTTGTGGACTTGCCGCTCGCGGTGCCTGTGATTCTAGCGGGCGTGCGCACGGCGGTCGTGATGAACATCGGCGTGATGACGATTGCCGCCGTGATCGGCGCGGGCGGCCTCGGCACGCTGATCCTGCGCGCCATCGGCCAGAGCAGCATGATGAAGCTGCTGGTGGGCGCGGTGCTCGTGAGCGTGCTCGCAATCGTCGCCGACCTGCTCCTGCAGATGCTGCAGCGCGCATTGACACCGAAAGGAGTACAGAAGACATGATCGAACTCGACCAACTGACCAAGACCTTCACCCAGAAGGACGGCCAGCCCGTGCGCGCCGTCGACTCGGTGAGCCTTTCGGTGGCCGAAGGCGAAATCTGCGTGTTCCTCGGCCCCTCGGGCTGCGGCAAGACCACCACGCTCAAGATGATCAACCGGCTCATCGCGCCCACCTCGGGCCGTGTGCTCATCAACGGCGAGGACACGTCGAGCCTCAACGAAGTCGACCTGCGCCGCCATATCGGCTACGTGATCCAGCAGATCGGCCTGTTCCCGAACATGACCATCGAAGAGAACATCACGGTGGTGCCGCGCCTGCTCGGCTGGGACAAGAAGCGCTGCGCCGAGCGGGCGCGAGAGCTCATGTCGATGGTCGCGCTCGATCCGAAGCAGTATCTGAAGCGCTATCCGCGCGAGCTCTCGGGCGGCCAGCAGCAGCGTGTGGGCGTGATTCGCGCGCTCGCCGCCGACCCGCCCGTGCTGCTGATGGACGAGCCGTTTGGCGCCGTCGATCCGATCAATCGCGAAACCATTCAGAACGAGTTCTTCCAGATGCAGCGGCAACTGAAGAAGACTGTGATCATGGTGAGCCACGACATCGACGAGGCCATCAAGCTGGGCGACCGCATCGCCGTGTTCCGGCGCGGCCAGCTCGTGCAATACGATCACCCCGACACGCTGCTCGCCCGCCCGCGCGACGAATTCGTCGCGCAGTTCGTGGGCCAGGACAGCACGCTGAAGCGACTCCTGCTCGTGAAGGCCGGCGACGCCGCCACGCAGCCCGAAACGGCGCGCGTGGATACACCGCTCGCGCACGCCTTCGCGGTGATGGACGAAACGGACTGCCGCTATCTGAGCGTACTCGACGAAGCGGGCCACGCACTCGGCTACGTGACGCGCCGTACGGCGCGCGCCGGCGACGGCGCGTGCGGTAATCGCGTGACGCCCTTCGCTGCCAGCGTGTCGGTGGACGACAATCTGCGCATCGTGCTCTCGAAGATGTACCAGTTCAGCGCTTCGTGGATGCCGGTGCTCGACGGCGATGGGGCCTGGATTGGCGAGATCACGCAGGACTCGATCGCCGCCTATCTGAGCTCGGGCCGCTCGCGCCAGCAGACAGGCCTGCCGCCAGGCCGCGCGATTGCAGCCGCCCCGGCCAGCACGGCTGCCTGATCGCAGGCGTCTCGACTGAAACAGCGCGCGCATCGCGCGCGCTGTGTACGCTTCCTTAAGTGTCTCCTAAGTTTCGCGCGCGCATAATGGTCGGCCGCGAAACACGCCGCGCACGCCGGCGCTCCAGGCTACACCCATGAAACGCACGTATCAGCATCGCGGCCATACACTCGACGTCAGTGTCGAAACCGTCTGCCGCACACGGGAAGGCGCCACCACGCTCGACTACATCGCCTTGCTCCTGATTTCCTCAGACGAAAAAATGCCGTTCGCCTCGCTGCGCATCGACCGCACGGCGGGTCGCACATTTGCATCGGAAGCGGAAACGCTGATGGGCGGCTACAGCGTGGGACGCAGCATCGTCGACAAGCTCATCGACGACGGCGAATGGATTAGCGGGGAAGTCGCCGGCAGTGCGCGTTGATTCGCCAATTGATCCGGATATCGAAACAAGTGGCGAGTCACTACGGCGAATGCGTCTCGATGGCGTCTAGCGCCGCGCGCCTTTCGACCCAACGCACGGCGAGCACCGTTGCCACCACGATCCCGATCACGCCCAGGCGGAAGCCCGGCGTCGCAAACGAAACTTCCGACACGCGCAACACCACAACCGCAACGAAAACGACAGCTTGAATGAACATCGTCGTAAGGGCGATGACGAGCAGATCTGCACGCAACCGTGCAAAAGGTGGCGGCTTCATGGCGGAACTCACTCCAGAGCACGGAGACGATCGGCGCGCATTCGCTGTCGCGGCCCAGGGGCCAATGCAGCGGCAATGCGAAACGATGGGGAAATGATCCGGGGCGAGCGTGGCTCGCCACCGAGGCATCGTGATCTTAACGAAGCGTGGCTGAAGGGAAGCTTAAGCGCCTTGCAGGACAACGGTGCACGAACGGCTTGCACCATCCCGCCATGAAAGTAATTTGTTAGCGCAACGTTTTCACCCCGCAAGAAAACGCTGCGCGAGCCGAACCCACGCCGCCGCGCCGAGCGGCAGCACCTGGTCGTTGAAGTCGTAGCCGGGGTTGTGCACCATGCAGCCGCCGAATTCGCCTTCGCCGTTGCCGAGCAGCAAATAGCAGCCCGGCACTGCCTTGAGCATCCACGCAAAATCTTCGCTGCCGTTCAGGCCCTTTGGCGCCTGCATGGCGACGTTCTCCGCACCCACCAGTTCCGTGCAAACCTGTTGCGCCAACAACGTTTCTTCGGGCGTGTTGACCATCGGCGGGGTGAGCTGCCGGTAGTCGAGATGCGCCTGAATCCCATGCGCCTGCGCCGTGGACGCCACGATCTCGCGCACGCGCTGCTCCACGAGCTCGCGCGTCTCGGGGCGCGCCGCGCGAATGTTGATGCCCAGCGTCACCGTCTCCGGAATCACGTTGTGAGTGGCGCCGCCCTTGATGAAACCCACCGAAACCACCGCAGTGTCGTCGGGCGCAACATTGCGCGCGACAATCGTCTGCAACGCCGTGACGAGCGCCGCCGCCGCCACGATGGGGTCCTTCACGCGATGCGGCATGGCGCCGTGGCCGCCCACGCCCTTGAGCGTCACGTCGGCCACGTCGGACGACAGGCTCACCGGTCCCGCGAGCACGCGGAACGTACCGGCGGGTACGCCCGGCATGTTGTGCAGCGCGTACACGGCATCGCACGGAAAGCGCTCGAACAGGCCGTCGTCGATCATCGCCTTCGCGCCGCACAGGTTCTCCTCGTCGGGCTGGAAGATGAGGTTGAGCGTACCGTCGAAATCGCGCCGCTGGGCGAGCGTCCTGGCCGCCGCGAGCAGGATGGCTGTGTGGCCGTCGTGACCGCATGCGTGCATCTTGCCCGCGTGCAGGCTCGCATACGGCAGGCCCGTGTTCTCGACGATGGGCAGCGCATCCATGTCCGCGCGTATGCCAAGGCGCCGCTTGCCCGCGCCCACCTTCAACTGCCCCACTACGCCGCTACGTCCGATGCCCGTGTGCACCTCGTAGCCCCACTTCTCGAGCAGCATCGCCACGAGCTTTGCGGTGGCGCCCACCTCGAAACCCAGTTCGGGCTGCGAATGAATCTGCCGGCGAATGCCGATGAACGTTTCGGCGTCGATTTCGATTTCGGGCAGCAACGTAGGCAACAACTGGAACGGCGTGAGCGTGGGTTCTCGCTTCATATCGGTCGGATCCTTGTGATATTCGGAGGGTTCAATGACGTCTGCCGCGCATTCAATCGACGCGACGCTCATGGATGCTCCAGATGGCGAGCAGCGTGACGAGCCCGCACGCAACCATATAGAGCGCCGGCGCAAGCGGATTACCGGTCTTCGCGATAAGCCAGGTGACGATGAACTGCGAGCTGCCGCCGAACACCGTCACGCCTACGCTGTAGATCACCGAGAGACCGCTCGCGCGCACCGCGGCCGGCAGCATTTCCATGAGCACGAGCAGTATGGGTGTCGCGCCGAGGTTCGACACCGCCGTGAGCAGCACCGAAAGCGCAAGCACGAGCGGCACGCTGGGAAAGCGCGTCATGAGCCAGAACGCGGGCACCACCGCAATGACATTGAAGACAAGCGCTGCCATCACGAGCGGCTTACGGCGCTCGAGACGGTCGGCGAGCCGCCCAGAAACGAGCGCAGCGATGAGCATCGTGACGCCCGTGGCGCACCCCGAGAGCAACGAAAGCGAAGGCGGCATCTTCAGCACGCGAATCATGTAGGTGGGCATGAAGAAGACCACGAGATACATGCCGACCGTGCCCGCCGTGATCGACAGAATGCCTTTGAGCACCTTGCCGCCGTGCTCGCGCATGAGCGTGCCGAGCGGGCTCGGCGCATCGGGCGCGGCCTCGTGCGTTTCGTCGAGCTTCGCGCGGATATAGAGGCCCACCGGCGCGATCAGGAGGCCGCCAAGGAACGGCAGGCGCCAGCCCCAGCTTTCGAGTGCATGCGGCGTAAGCGTTGCGTAAAGCGTGGCGCCCGTAAATGCGCCAATCAGCGCGGAGATGCCCTGGCTGCCGAGTTGCCAGCTCACGCGAAAGCCGCGCCGCCCCACCGCGCCCGACTCCATCAGCATGGCCGTGGCCGCGCCAATCTCGCCGCCGAGAGAAAAGCCCTGCAGCAGGCGCCCCGCGAGCAGCACGAGCGAGCCGTACACGCCGGCCTGCGCATAAGTGGGCGCCAGCGAGATGCACAGTGTGCCTGCCGCCATCAGCGCGATGGTGAACGTCATCGCCGCCTTGCGGCCGCGCCGGTCGGCATAGCTGCCGATCACGAGGCCGCCGAGCGGACGCATCACGAAGCCGATGCCGAAGGTGGCCACCGCGAGCAGCAGCGAGCCGAACGGACTGTCCGAGGGAAAGAAGAGCCGGCCAATCAGGAGAGCGAAGAAACTGTAGACCGTGAAGTCGTACATTTCGAGCGCATTGCCGATCGAGCATGCAGCGATGAGGCGAAACTGGCTCTGGCGCGCAGGCGCACGGCTGAAGGCGGTGGCGGGCGCGATGGCGCTCGTGTCGTCGGTCGCGCTGAGCGTAGCGTCATTCATGGCGAATCTCCGCAGGCAGGGTTGAACGTCGCGTTCGTGGTATTCGGGTCGATATTCAACCAAGGTCCACTTTTGAAAAAAGTGAGAAATTTTCATCGTGATAACCAGATAGAATCGGCTTCATAACCATCGGTCGGCGGCCATCGGGAAAAATACCGACGCTCGCCGGCCCGCGGCCCGCGTGTCACGCTGGAGGAAAACATCGGATGAAACTGCACCAGTTGCGCGTCCTGCTCGCGCTCGCGCAGCACGGCAGCATGCATGAGGCGTCGCGCAGCCTGCACGTCTCGCAGCCCGCGCTTTCCAAGGCGATTGCCGAGCTCGAGCGCGAACTGGGCGTGACGCTCATCTCGCGCTCCGTGCGCGGCGTGAGCCTCACGAACTATGGACGCGCGCTCGTCAAACGTGCGAGCGTGGTCGAGCACGAGTTGCGCCATGCGCTCGAAGACATCGAATCCATGCGCGGCCACGCCGAGGCGCAGCTCAATATCGGCTTCTCGGCGGTTGCTTCGGGCGGGCCCTTGCCGGAAGCCATCGCCGCGTTTCGCACACGCTTTCCCGCCGTGACGATTCGCGCCTACGAGATGCGCCCGCAGCAGATCCTCGAAGGTCTGCGCGAAGGCCACCTCGATCTGGCGCTCATCTCCACGAACAGCGGCCCCGGCACCAGCGCGTTTCAGTGGGAGCCGCTCTTTTCGGTGGGCATGCATGTGGCCGCGCGCCCCGGCCACCCGCTCGCGCGCACGACGCGCATCCGCTCGCTCATCGACGCCGAATGGCTCACGCTCGATCCGCTCGACGACCCGGGTAGCCCGCTCGCCAGCCTGATGCGCCTGCACCGGCTCGAGATGCCGCGCAATGTCGTGCAGAGCAGCTCGAATCTGCTCGGGCTGCAACTCGCCACGTGCACGGATCTCATCAGCGTGTGGTCCGACTTCGTGTTCTATAGCCGCATCGGCCCGCTCGCGCTGAATCGCGATACGCTCAAGCCCCTGCCGATCCGCGATGAATTGCCGGACTATCACGTCTTCATGGTGTACCGCTCGCCCGATCTGATGACGCAGACCTGCCTCGAATTCAGCAAGGAAATTCGCCATCGCGCACGCAAGATGGTGTCGCCGCGCCTCGCGGCACAGGCGGCGTCGCGCGGGCGCAAAAGCGCCGCTACGGGCAAATAGGCGGTGCGCGACGGCATGCGTCTGCTGGGCCGCCGCGCGTGGCTGCCCGCGCACATCAGATCATCGGTTCCCCTCCCATCATCATTATTTCGATAAATGTTGAAATATCGAAATATAACGGGTAACCTTGCGGCCATGGATTCCAACCTTGCCGTACGCGCCCTCGGCGCGCTTGCCCACGATTCGCGCCTCGCGATCTTCCGCGCGCTCGTCGTTGCCGGAGAGAACGGCATGGCCGCCGGTGAAATCGCGCAGCAACTCGGCCTCGCGCCTTCGAGCCTCTCATTCCATCTCAAGGATCTGTCTCACGCGGATCTCGTGAGGTCGCGGCAGGAAGGACGCTTCGTCATTTACACGGCAAGCTTCGATGCCATGACCGAGCTGGTTGGCTTTCTCACGGAGAACTGCTGCGCCGGCGCAACCTGCGCCGCGAGCGCGCTCCCCAACGCCTGCGGAAGCAACCAGGGATCTTCGCGATGACCACGAACGTACTCATCCTGTGCACCCACAACTCCGCACGCAGCGTGCTTGCCGAAGGCATGCTGAACCATTGGGCGCGCAAGCTCGGCAAGGACGTCCGCGCCCATAGCGCAGGCAGCGCCCCGAGTGGACACATCAATCCGTTCGCGCTGGAGGCGCTGTCTAACGCGGGTGTCGGCACGCAGGGTTATTGCAGCAAAAGCTGGGACGAGTTTGCGGCGAATGACGCGCCGCCGATGCGCGTGGTCATTACCGTATGCGACAGCGCGGCAGCGGAGCCATGCCCGTACTGGCCCGGCAGCCCGGTCAAGGTGCACTGGGGTTACCCCGATCCGTCCAATGCCGCGGGCGGCGACGAAGGCAAGCGACAGGCTTTCGAGCTCACGCGCCAGGCGATCGGCTATCGAATGCTTCAGCTTCTGGCACTTCCTTTGGATACCTTAACGAATGCCGAACTTCAACAAGCACTGAACGACATTCTGCAAAGCTGACACGCCCCGAAATCCCATGAACACCCCCGACATCGCCACCGGTGCGAACGCAGCCCCAAAGCCCGCCATCAGCTTCTTCGAGCGCTATCTGACCGTTTGGGTCGCGCTGTGCATTGTCGCGGGTATCGCCCTGGGTCAACGCTTTCCCGGCATTTTCCAGTCGATTGGCCGGATGGAATACGCACAGGTGAATCTTCCGGTCGGCCTCCTCATCTGGGTGATGATCGTTCCGATGCTCGTCAAGGTCGACTTCGGCTCGCTGCATGAGGTCCGCCAGCACATCCGGGGCATCGGCGTCACGCTCGTTGTGAACTGGCTCGTCAAGCCGTTCTCCATGGCCTTTTTCGGCTGGCTGTTCATCAAGCACGTATTCGCGCCGCTGCTGCCCGCCGCGCAACTCGACAGCTACGTAGCAGGCCTGATCCTGCTGGCTGCCGCGCCGTGCACGGCCATGGTGTTCGTCTGGAGCCGGCTGACCGGCGGCGACCCGCTCTTTACGCTGTCGCAGGTCGCCTTGAACGACAGCATCATGGTGATCGCCTTTGCGCCGCTGGTTGGCCTGCTGCTCGGCATCTCCGCCATTACGGTGCCCTGGGCGACGCTCCTCACCTCTGTCGCGCTCTATATCGTGATCCCGGTTATCATCGCGCAGATCCTGCGAAAAATACTGCTGGCCGGCGGGCAGAAAGCATTCGATGCGATCATGACGAAGATCGGCCCCTGGTCCATCACCGCGCTCCTCGCGACGCTCGTGCTGCTGTTCGCGTTTCAAGGCAGAGCTATCATCGGGCAGCCGCTCGTGATCGTTTTGTTGGCAGTGCCCATTCTCATTCAGGTGTTCTTCAACGCCGCGCTGGCCTACGGGCTCAATCGCGCGGTGGGGGAAAAGCACAGTATCGCCTGCCCCTCCGCGCTGATCGGCGCGTCGAACTTCTTCGAGCTGGCCGTGGCCACGGCGATCGGCTTGTTCGGCTTCCACTCGGGTGCGGCCCTCGCAACTGTCGTGGGCGTGCTGATCGAGGTGCCGGCCATGCTGCTCGTGGTGCGCATCGTCAACCGGTCCAAAACCTGGTACGAGTGCGCCAGTATCTGAGGTCCCAAAGGTCCCGAGATTTATTTCGGGCCACTGCGTTCGAATTCAGCAAAAAATTCCATCGAATTTTAAAAAGCCCCGATGTGCGTCGAACACATCGGGGCTCGTTGCTGGTGGCAGCACGATCATTCAGACTTCAATACGTCTCGGGCACGAACCGGTACGGATACTCGGGCGCCACATAGCCCTTGTCCTTTTTCCGCGCGGGAAGACTGACCTCGCCCCGCTTCACTTCCTCGTACGGAATCAGGCTCAGCAGATGGCTGATGAGATTCAGCCGCCCGCGCTTCTTGTCGTCGGCGTGCACGACGTACCATGGCGAATGCTCGGTATCGGTCGCGGCGATCATCTCGTCGCGCGCCCGCGAATAGTCGTACCAGCGCCGATACGATTCGATGTCCATCGGCGAAAGCTTCCACACTTTGCGCCCATCCTCGATGCGCGATTCGAGCCGCCGGGTCTGCTCCTCGGGACTGATCTCGAGCCAATATTTCACGAGTATCACGCCGGAACTCTGGATGGCCTGCTCGACGAGCGGGATGCTGTGCAGGAACTGGATGGCCTGCTCCTCCGTGCAGAAGCCCATCACACGCTCGACGCCCGCGCGGTTGTACCAGCTGCGATCGAAAAGAATGATCTCGCCGCCGGCCGGCAAATGCGGCACATAGCGCTGCATGTACATCTGCGACTTCTCGCGCTCGGTTGGCGCAGGCAGCGCGACCACGCGGAACACGCGAGAATTCACGCGCTCCATGATGGCCTTGATCGTGCCGTCCTTGCCCGCGCCGTCCCGTCCTTCGAGCAGCACACAGACCTTGGCACCCGTCGCCACGACCCACTCCTGCAACTTGACGAGTTCCACACTGAGCCGATCCAGCTCTTTCCTGTAGGCCTTCTCGCTCATCTTCCCTGGTTTCGCGGCACCGCCAGCCTTGTCTGCTTTTTCTGACTTCTCGACCTTGCCAGCCTTGTCGGCTCTGGAATCCTTCGCCATCGATATATCCTCCAGTAGTGCGTCAAAAAATAAAAAGGAGTTCGCACTATCTGGTGGCATCGAAAATGCGTCAATGACCTCAGTCAAGCACTCTGCGGGGTGATCGAATCAAGGAATCGCGGGCGGAAATCAGGCCGATTCAGACCGCGCGCTCGCCATTCAGCACGAGCCGCGCTTCCAGCCCGCCGCCCGGCCGGTTGTGCAGTGACAGCTGCGCACCCATCGCGACCGCGAGTTGACGCGCGATCGCCAGTCCCAGGCCGGTGCCGCCCGTCCCGCGGTTGCGCGAGGTTTCGAGCCGGTAGAACGGTTCGAACACCGCTTCGAGCGAGGCCTCGGGAATGCCCGGCCCGCGGTCGAGCACCGAGATCGTGACCTGCCCGTCTCCGGGCCCCTTGCTCAGCGCGATTTGCGCCGCGCCCGCGAATTTCAGCGCGTTGTCGGCGAAATTGCCCACGATGCGCTTGAGTGCCTGCGCGCGCGTGACCATCGCGAGCGGCGCGCGCGTCTCGTAGCGCACATCGCTGCCGGCGTCTGTGTAGTCGCACACGAGGCTGTCGAGCAGCGCGTCGAGATCCACGCGCACCGGCACTTCGGCGGCACCGTGCAGTGTGCGCGCGTAGGCCACGCCCTCCTTCACGAGCTGCTCCATCTCCTGCAGGTCCTGCCTGAGCTTCGCGCTCTGGGCATCGTCGTCCATGACGTCCACGCGCAGGCGCATGCGCGTGATGGGCGTCTGCAAGTCGTGCGAAATCGAGGCGAGAATCTGCATGCGCTCGGCCATATAGCCTGCAATGCGCGCCTGCATCGCGTTGAATGCGCGCGCCGCGCGCGCCACTTCGGAAGGGCCGTCCTCTTCCAGATGTGCGGCCGTGAGATCGGGGCCGAGCGTGTCGGCGGCACGCGCGAGCGCGTCGAGCGGACGCGTCGCGATGCGCACCGCGAGCCAGCAGCACACGGCCAGCACGACGAGCTGCAGAGCCAGCACGAGCGGCAGCCAGCGCGAGAGCGGCAGCGACGCTTGGGGACGCACGTCGATGGTGAGCGGCGAGCCGTCGGTGAGGCGCAGATGCACCTGCAGGTGCTCGCGCTCGCCGGGGATCGCATTGGCGGTAAGCGCATAGTGCTTGCCGATGCCCTTCGCGATGGCCGTCTCGTAGCGCCGCGAGAGCTGCGCGTCGGGTGCGACGCCGGGCACACCCGGGCCGAGCATGAAGGTGTAGCTGCGCCGCGCGAGCCGCGGCAGCCAGGCAGCGCGCTCCGCGGGCGGCAAATTATCCAGTAGTGCTACTGAACTGGCGACTTCGCGCTCGACGTAGTCCATCATCATGTTGGCCGTGGTCTCGTCGCGCTCGGTGAGCGTGAGCCAGAACGACAGCATCTGCGCGAGCGCGAGGCCCACGCAGAGGATCAGCGCGAGCCGTGCAAACAGCGTGCGCGGCCAGTGCAGCCGATGGCGGCGCGAGCCATCGGCCGCCACTGCCGCCGCCGCGCTGCGCTTTGCGTCATGGCTTGCCGTGCTCATTGCGGACCTTCGACAACGTTCACCGCCGCCGAGAACACGTAGCCCTCGTTGCGCAGCGTCTTGATGTAGCGAGGCTCGCGTGCGCCGTCGCGCAGGCGCTGGCGCAACCGGCTCACGAGCAGGTCGATCGAGCGATCGAACGCGTCCGCCTGACGCCCTTGCGTCAAGTTGAGCAACTGGTCGCGCGTGAGCACGCGCTGCGGGTTATCGAGGAACACGCGCAGCAGCCGGTATTCCGCGCCGGAGAGCGCGACGAGCATGCCCTCCTCGTCGAGCAGATGGCGCGCCGTGGTGTCGAGCCGCCATTCGCCAAAACCGAGCATCGACGCCGTTTCGCTCACCTGCATGCCCGGCGGCAGCATGCGCGTGCGGCGCAAGACCGAGCGGATGCGCGCGAGCAACTCGCGCACGGCGAAGGGCTTCGCGAGGTAGTCGTCGGCGCCCATTTCGAGGCCGACGATGCGGTCCGTCTCCTCGCTGCGCGCCGTGAGCATGAGCACCGGCACCGTGCGAAAACGCCCCGCGCGCAGATCGCGGCACAGCACCAGACCGTCTTCGCCTGGCATCATGAGGTCGAGCACGATGAGGTCGGGCGCGCCATTCTCCAGCGCTGTGCGCATCTCGCGCCCGTTCGCGGCAAGCGTCACGCGCATGCCGTTCTTTTCGAGGTAATCGGCAATCAGCTCGCGAATGCCGCGATCGTCGTCGACGATCAGAATGTGGTCGGTCTTTTCCATGCGCCGATCATACTCCGCGCCGTGCGCTGGTCGTGGCGCTGGTGGCGCGTGTGGCCCGCCCTGCCGCCTTGCGTCGGCCATTGGGCGCGATTTTCTCGCGTCGAGCGGGCATCGCAAGCGGGCACGAAAGCGGATGCACCGCCTCGGTCGCCAGTCCGCCCGCCAGCAGCGCGAGCACTGCAAAGAGCCGCTTCATGCATCCCCCACCACCGAAAGGCTCGCGCCGTCGTTCAGGCCCGCCTCCAGCGCAAATGGGTCCACGCCGTCGAGACAGCCCAGATTCACGCGCCACAGCGCGGGATCCTTTCGCGTCTGATGAAATGGATAGATGCCGCAGTGCTTGCAGAAATAGTGCTTCGCCACACGTGTGTTGAATTGATAGAGCGTGAGGTCGTCTTTGCCGCTCACGATGGTCAGCTCGCCCGCGGCGAATGGCGGCGACATGAGCGCACCCTTGCGGCGGCACAGGCTGCAATTGCAGCGCGAGGCCGGCGCGAGCGCCGTGCGGACTTCGAAGCGCACGGCCCCGCAGTGACACGACCCGTGCAGCGTTTCGGCATTCATGGTGCGTTCTCCTCGATGCGTCGATTGCGATGGATGCTTTATAGCGCAGTGCGCGCCACGCCATGTATCCCAATGTATCTGCGTGGACGGTCGATACAAAACATTGCACGTTTGGGGCGATTTATGGACTCCCGCATCGTGCAAAGCGCACGGTATCAGAATCGCCCCACTTGCACGCCCAAGGTGGCATCGCCGAGAATGGGCGCTTCCTTCCATTCATCGCAATGCCATGAAAATTGCCGCACTCTCGGACATTCACGGCAATCTCGCCGCGCTGGACGCCGTACTTCGTCACGTCCGCTCGCAGGGCGCCGACCTGATCGTCAATCTCGGCGACATCGTTTCAGGATCGCTTCAGCCGTGCGAGACCGCGGACCGGCTGATGGCGCTCGATCTGCCCACCATTCGCGGCAATCACGAGCGACAGCTGCTTGCCGGTGACATCGAGGCCATGAGAAAGTCCGACCGCTTCGCGCGCGCGGCGCTGCGCGCCGATCAGCTCGACTGGATCGCACACCTGCCGGCGACGCTGCGCATCGCGGACGACGTACTCGTGGTCCACGGCACGCCCGAAAGCGATCTCGAGTATTTTCTGGAGACCGTTACCGAGCAAGGATGCCGCCCCGCCACGCAAGCGGAAGTCGAGCGCCGCGCGGGCGATGGCAACGAGCGGCTGATTCTGTGCGGACATACGCACGTGCCACGCAGCGCAACGCTCGGCGATGGGCGGCTCGTCGTCAATCCGGGCAGCGTGGGACTGCAGGCCTATGAGGATAGCGAGCCATGGCCGCATCGCATCGAAACGGGTTCGCCGCACGCGCGTTATGCCACGGTCACGCGCACGAAGTCAGGCTGGCGCGTCGAGTTCCATGCGGTCGAGTACGACTGGGACGCGGCCGCGGATCTGGCGCGCACCAATGGGCGGGACGAGTGGGTGGTGGCGTTGCTTGAGGGGCAGTGTTGAGGCGGGGCGATGCGCGGGTTCTCGTATTGCCGCGGCGTTCGTTTCGTTAATGCCGGACAGCCCGTTAAACCACATTCACTCGCCGTTGAAACGCTGCGATCCAGTCAGCATACCGGTTTCCTTGCTCACGATCGAATACCACCTCGTCGCAAACCGGACATCTCATAGCCAACGCTCCCTCCTTGAACGACACAATCAGCACGCCGGCGAGCATGCTTAACTTCAGATAGATCACCTGAACGTTCACCGCCGTAGTGCAGCCACGTCTAACCATATTGACCAGTTTGTCTCGCTGACCGGCTGCGTTCTTTGAGCGCGCGATAAGTTGCGCTGCGCGAGAACAAATCTTTCTGATGGGCGTGCGCGCCAGAGCGATCAGCCCTCGCTCGTCCATCCCGCACCGTCGCACAGCACAGCTTGACGAGTGGTTCCAATAATGACGCCATGACAAGCGAACGAAAAACCCTTGAACAAATGCGGAGCGAACCCGCGAATGTGCGATTCGGCGGCCTGTACAAAGTCTGCGAGACGCATTTCGGAAAGCCCCGTCAATCCGGCTCCAGTCACGCAATCTTCAAAACTCCGTGGCCGGGAGACCCTCGAGTGAAGATCCAGAACAATCGCGGCAAGGCCAAGGTGTATCAGGTAAGACAGGTTCTCGAGGCGATCGACAAACTGAAGGAACAGCGGCAATGACCCAAGACCATTACACCTACCGCATTACCTGGTCCCCCGAAGATGGAGAGCATGTTGGGCTTTGTGCGGCGTTCCCGTCTCTTTCGTGGCTCGATAAAACCCCGGAAGGTGCGCTGAAGGGTATTCGCCGGGTCGTCGCCGACGTCGTGCGCGATATGGCCGCGAACGGCGAGAAGGTACCCGAACCCATCGCAGACCGTGCCTATAGCGGGGAATTCAAGGTGCGGATTCCACCTCAGGCGCATCGCGCGCTCGTGATTCAGGCTGCCGAGCAGGGCGTCAGCCTGAATCGCCTTGCAAGCGCCAAGCTCTGCGCGTAACGCCCCCTACCGCCGCCGCTTCGCCAACACCAGCGCGCGCACCGCCACTCCCGCCGCGGCGACACCGGACGCCGCGCCCACCACGAGCGCCCAGCGCGGCCCCCAATGGTCGGCCACCCAGCCGACGACAGGCGCGCCAACAGGCGTGCCGCCGAGCGCCACGGCCAGACGTATCGCCATCACGCGCCCGCGCATCGAGGGCTCGGTGGACAACTGCATCAGGCTATTGGTCTCGGTCGTCAAGGTCAGCGCCGCAATGCCGATCAGCACCAGCGCCGCACCGAACCAGCCGTAGCTCGGCGCGAGCGCGGCCAGCCCGCAGCCCACGCCGAACACGATCGACGCGATCAGCAGCGAGCCAAAGCGCGGGTTGCTGCGATGCGCGCCGAACAGCGCGCCCGTCACCGTCCCCACCGCCATCATCGACGAAAGCAGCCCGTAGCCGCCCGCATCGGCATGAAAGACGCGCACGGCCATGGTGGAGATGAAGATCGGAAAATTGAGGCCGAACGTGCCGATCAGAAACAGCATCACCACGATCGCCTTGAGGTCCGGGCGCGCCCACACGTAGCGAAAGCCCGCCACGAGGCTGCCCTTGGCGGGCTTCGCCCTCGCGCGCACGCGCAGCTCCTCTGTGCGCAGCCGCGTGAGCGACACCAGTACGGCCACGAACGACAGGCCGTTGAGCACGAACGCCCAGCCCACGCCCACCGATGCGATCACCGCGCCCGCCACCGCCGGCCCGATCATGCGCGCGGCGTTGAACGACGTCGAATTGAGCGCGACGGCGTTGGCCAGATCGGTGTCGCCGACCAGCTCGGAGACGAAGGTCTGGCGCACCGGAGAATCGAACGCCGTCGTGCTGCCGAACAGGAACGCGAAGACGTACACATGCCAGAGCCGCACCACGCCGGTAATCGTGAGCACGCCCAGCGCCAGTGCGAGCACGCCGAGCGTGGCCTGCGTGATCATCAGGAGACGCCGCTGATCCATGTGGTCGGCGGCATAGCCCGACCAGGGCAGAAAGAGCATCTGCGGCCCGAACTGCAAGCCCATGACCACGCCCACCGCCGCCGCGCTGTGGTGCGTGAGGCCGGTCAGCACGAGCCAGTCCTGCGCGGTGCGCTGCATCCAGGTGCCGATGTTGGACACCAGCGCGCCCGCCGCCCATACGCGGTAATTGAAGCTGCGCAGCGAACGGAACATGCCGGAGGAGGCGTCGCTCATGAGCCGCGCCTGCGGTTTTGGCCGCGCCGTTCGAGGCCGCCGGCCTGCGCGCGCCACGCGCTCGCAAGTGCGCTGGCCAGGTCGGGAGCGGGATCGGCGTGGGGTTGGATCATCCACGCATTCTACGGAATATGCAGTCCCCCTGAAATGGCAAGCCCGCGCATTGTTCAGCCGCGTGACGGGCGCCGTGCACGACCGCCCCATGCCCGATATGGCTGTTGACACCGAGCCCGCAGGTCTCGCGAATGCCGACGTGCAATGCGCAGTTGTCCTGTATATTGCTGCCCGCCTCGACCACGATTGCACTGAAGTCGCCATGCAGACTGGCGTGCGAACCGATATAGCCATGCGCGCCAATGCTCACGTCACCTGTCACGACGGCAGAGGGATGCACATACAGATTACGGCGGGGTTACATCCACGCCTCGCAGGACTCCCCCACGTTTCCCCCAGGATGACACTTTCCGCACGACCGTACAAAAATAACCACCGTCTGACAGGCATCCCGGACGACCCTGCAAACCCATCTGGTTCGTGGAGAGGCAATCGGTGAACGAGCACCCGCATCAACCTGCCATTCGAAATTGTCCTTGGGCGCGCCGCGGTACCCGCGCGCGCCCGGCTCGCCTCACCGGCACGGCGTCCCCTTCCGAGTTATTGCTGTAATCCCCGTAACGACGTCCACGTGACGCGTCGAAGCAGGCCTCGCGCTGCAAAGCCAGGTCTGCGACCCGTACGGATGGCGCTCCTGCGCCACGTCCGCGCGAACTGACGCGCCATCAAAAGAAGGGCGCGATTCCCGTTGTTTCCAGGCCACGTCATTTAATCAGGATTCCATAATGTCAAAATGCAAGACGCTACGTAAGACACTGCTCGCCGCCGGGGTCGCCGCGACAGGGCTAATGGGCATTTCGGGCGCCGCGCACGCGCAAAGCAGCGTCACGCTCTATGGCATTGTCGACGGTTCGGTGCTCTATACCAGCCACACGCTGAATACGCAGACCGGTCAGAATGCCGGACACCAGTTCTCGTTCACCGATAGCGGCATGACGGGTTCGAGCTTCGGTCTGCGCGGCGCGGAAGACCTGGGTGGCGGCATGCGTGCGGTCTTCATGCTCGAAAGCGGCATCAGCGTGGCGAACGGCCAGTTCGGCAATTCGAACGGCAACCTCTTCGGCCGCCAGGC
>DATEJU010000016.1:0-20093 GCA_035277805.1 Paraburkholderia sp. | reverse complement strand
CGCAGGCGGCGCACGAGCGTCTGGGCCGCGTGCTGCTGAACGATCCGGCCACGGGCGTGATGCGTCACGCGGATGCCGGCTACGAGCTCGCGCAGCAGACGGCGCGCGAGGCGGGGCTCAAGCTGCCGATGCTGGGCCGATAATGGGCCGATAAGCGGTTAGTACGCACCGCTGGCGGGGCGGTGCGTGCGGTTGTATGAGAAAGGCGTCGCGTGGCTTGAGTGGCTGCGCGACGCCTGGACCGGTGGCGTTGGACAAGACCTCTGCCATCTCGCATCTAAGGTGCGTAACTGAATTCCCACTGCTGGTAGCTTCGTGCCGCTGCGAACGACTCTTCTCCTCGCGCAAACCCGACGACCTTGACGGGTCTGCGTGCGGACCCGCTATGTATTCCCCTTATTCCGCCTTCCGCTGCGGAAATCGTCACAAATGGCTTTCCTGTCATTGGATCCAGGTACGGTTTGCGAAGATGCCGCCGTGTAACTGGATAGCGCGGATCGCGAAGAAGGTCCCGAAGCGTAGGCCCAAACGCTCCGCTGCTTGGCGCTTGGAACGCAATCTGTCCGACAAACGCGAAGAATTCAAAAACACCCCACCCCCTGGCAACATCATTCTAACCATGCGTTTTCCGCATGCTCCCCTCGACAATTAATCGTTTGTGACGCCTTGCCGCGGACCGGATACTGCCTCCATCCCCAGACGCGGCGACGAATTGGCATCACATCATGCGATCAGATTACAACTTCATTAACGGGCAGTTTCTTGAAGCCGACGCGCAGCGCATCGCCGTCTACAACCCGGCGAACGCCGAGCTGATTGGCCACGTGAGCGCCGCGAGCGCCGCCGACGTCACGGGAGCGGTCGAGGCCGCGAAAGAGGCCCAGCGTGGCTGGCGGCGTTTGCCTGCCGCCGAGCGCGGCGCGATCCTGACCCGTTTCGCGGACGCCATCGACGCGCGTTCGCCTGTGATCGGCGCGGTACTCGCTGCCGAGTCCGGCAAGAGCGTTGCCGACGCCACCTCCGAAGCCCACTACGCCGCCGAAATCCTGCGCTACCACGCGCAATGGGCGCGCCGTATCGAGGGCGAGGTGATCCCGAGCGACAGCGCCAACGAAAACCTGATCCTGATGCGCGAGCCCATCGGCGTGGCCGCGTGCCTGATCCCGTTTAATTTCCCGATCTACACGCTGCTGCGCAAGATCGCGCCGGCGCTCATCACGGGCAATACCGTCGTGGCGCGCCCGAGCAACAACACGCCGTGCTCGGCGTTCGAAGTGGCGCGCGCCGCCCAGGACGCGGGCCTGCCGCCGGGCATTTTCAACGTAATGGCGATGGACCACGACACGGCCGCCGTGCTGTGCACGCATCCGGGCGTCGGCATGATTACGCTCACGGGCAGCGTGGCGGCGGGCCGCAAGGTGCTCGACTACTGCAAGGAAAACATTGCGAAGCCTTCGCTCGAGCTGGGCGGCAAGACTCCGGCGATCGTCGAGGCCGATGCCGATCTCGAAGCCGCGGCCACGGCCATCGTGCGCTCCAAGACGACGCATTGCGGCCAGCTCTGCACGGCTATCGAGCGCGTCTACGTTCAGGAGTCCGTGCATGCGCGCTTCGTGGCGCTGCTGCGCGAGAAGATGAGCGCCGTGAAGTTCGGCGACCGTGCCGTCGACGCCTCTCGCATGGGGCCGCTCGTCAACGCGCAGGCGCAAGCCTCGGCCCATGCGATGGTCGAGCGCGCCGTGGCCGCAGGCGCCGTGATCGAGACGGGTGGCTATCTGCCCGAAGGCGCGGGCCACTTCTATCCGCCCACGCTGCTGAGCCACTGCCGCCAGGACATGGAGATCGTGCAGGAAGAGATCTTTGGTCCGGTGCTGCCGGTGCTCGCTTACGAGACGCTCGACGACGCGCTTCGCATGGCCAACGATCACCAGTTCGGCCTTTCTTCGGTGCTCTATACGGAGCGCTATCGCTCGGCCATGCGCGTCGCGAATGAGATCGAGGCCGGTGAGCTCTATGTGAACCGCACGCCCGCCGATCCGTACCAGGGTTTTCACGCCGGCTGGAAGCGCTCGGGCCTCGGCGGCGACGACGGCAAGCACGGCATGCTCGAATTCACGCAGACGCGCCTCGTCGTCATGCCGTTTTGATCGTTCGCTTTCCTGATTGAATGTGTTGAGGGCGTTTGCTGCCGCGAATGCCCGTCTGAAAAAACGCAGACCGCTGGCCAGGGCCCCGCGCGCCGGGTGCCCATGCCAGCGAGCCTGTGAAATGGAGACCGTCTTGCAGAAGTCCATCGCCAAGCCCAATGCGCCGGCAAGCGCACCGCGCGCCGATATCTCGTCGTTCGCACCCGCAACCACCGGCTCGCCGCGGCGCTACGTCCAGTTGCTGCTGCTCGTGCTGGCCGCGGGCGGCATCTATCCGCTGCTCTATCTGCGTCAGGTTTATCAGACCACGATGCTCGATGTCCTGCACATCGACAACACCGAGTTGGGCTACCTCTATTCGGTGCTCGGCATCGTGTTCTTCGTCTCCTATCTGCCGAGCGGCTGGCTTGCCGATCGTGTCGCGCCGCGCCTCCTGATCTGCTTTTCGCTGATCGGCACCGGCGCGCTGGGCCTCTGGTACTCGACTGCGCCTTCGTTCCATGCGCTGCTCGTGATCTTCTGCTGCTGGGGCCTGACGACGGGGCTTACGTTCTGGGCTTCGGTGCTCAAGCGCGTGCGCATGATCGCGGCGCCGAACGAGCAGGGCCGCTTTTTCGGGCTGCTCGACGGCGGGCGCGGGCTGGTCGAGGCGCTGCTGGCGACCGCGGCGCTGGCGCTCTTCGCCGCCGCCACCGGTTCGGGGCGTGGCGAGGCGGCCGGCCTGCGTCACGTGATTTATATGTATTCCTTCACGTGTATCGCGCTTGGTGCGGTCATGACGTTCTTCAAGGACCCCGCGCCCGCCAAAGCGGAAGCCGACAGCCAATCAGCCGATGCAACCGATGCGAACGCGAACGGCGCGCTCTGGCGCGATCTCAGGACGCTTGCGTCGATTCCGCAACTCTGGCTCATGGCAGCCGTGGTGTTTTGCGGTTATCAGATCTTCTGGGCGACTTATAGTTTTTCCGCCTATCTCCAGCAGGGCGAGTTGCACATGAGCGTGGTGGCCGCGGGTATGGTGACCACGGCGAAGCTCTGGATGCGGCCGATCGGCGGCATCGGCGGAGGTTTTCTCGGCGACCGCTTCTCGAACCTGTGCGTGCTGATCTGGGCGATGTTCCTTGCCGTCGCGGGGCTGGTGGGCTTGATCCTGCTGCCCGCGCTGCGCAACGTCGCGCTGCTGGGCGCCGTCGTGCTGTTCATCGGCCTCATGACCTACGCGATTCGCGGCCTCTACTGGACGCTGCTCGATTACTGCGCGATCCCCATGCGCATCACGGGCCTCGCGATCGGTCTCGTGTCGTTGATCGGCTATTCGTCGGACATTTTCCTGCCGCTCGTGAACGGCTACTTCACGGAGCACTACGCGGGGCTGCCCGGTTATCAGTTCTATTTCGCCTATGTAGCAGCCATTGGCGCGCTCGGCGGTATTGCCGCGCTCGTGCTCGAGCGCATGTCCCATTCCCACACTGCCTGAATCTGCCTGAACCATGAAAGTCGTCGCCATGCAAACGCATGTCGTCGCGGTGCCTCCTCCGCACCTCGGCGGCATGTACTGGATCTTCGTCACGCTGCAGACCGATTGCGGCATCGAGGGTGTCGGTGAAATCTATTCCGCCACCTTTCATCCCGACGCGATGGTGCCCGCCATCGAGGACGTTTTCACGCGCTATCTGCTCGATCATGATCCGCACCACGTCGAGCGGCTGTTCCGCCAGGCGTATTCGAGCGGCTTCACGCAGCGCCCCGATCTCACGATGATGGGCATCGTGAGCGGCCTCGAAATGGCGTGCTGGGATATCGTCGGCAAGGCGGCGTGCAAGCCGGTGTACGAACTGCTCGGCGGCATGGTGAACGAGCGCTTGCGTTCGTATACCTACCTCTACCCAAAGAACGCGAAGGGCGAATACGATTACGACGATCCCGATCTCGCTGCCGAATGCGCCGCACAGAACGTGAAGCGCGGCTTTACAGCGGTCAAGTTCGACCCGGCAGGTCCGTACACGGCCTACTCGGGGCATCAACTCTCGCTCGAGGTGCTCGAGCGCTGCGAAACGTTTTGCCGCAAAGTGCGCGAGGCGGTCGGCAATAAGGCCGACCTGCTGTTCGGCACGCACGGGCAAATGGTGCCTTCCTCGGCCATCCGGCTTGCGAAGCGCCTCGAAAAATACGATCCGCTCTGGTTCGAAGAGCCAGTGCCGCCGGGCCAGGAAGAGGCCATTGCCAATGTGGCGAAGCACACGTCGATTCCGATTGCGACCGGCGAGCGCCTCACCACCAAGTACGAATTCCACAAGCTCTTGCAGGCGGGCGGGGCGTCGATCCTGCAGATGAACGTCGCGCGCGTGGGCGGCCTGCTCGAGGCCAAGAAGATCGCCACGCTTGCCGAAGTGCATTACGCGCAAATTGCGCCACACCTCTACAACGGGCCCATTGGCGCGGCGGCAAGCATTCAGATCGCGGCCTGCACGCCGAACTTCCTGATTCAGGAAAGCATCGGCACGTGGGACGGTTTCCACGCACAGATCCTCAAGAAGCCGCTCCAGTGGGAAGACGGCTACCTCATTCCGTCGAAGGCGCCGGGTCTGGGCGTCGAGCTCGACATGGACGTCGTGCGTGCGCATTCGCCGTATACCGGCAAACGTCTGCATCTGCAGATGGCGAGCCAGCCTGCCGACGTGCGCGACAACTCACCCGCACGCGGTTGACTCCTGGGAGCACGCAGATGAACTACGACTACATCATCGTCGGTGCCGGCTCGGCGGGCTGCATTCTTGCCGAGCGGCTCTCGGCTTCGGGGCGCCATTCGGTGCTGCTGCTCGAAGCGGGCGGGTCCGACAATTCGTTCTGGTTCAAGATTCCCATCGGCTTCGCCAAGCTGTACTACAACAATCAGTACAACTGGATGTATTGCAGCGAGCCGGAGCCGGAGCTGGCCGGGCGTCAGATTTACGCGCCGCGCGGCAAGGTGCAGGGCGGCTCGGGTTCGATCAACGCGATGATCTACGTGCGCGGCGCCCAGCGCGACTACGACGACTGGGCCGCGGCGGGCAATCCGGGCTGGTCGTACCAGGACGTGCTGCCGTATTTTCGCAAGCTCGAATCGCATCCGCTTGGCGACACGAGGTGGCACGGCGCGACCGGCCCGGTGCGCATCACGCCGATGAAGGAAGGCGCGCATCCGATCTGCCAGAGCTTCATCGAAGGCTGCGCGCAGCTGGGCTACGAGCGCAACGAGGACTTCAACGGCGCGCGACTCGAAGGCGTGGGCATCTACGACGTGAACACGCGCGACGGCCAGCGCGCGTCGAGCAGTTTCGCGTATCTGCATCGCGCCGGGCATCGTCCGAATCTCAAGATCGAACATCATGCGCGCGCGTCGCGCGTGCTGTTCGATGTCGATTCGGCCAGCGGGCAGCGGCGCGCGACGGGCGTGGAGATCGTTCAGCAAGGCGCGAAGCGCACGTTTCATGCGAACCGCGAAGTGATCGTCGCGGCCGGTGCGGTCGATTCGCCCAAGCTCCTGCAGCTTTCGGGCGTGGGCCCGCGCGCATTGCTCGCGAAGCACGGCATCGACGTAGTGCACGAACTGCCCGCAGTGGGACAGAACCTGCAGGATCATCTGTGCGTGAGCTTCTACTATCGCTCGCGCGTGAAGACGCTCAACGATTCTTTCAGCAGTTGGGCCAGCAAGCTCAAGTTCGGCCTGCAATACCTCCTCAAGCGCACGGGACCGTTCTCGATGAGCGTGAACCAGTCGGGCGGCTTTTTCCGCACCAACGTGGATGAAGCGCATCCGAACATGCAGGTCTATTTCAATCCGCTTTCCTATCGGATTCCTGAGTCGAATCGCGCGCAGCTTACTCCGGAACCGTATTCGGGCTTTCTTGTCTGCTTCAATCCGTGCCGGCCCACGAGCCGCGGCTCGATCGAGATCGCCTCGGCGAATGTGGAAGACGCGCCGAAGATTCGCGGCAACTATCTCTCGACGCAGAAGGATCGCGACGAGGCGGTCGCGGGCAGCCATCTCGTGCGCAAGCTGATGTCGGCGCGCGCGCTGCAGGAAGTCACGGTGGAAGAGGTGACGCCCGCGGGCGAAGTGACCGACGACACGAGCATGCTCAAGTTTTTCCGCGAGCAGAGCGGCTCGATCTATCACCTGTGCGGCAGTTGCGCGATGGGGCCCGACCCGCGCACGGCAGTGGTCGATGCCCGCTTGCGCGTGCACGGCATCGAGGCGTTGCGCGTGGTGGATGCGTCCATCTTCCCGAACATCACGTCCGGCAATACGAACGCGCCCACCATGATGGTCGCGGAAAAGGGCGCGCAGATGATTATCGAAGACGCGGAGCATGATATCGCCGCGCGCAGTCTTGCAGCCAACGTTCAGCGCGCAGCGGCGATTTCTTCCTGAAGCCACTGCCGGAAAAGCTGGAGCGGCCTCGACGCTTTCTGTTCGGGCCGCACCACGAACCAGTACGACTGGCGCCCGTCCACGTGGACGTCGCGTACCGGCGCGAGCCGCCCTTCGGCCAGCTCGCGCGCGATCATGTTGCGGTCGGCCATGGTCACGCCGAGCCCTTCTATTGCGGCGCGGATCGCGTGATCGAGCAGATCGAATTCATAGCCGCCCGAGGTGTCCACCTCTTCGATGCGCGCGGCGTCCAGCCAGTGCCGCCACGTGAGATAGCGCTGATTTTCGCCGGCGAGCACGTGCAGCAGCGTCTGCCTGGTGAGGTCGAGCGGGCCGTTGGCGAGCAGCGCGGGCGCGCAGACCGCGATGTGCGATTCGTGCATCAGCAGTGAGCTTTCGAGTCCTTCCCATTCGCCATCGCCAAAACGGATCGCGCAATCGAGCGCGGTCGAATCGGCGAGGCTGTCCTGCAAGTGGGTCGTGAGGCTCAATTCGAGCGAGGGGTGGCGCGCGTGCAGCTTCGTCAGGCGCGGCACGAGCCAGCGGCTCGCGAAGGTGGGCGGCGCGTTCACGCGCAGGCGGTTCAGATCGCTCTTCTGCTGGATCGTGCGCACGGTCAGCTCGATGCGGTCGAACGATTGCTGCAGCGTGCGCAGCAACGCGCGTCCGGCTTCGGTGAGCTCGAGCCGGTGATGATGGCGTTCGAGCAGCGCCTCGCCAAGCTGCTCTTCGAGCTGGCGCACCTGGCGGCTCACCGCGCTCTGCGTCACGTTCAGCTGCTCGGCGGCGCGGGTGAAGCTGCCGCTCGTGCCTGCCGCCTCGAATGCCTTCAGGGCGTTCAGCGCCGGCATCTTTCGCTTCAAGGTGGTCTCCTTGGGGGCCGCGCCATCTCGAAGCGACGGAGCGCCAAAACGACGGAGTATACCGGCGAGCGAGGCGTTCCGGCACATCGACGCATCGGCGGTCCGCCATTCAGCGCCGCGAGCGCGAGAGCGCGGCGAGCCCGAGCGTGACGACGAGCGCGAAGACGTAGAGGCCACCCGGGCCGACGAGCCGCATGAAGATCGACGCAATGGTCGGCCCGGCCGCGCCGCCCAGCGAGAAGACGAGCAGCAGCGTGGCGCTCGTTTGCACGCGCCGCGCCTGATCGACGTTGTCGTTGACATCGGAGACGATCACGCCGTAGAGCGTGAAGGTGAGCGCGACGTAAAGGAACAGCAGGGCGTCGACCAGCAGCGGCACGCGCATGACGATCAGCGCCGCCGCCGCGAGCGCGGCGACGAGCGAGACCGCGCCAAGCGTGCCACGCCGCCCGAGATGGTCGGAGAGGCGGCCCACCGGCCACTGCGAGAGCAGCGCGCCAATCAGCACGATGCCCATGACACGCGAAATGTCACCCGCCGGAAAGCCGATGCGCGCGAGATAGACCGGCGTGAGCGCATAGAACGCGCTGGAGAGCAGCCCCGCGCCGATGCAGGCGGGAACGCTGCGCGGTGCGACGCGATGCGGCTCGCGCAGACCGTCGAGCAGCAGCGTGGGGCGCTTGGGCGTGGCGAGCGGCGAGGCGCTCGCCATCGCGGCGACGGGCGGCGGCACCGCCTGCTGCCAGTCGCCCATCAGCGCCACGGGAATCAGCCCGGCGACGAAGAGGCCGTTCACGAGCCCATGCTCGAGGTTGCTGCCGGGCGCGCTCACGCCGAGCAGGAACTGGCCGATGCTCACGCCGAGATAGGTGAGCACGAGATAAAGCGCGAACGCGCGCCCACGCTGCCGGTTCGGCACGGCGCTGTTGACGCCGCTTTCGATCGACGTGAACACGCCGACCATGCTGAAGCCCGTCACGAGCCGCAGCACGGCCCAGATGTCGGGCCTGTCGAAGGAGAGGTAGCCGAGCGCCGCGAGGGCCGCGAGCGCGCCGAAGCCGATGAACGCGCGCTGCGGTCCGATGCGCGCCACGAGCGGGCCGAGGCCGAGCGCACCGACGATGAAGCCGACGTAATAGCACGACTGCACGAGGCCGACGTCGAGCGCGGTGTGCTGCGCCTGAAGCATGCGCAGCGAAATCAGCGTAGTGAGCAGGCTGTTGCCGCAGACGAGAACCGTGTAGCCGCTCAACAGGCCGAGGAGCGCCCGCATGCGCGGTGCTTAATGCGTCGCACCGCTACGGCGCTCCACGAAGCGGCGCACGTAGTCGTCGGCCGGGCGGTGCAGGATGTCGTCGGGCGTGCCGCACTGGATCAGGCGGCCGTCGCGCAAGATCGCGATCTGGTTGCCGATGCGCAGCGCCTCGTCGAGATCGTGCGTGATGAAGACGATCGTTTTCTTGAGCGTCTTTTGCAGCTCGAGCAACTGGTCCTGCATCTCCGTGCGGATGAGCGGATCGAGCGCCGAGAACGCCTCGTCCATCAGGATCACGTCGGTGTTCGCCGCGAGCGCGCGCGCAAGTCCCACGCGCTGGCGCATGCCGCCCGAGAGCTCGTCGGGGTAGTGGTCGGCGTAGCCGTCGAGTCCGACCTTGGCGAGCCATTCGCGCGCGCTCGCCTGCGCCGTGGCTTTCTTTTCACCGCGCGTGACGAGCGCGTAGGCGGCGTTGTTGAGCACCGTCTGGTGCGGCAGCAGGCCGAAGCTCTGGAACACCATGCTCACACCGTAGCGGCGCAGGTGGCGCAGGCCGCTATCGGAAAGCTTGAGCACGTCGTTGCCGTCGATCAGGATCTCGCCCACCGTAGGCTCGATCAGCCGGTTGAAATGGCGCACCAGCGTGGATTTACCCGAGCCCGAGAGCCCCATGATGACGAAGATCTGGCCCGAGCCGATCGACAGGCTCACGTCGTTCAGGCCGACGTTGCAGCGCGTTTTCTCGAGCACTTCGGCCTTGCTCGCGCCGCCGCGCAGCAGTTCGAGCGCGCGCTGGCCCGCGTCGCGCGTGCCGAAAATCTTGTACACGTGATTGACTTCGATTCCGCTCATGTTTCGTTACCTCATTGCGTGTCCGGAGTGCGCCGCCTCTTCAATGATGCCAGCGCTCATGCATTCGCGTCCGTTGTGCGTTCTGCGTGCCCGCTCCGCGGTCGCATTATTTCGCCGGCTGGCTGTGCAGGTCGCCACTTTGGGTCGCGCTCGTGTCCGATTGGGCATCTTCGTGATCGCGGGCGCGGCGAAACGGAATG
This sequence comes from Paraburkholderia sp., assembly GCA_035277805.1. Taxonomy (GTDB): domain Bacteria; phylum Pseudomonadota; class Gammaproteobacteria; order Burkholderiales; family Burkholderiaceae; genus Paraburkholderia. The sequence goes on along the minus strand of DATEJU010000016.1, from coordinate 10,362 downwards.
CGCGAGGGCTGCTTCGACTTGCGCGCGAGGCCGCGCGTGCGGCGCCCCTGGCCGTAGCCCTGGCTGATGCGGTCGATCACGATGGCGAGGATCACGATGGCGATGCCGGCCTGCGTGCCCTTGCCGACGTCGAGCGTCTGGATGCCCGCGAGCACGTCTTCGCCAAGGCCGCGCGAGCCGATCATCGAGGCGATCACCACCATCGAGAGCGCCATCATCGTGGTCTGGTTGATGCCGGCCATGATGCTCGGGCGCGCGAGCGGCAGCTGCACACCGAACAGCAGCTGCATGCGCGTGGTGCCGAACGCGCGCGCGGCCTCGACGATCTCGGCGTCCACGTGGCGGATGCCGAGATCGGTCAGGCGGATGAGCGGTGGCAGTGCATAGACGACCGTCGCGAGAATCGCGGGCACCTTGCCGAGGCCGAACAGCATCAGCACCGGAATCAGGTACACGAAGCTCGGCAAGGTTTGCATCACGTCGAGCACGGGCAGCAGCACACGGCGCAGCGTGCTGCTCGATGCCGCGAGGATGCCGATGGGCACGCCGAGGATCACGGAGATGAGCGTGGCGACCACCATCAGCGCGAAGGTCTGCATGAGCTTGTCCCACAGCCCGAAGCAGCCGATCAGCCAGAGCAGGCCGACGAACAGCACCGCCACGCCGGCACGGCGCGATGCGTGCCAGGCGAGCAGGCCCACGGCGGCGAGGATGACGAGAGGCGGCGTCGCGCGCAGCAGGCCTTCGAGCGGCACGAGCACGTGGCGCAGCATCAGGACGCTGAAGTTGTGAAACGTGTCGCCGTGCTCTTGCACGAACGCGGTGACCTGATTGTTGACCCAATCGGAGATCGACAGGTGAAGGAAGGGAGATCCCATGGTGAGCCTCATTCTGCGTGTGACAGGGTGTTGCCTTGCTGCATGACGTGGCGCGTGGCGCGCGCCGCTCAGGTGTGCAAGCCGGCTTGCACACGCGCCGCGACGTCCGGCGTGACCCATTGCTTCCAGATTTCGGGGTGCTGCTCGAAGAAGCTGCGCGCGACGGTTGCGGCGTCGAGCTTCTTGTCGTGCATCTGCTGAACCAGTTGCTCGTCGAGCGAGAGCGGCAGGCTCACTTTTTCGAAGAATGCCACGGCGGCGGGCTCGGCGTCATAGAACGGCGTCGACACCGCGATCTTCAGATGCGAGACCTTGAACGCCGAGGCGCACGGCGTGCCCTTCGGGTCGGCGATGGTGTTCCAGCAGGCGTCGGAGTACGGCGCACCCTGCAGTTGCACGAAGCGATACTTCGCCATCAGGCCGGCCGGCTGCCAGTAGTAGAACAGGATGGGTTTGCCGCGCTCGTAGGCCGAGGCGATGGCCGCGTCCAGCGCGCCGCCGGTGCCGGGGCGGAAGTTCGTATAGTCGTCGCCGAGCTTGTAGGCGGAGAGCAGCCGGTTGTTGAAGCGCTCGCAATCCCAGCCCGCCGGGCAGTTGTAGAAGCGGCCCTTGCCAGGCTCTTCGTCGTCGGCGAACAGGCTCTTGTATTGCGGCAGTTGCGAAATGGAGCGCAGTTGCGGGGCGATGGGTTTGATGCCGCGCTTCGCGTCGCCGTTGATGACGTAATCGGGCACGTACCAGCCTTCCTTGTCGCCGCCGGGAACCAGCTCGCCCACGAGCTTCACGCTGCCTTCCTTGAGCGCGCGCGCGACGATCGGGCTGCGGCCCGTCCAGTGCTCGGCCCATACCTGCAGGTCGTTTTTCGTGAGGGCGGTTTCGGTGGCGGCCGTGGCGCCAGGGATGACTTCAGTCTTGCAGCCGTAGCCCTTCTCCAGCACCGTGCGGACCATTTCGGTCATCAGCGCGCCGCTCTCCCAGGTGATCTGCGCGAGCTTCACGGTCTTGCCCGACTCGCACCAGCCAGGCGCCGCGAAGCTGCTTGTCGCGGCGCACGTGAGCGCGAGCGCGGCGGCAAGCCGGACACCAGAACGGATACCAAAACGCGCGCCGGAGCGCTTGATACGCGTGATACGTCTCATGTCGTGTCTCCTCCGTATGTATGAGCCTCTGCGCCGGTGCGCGGGCCGTGTTTTTCGAATCAACGCGAACAGAGTCTAACGGCAGCATTTTGGGTTGCGAAGCAACGAAAAGTCATCGAAGCATTACCTGATCTCATGCCGATGAATTCGCGTCATGCCCCCATGAGATTTCATAGCTTTCAGGCGCCATTTCCGTGTGCTGCAATTCATCCCGGACACGCAGTATCGGCACGACATGCCGCGCTGCGGTGCACAACGAAACCGGCAAGCAATTCAGAATCAGGAGACGGAGTCAGCCATGAAAGCCCTGGAAGTCTATATCGGTGAGGGTTTCGCAGGACCAGGCGCAAACGCTGCGCACATCAACATCATGATCGGCCCGCGCAGCGGCCCGGTGGGACAGGCGTTCACGAACAGCCTTTCGTCGCCTTCGCAGGGCCACGTGCCCTTCATGGTGGTGGCGCAGCCCAACGTGCCGGTGAAGCCCGCCACGCTCTACGTGAACAAGGCGGACATTCGCGGCGATCTGCACGGCAACGCCACCTGGGGCGCTTCGCAGGCCGCCATCGCGAAGGCCGTGACCGAGGCGATGCTCGACGGCACGCTGCCACCCGAGGCCGAGAACGAATGGTGCATCGTCACGGCGAACTGGGTGAACTGGTCGTGCGACGACCTCGACGCCGTCTACGAGAACAACTATGCGGCCTGCAAGACCGCGATCCGCGCCGCGATGAACGGGCTGCCCAAGCTCGACGACGTCGCGAAGATCAAAGACCGGATCAGCAATCCGTTCTACACGCCCAAGGCCCAGGCGGCCTGAGCCGCGACTACCGTTATCAGGGGACTACGATGCAATATGTGCAACTCGGCCACTCGGGCCTGAAGGTATCGCGCCTGTGCCTCGGCACGATGAACATGGGCACGCCCGACTGGAAGCCGTGGATCTACAACGAAGAGCAGAGCGAGCCGATCGTGCGCCGCGCGCTCGAAGCGGGCGTGAATTTCATCGACCTCGCGGATTTTTATTCGACCGGCGTGGGCGAGGAAGTGGTCGGACGCATCGTGCGGCGCATTGCGAAACGCGACGAGCTCGTGCTCACGACCAAGGTGGGCTACCCGATCGGTCATGGCGTCAACAACCAGGGCCATTCGCGCAAGCACATCATGGACGGCATCGACGGCTCGCTGCGCCGCTTGCAGACCGATTACGTCGATGTCTACATGCTCCATTACTTCGACGTGAACACGCCCGTCGAGGAAACCATGGATGCGCTCAACGACATCGTGCGTGCGGGCAAGGCGCGCTATATCGGCGTGTCGACCATGTTCACGTGGCAGTTCGCGAAGATTTTGCAAGCATGCGAGCGCCATCATTTCGCACGACCCATCAATATGCAATTGCAATTGAACTGCGCGTACCGCGAGGAAGAGCGCGAGATGATTCCATTCTGCCTGGACCAGGGGGTCGGCGTCTCGGTGTTCAGCCCGCTCGCGCGCGGCCTGCTTTCGGGCGACGCGAAGTCGGTGCGCAACCAGACCGACTTCTTCACCGTGCAGATGTACGACGATGAAGCTTCGCGCGAGATCGCGCGTTCGGTGGCCGAGGTCGCCGATGCGCGCGGCGTTTCGTGCGCGCAGGTCGCGCAGGCGTGGGTGCTGGGCCGTCCGGGCGTGGCGTCGATGCTGGTGGGCGCCGATACCGTGGCGCAGTTCGAGAGCGCGCTCGCGGCGCTCGATTTGCAACTCGATGCCGGTGAGCTTTACGAACTCGATCGCAACTACACGCCGTGCGACGTGATCAACGACTACGTGACGGCGCGCATTCCGCGCGTGCCGCGCGCGGCGCGCCGCCTGGAGATTGCGGCATGATCGGCGGCCTCACGGAAGCGCGCCTGTGGCGCACCTCGAGCTTCATCGACGGAGAGTGGATCGCGAGCGACGCGACCTATACGGTGCTCGATCCGGCCAATGGCGCTGCGCTGGCGGAAGTCGCTCGCGCCGGCGCGCGCGAGACGCTGCAGGCCGTGGCCGCGGCGACCCAGGCGTTTCCCGCATGGCGCGACGCCACGGCGGTCGAGCGCGGCGCGAAGGTGCGCCGCTGGGGCGAACTGATGCTCGCGCACCGCGAGGACCTGGCGCGCATCATGACCGCCGAGCAAGGCAAGCCGTATGCGGAGGCGCTCGGCGAGGTGGGCTATGCGGCGAGCTTCCTCACGTGGTTTGCGGAAGAAGCACGGCGCGCGTATGGCGACGTGATTCCCGCGCCGAAGAAGGGTGCGCGCATCGTCGTGACGAAGGAGCCGGTGGGTGTGGTCGGCGCGATCACGCCGTGGAATTTCCCGCTCGCGATGGTCACGCGCAAGGCGGGCCCGGCGCTGGCGGCGGGCTGCACGATGGTGCTCAAGCCGTCCGAGGAGACGCCGCTTTCCGCATACGCGCTGGCCGTGCTGGCCGAGGAGGCGGGCATTCCACGCGGCGTGTTCAACGTGCTGTCGGGCGACGCGCCCGCGATCGGCGATACGCTGATGGCCTCGAAGGCCGTGCGCAAGATTTCGTTCACGGGATCGACGCGCGTGGGCAAGCTGCTGATGCGCGCCGCCGCGGACAGCGTGAAGAAGGTCTCGCTCGAACTGGGCGGCAACGCACCGTTCATCGTGTTCGACGACGCCGATCTCGACGCCGCCGTGGAAGGCGCGATGGCCTCGAAGTTCCGCAACACCGGGCAGACCTGCGTGTGCGTGAATCGCTTCTACGTGCAGTCGGGCGTGCACGACGCGTTCGTCGAGAAGCTCGTGACGGCGGTGAGCAAGCTGCGCGTGGCGAACGGCATGGAGCCGGGCGCGACGCAAGGGCCGCTCATCAACGGCGCGGCGCTGCGCAAGGTCGAGGCGCACGTGAGCGATGCGCGCGAGAAGGGCGGCACCATTGTATGCGGCGGCGGCCGGCATGCACTTGGCGGCACGTTCTATGAGCCGACCATCATCACGGGCGCGCACGGCGGCATGATGCTCGCGGACGAGGAGACGTTCGGCCCGGTGGCGGCGGTGTTTCGCTTCGACACCGAGCAAGAGGCGATCCAGGCCGCGAACGATACCGACTTTGGCCTTTCCGCGTACTTCTATGCGCGCGACATCGGCCGTGTCTGGCGCGTCGCCGGTGCGCTGGAGAGCGGCATGGTCGGCATCAACGAAGGGATCATCTCGACGGAAGTCGCGCCGTTCGGCGGCGTGAAGGAGTCGGGGCTCGGGCGCGAAGGGTCGAAGCATGGACTCGATGAGTACCTCGAAACAAAGTACATGATGATGGGTGGGTTGGGGTGAGCCAGGCGCTGCGCGGCGCGCGCCACGATTGGCGTCAGGGCTTTGGGGGCTTGAGCGCGCCGCGCAGTTGCACATACGATCGCGCCTCCGCCTGGAGCGCATCACATGGCTTCGACATCTCGGCGAGAATTCCGGCTTGCGCGTCCTTGCGCTTGCGGCATCGCGTAACGGCCGCGTCACCCGCGCCCCGCGTGATGCTCAATGAGCCAACTGCTGAAATTGCGCACGCGCAGCGTCTCCTGCACTTCCGGCCGCACGTCGAGCCAGTAGCCCGTAGGCCCGTTCACTTCGATTTCGCTTAGCCGCACGAGCGCGCCGCTGGCCAGCTCCTGCTCGATCATGTGCCGGTCCGCGACGGCAATGCCGAGTCCGGCCACCGCCGCATGAATGACCTGATCGAGCGTGCTGAACTCCATTTCGCCGCGCGGCGCCATGTCCACGTCGAGCTTCGCGGCTTCGAGCCACGCTTCCCACACGAGCAATCGACGGTCGATATCGAGGATATAAAGCCACGGGTGTTGCGCGAGAATGGCGCGCAGTGCATCTTCGTTCGCGGGCGCTGCGTCGAACTCGCGCGCCGAGCCTACGAGTACGTGACGCTCGCGCATCAGCAGCGTGCTCTGTCCGCCGGGCAGCGGCTCCATGCCGAAGCGGATCTGGCAATCCTCGTTGCGTTCGCTGCCGTGCAGCGGTCCGTATTCGTTCGTGATGGAGATGCGCAGGTCGGGATGGCGCGCCTGGAAATCGCGCAGGCGCGGCGTGAGCCAGCGCGTGGCGAGCGTGGGCGCGGCGTTCAGGGTGAGGAGGCTGTTCGACGGATCGGCGCGGATCGTGTCCAGCGTGTGAGCGATGCTGTCGAACGCGGCCTGCAGCGTGGGCAGCAGGCGCTTGCCCGCGGCGGTGATTTCCAGCCGGTGATGATGCCGCATGAAAAGCGGCGTGCCGAGATAGTCTTCGAGCAGGCGAATCTGCCGGCTGATCGCGCCTTGCGTGACGTGCAGATTCTGCGCCGCCTTCGTAAAGCTGAGGGTCCGGCTGGCTTCTTCGAATGAGCGCAATGCCGAAAGAGAGGGAAGGCGGCGCATGCTGCAACCTCGTGATGCGAGTAGACGCCGGCTTGCGCCGGCGCCATGCCGAACGACTATGCGTTAGAAAACGTGCGTGATGCCTACACGGCTGACAACCTGATTCTGCGTGCTTGACGGGTTGAAGCCCGTGATCTGCGCGTTTTCCGCCGAGCCTGCCGCATGCTGGTACGAACCCATCGCGTAGACGGAGGTGCGCTTGGAGAGCGCGTACTGCGCGATCAGGTTGAACTGGTGATACTTCGGCGATTCGTCGGTGGCGTGGTCGAGGCCGTCCGTGAAGGTATAGCCCGCGCCCACGGTGAAGACCGGCGTCACCGCATAGGTGCCGGAGAACTCGTAGTTCTGGAAATGCAGGTCGTGGCTGCCGTTGCCCGAGGAGAAGTCCACGTTCGTATAGTTGGCCATCAGCTTGAGGCTGCCGAGCGCATACGAGGCGCCCGCCGAGAGAATGCCCTGATAGCGCGCGTTGGCGAGCGCATTGCCGTACACGGCATTCACGAAGCCGCCGCCGCTGCCGTAGCCCGCTACCGCCGTGACCGGATTGTTCACGCGCAGGTAGCCCACGCCGGCGCTGAACGCGCCGAGCGTGTAGGCCGCCGCCGCGCTATACGAGGCGTCGTTCGAGAACTGGCCGGCCTGGCCGCCGAACGAATAGTGGCCTTCGAACTGGAAGCCCGCGATCACCGGGCTGATGTACTTCACGGCGTTGTTGACCGGGAACCCGTTGTCCATGTTGTCCATGTCGTTCGGGTGTGCGAAGTACCAGCCGCCGTAATTGCCGTTGAGCGAATACGGCTCGATCAGGTCGACGGTGGCGTCCCACTGCTTGCCGAACGTGAGCTGGCCGTATTGCGTCGACTTCAGGCCCACATAGGCGTTGCGCGAGAAGGCGAGACCGCCGCCCGCGGCGCCCGTTGCCGCGTTAAAGCCGCTTTCGACGCGGAAGATGGCCGAGAGGCCGCCGCCCAGGTCTTCGGTGCCGCGCAGGCCCCAGCGGCTGCCTGCCGGCACGCCGCTTTGCATCTGGAACAGGTGCCCGCCGCTGCCCGGCACGAGATTGCCGTTCGCGCCGTTGACCACATTGTTGGCGTAGTCGATGCCGAGGTCGACGATACCGTACAGCGTGACGCTGCTTTGCGCGTGGGCGCCCGCCGCGGCGAGCGCGAGCGGCAGCGCCGCGAGAAGTTTTTTCTTCACCCAGAGTCTCCTTTGTCGATGGGATTTTTTCTGCTAATTCTGCTGATCGCGATTACGCGCCAAGCGACTTTTGCACCTTCGCCGCGACCTCCGCGGGCACCCACGTCTTCCACATCTCCGGGTGTTCCTTGAGGAACTTGAGCGCTTCGGTTTGCGCGTCGACCTTATGCTCGGTCATGTCGAGAATCGTCGTGTTCAGGAAATCAATAGGGAAGCTCACCTTCGAGAAAAACGCCATCACATCGGGCTCGGCCTGATAGAACGGCGTGGAAACGCCGATCTTCAGATGCGAGACCAGGTACGACGACGCGCACGGCTGCGCGCTGTTCGGCTCGCGCAGCGTCTTCCAGCAGGCCTCGTTGAACGGCGGCATCTTGAGTTGGACGAACTTGTACTTCGCCATTAGCGCCGCCGGCTCCCAGTAGTAGGTGAGAATCGGCTTGCCGCGCGCATACGCCGATGAAATGGCCGCATCGAGCGCCGCGCCCGTGCCGGGGCGGAAATTCGTATAGGTGTCGTCGAGCTTGAGCAGCTTCATGAGGCGCGTATTGACGCGCTCGCAGTCCCAGCCCGAGGGGCAGTTCAGGAAGCGGCCGCGGTCCGGTTCCTCATCGTCGGTGAAGAGCGCCTTGTATTTGGGGAGATCGCTCACCGATTGCAGGTCCGGCGCGCTCGGCTTGATGCCGCGCTTCGCATCGCCGTGCACCACATAGTCGGGCACGTACCAGCCCTCCCTGGTGCCGCCCGGCAGCGTGTCGCCCACGAGCTTCACCGTGCCCGCCTTCACCGCGCCCGCGATGATCTCCGAGCGGCCGGTCCATTGCTCGGACCACACCTGCAGATCGTTGCGCGAAAGCGCCGTTTCCGTGGCCGCCGTGCTGCCGGGCACGGTATCGGTCTGGCAGCCATAGCCGTTCTTGACGATGTAGCGCAGCACTTCGCTCGTGAAGTTGCCGCTTTCCCAGGTGATGCCGGCGAAGCGCACCGGCTTGCCCTGGCTGCACCAGGTGCCCGCCGCGTGCGCCGGAAGCGCGGCCACGGCGAGCGGCGCGGCGATACAGGCTGCGCGAATCAGGGAGGTAATCGGTTTCATTGCGTGTCTCCTTGTAATTTGAATGCTTCGGAATGCTTGTCAATGCATCGTTGAGGTCCGGCACTATCCCGTTGCCGGGATGGGGCCGCCTGCGCGCGCTTCGATGTGTGCGGCGGCCCGGTATGCTTCGGAATACTTCGGTATGCTCGCGTGAACCTTAGTCGTAGCGGCTATCGGTTGCGCGCGTGGCGGCGAGCACGGCTTCGTTCAGTTCGATGCCAAGCCCAGGCGCCGCGCCGAGCTCGATCCATCCCTGCGCGTCGGGCTCGATGGCGCGCGTGAGCGGGAAATCCCGCCGCGCAGGCGTCCATTCGGGCGGGTCGTGGGGAAACTCGACGAAAGGCGCGTGCGCGGCGCCCGCGACCACGTGCAGGTTCGCGGCGAGGCCGATGCCATTGCCCCACGTGTGCGGCGTGAACACCTTGCCGTGCATCTCGATCTGCGCCGCGAGACGCCGTGCGCCTTCCATGCCGAGCGTGCAGACGACGTCGGGTTGATAGACGTCGAGGCAATCGTGTGCGAGCAGCGTCGCGAATTCGTGCGCTTCGCGCGTCATCTCGCCGCCGGCGATGCGCACTCCAGTTTGCTTGCGCAGCCACGCGTGACCCGCGTAGTCGCCGCGATGCAGCGGTTCTTCGACCCAGTACACGCGATGCCGCTCGATCTGACGGATCACATCGAGCGCCTCTTCGGCGCGCCAGGGCGTCTGGGTGTCCCAGGGCATGCGCCAGCCCTGGTTGCAGTCCACCATCAGCTCGATCTGGTCGCCCGCTGCTTCGCGCACGGCGGCCAGTGCGGCGAGATCGTCGGCGAGGCTCGCGCGCCCGAAGCGCACCTTGAGCGCCGGAAAGCCGCGCGCCACCGCATGCTCGGCCCAGCGCGCCATGCCGTCGAGCGAGCGGTGCACGCCCGAGGACGCATACGCGCGCACCCGGCTCGAACGTCCGCCCGCCATCTGCCAGCACGGCTGGCCGAGAATCTTGCCGGCGAGATCCCAGAGCGCGACGTCGAGCGGCCACAGGCGGCCCGCGTGGAAGCTGAGGTTGTCGAGCACGGCGGAGTGGCGGGCGAGGTCGAGCGGATCGGCGCCGATGAAGAGATCGCGATAGTCGTCGAAGCCATACATGGCGTCGCCCGAGCCGAAGCCGACGTGTCCTTCGGAGTCCTCCACACGCACGATGGTCGCGGGAAAGGCGCGGCGCGGCCGGCTGTCCCAGGAGGCCGGAAAGGGCGGGTCGAGCGGCAAGCGGTGCTGGCTGACCGTGATGCGGGCGATGCGATGTGTCATGGCGCGTGTGGCGCCGTCCGTTGCGCGCAAAAGCGAGGGGCGCGGGCGGCGATTGTCTCCTTGGCCTGTCGAGGCGTTACGGCATCCTAGAGGGTCAATTAGTGGCACTCAATGAAGTCAATTGAAGTAAATGACAGCATTCAATTCCGCGAATTGGGCGCGATAATGAAGCCGCTGCCGTGCGGGCGCACGGCGCGCGTCGACCCTCGGGAAAACACCATGAATGTCTGGCTGCCCACGTTGCCCGCGCTGCCGCGCAACGAACCGAAGTACCGCGCGATTGCGTACGCGTATGCGCAGGCCATCGACGGTGGACAGATGCTGCCCGGCGAGAAACTGCCGGCGCACCGGCTGCTGGC
>DATEJU010000015.1:0-2228 GCA_035277805.1 Paraburkholderia sp. | reverse complement strand
CGGCTCATGGCGCTAGCAGTCCGCGCGGCGCCGAACGGCTGGGCGGCTTGCATCGCCGATGCGGCCGGCGGCATCGTCGACAGCTGCGCGGCCTGGCCGGCTGCGGCACGCGAGGCCGCGAACGGTTGCACTGCGGCTTCGGGCGCTTCGGCGGAGAGCTTCGCCTGCGTGGCTTGGGCGAACGAGACGGTGGCGTCGTCGCTGTCGTCGCTGTCGTCGGCTTCGTCGTGCGCATCGGCGTTGGTCCCGGCAGGGTCGCGCTCCGCGCCCACTTCCGGGCTCGCGCCGAACACCGATGAAAACACGTCGGGCATGCCGCCGCTTGCGTAGGGGTTGCCCACAGGAACTACAGGGGCCGCCGTGGCGCCGGGCGCCGGTAAGCCGGGCGTCGCTGCGCGCGCGGCGGGTTGTGCGCCGAGGGCCGCGCGCGGCGACTTTGCCGCGAAGCCCGCGCCACCTTGCGCCTGAGCGCCGCCGAACGACGCTCCGCCAGAGGGCGCGCCGCCATCCGCCGGGGCGATCGCCGCGAGGTCGCTGTCCGCGAGCGCGACGATCTCGACACTGCCGTCGTCGAGCGTACGGTTCGACAGCACGACCGCGTCCGCACCCAGCGCTTCGCGCACGAGGCGCAACGCGTCGCGGCTGGTGCCACCGATGAATTTGCGAATGTTCAAGCTATGCCCCTGATTGAGGTGGGCGGCATGCGCCGCCCGTCGTTTCCTGCGGGTTTGCGTCTGGACTGCTGCGGGCCTGGCGCTCTCGCACGGACCCTGCTCCCATGTTGGAATTATTTCGAAGGTGAGCCCTCGACGATCGGTGGATCAGGGCGGGGAAAGGTGGGCAATTCGGGGGATGGGGGGAGAGCCCGGAACTGTGTGCGCTCCGATGCAGCCATGCGCGCCCGGCAATGCAGACGTCGACCATGGCTTATCAATAGACCAAATATTCGACTAACTATTTGACCTATAATTCGGTCTATTGATCGGTGTCAGCGTGTGCCGATCTCGTCCTGTTCGCAACATTTCGGGAATCCGGAAAATGGAAAGCATCCTGGCAAGAGCATCGATCGGTATCAGCGAGCTGAAAATGAACCCTATGGCAGCAATCGAAAAAGCCGGCGGCCCCGTAGCAATCCTCAACCGGAATAAGCCGGTTGCCTATCTGGTCCCGGCCAGCGAATGGGAAGCAATCTGCGACCGGCTCGAAGATATCGAGTCCGGCAGGCCATGTTGAATGATGCCGAGAGGGGGCTCAAGGACGCACTTGAAGGCAAGGTGCAGTCAGAAGAGGCGTTTCGCCAGTCGCTGCAGCGTCCCGGTGTGCCAAAGCAACCCCGGCCGAACTCGCAGAAGCGCTCGGGCGCTCGTCGGTGCCCTCAGGCGCTCACCCCGCCCCCACCACATTCACCACCTTCACATTGCGCGTATCCGGCACCTCGGCATACGAGAGCACCTTCAACTGCGGCAAGCTGCGGCGCAAAAAGCGCGAGAGCATCGGCCGCAGCGCGTGCTGCACGAGCAGCACGGGCGCAAGACCGAATGCCTGCTGACGCCCCATCGCCAGCTCGGTCTGCGTGAGCAGCGTGTGCGCAAGACCCGGCTCCAGCCCCGGGTTCGGGCCCGAGGTGAGCGTCTGCGAAAGCACGCGTTCGAGATTGGCGTCGAGCCCCATCACCTGCATGTCGCCGTTGCCGGGGAACCACTGTTGCGTGATCGCGCGGCCCAGCGCAATGCGCACCGCCGCCGTCAGATCGTGCGCGTCGGGCATGCGCGGCGCGTGTTCCGCGAGCGACTCCATGATCGTGCGCATGTCGCGGATCGGCACGCCTTCTTCCAGCAGGTTCTGTAGCACCTTCTGCAGCGTCGTGACCGCCAGCACCTTCGGCACGAGATCGTCCACGAGCGAGGGCGTGTCCTTCTGCACGCGCTCGATGAGCGCCTGCACTTCGCGCCGGCCCAGCAGCTCGGCCGCGTGCGTCACCACGAGGTGATTGAGGTGCGTCGCCACCACGGTGCTCGAATCGACCACCGTGTAGCCGAACACCTGCGCCTGCTCGCGCATGTTCGAATCGATCCAGATCGCGGGCAGCCCGAACGCCGGGTCGGTGGTCGGCGTGCCGGGCACCACCGCGCTCACCTGCCCCGGATTGATCGCGAGCCACTGGCCCGGGAACGCCTCGCCCGCGCCCACTTCCACGCCCTTGAGCGCGATGCGGTAGGCGTTCGGCC
>DATEJU010000014.1:0-3289 GCA_035277805.1 Paraburkholderia sp. | reverse complement strand
CCGGCGCCGGCGCTGGCGGGTTTGGCCGCGGCGGCGGGTGTCGGCGGCTTGCCAGGCACCGTCGTGGCGGACGCGCCCGATGCCGCCAACGTCCCGGATGCCGCCGCAGCAGCCGAAGCGGCTTCAGCCGCCGAAGCCGCGCCCGGCATCGGCAGCGGCGTGAAGCCCGCGGCAACCCTGACCGGCAGCGTCCGCGCGCCTTCCGAGGCGGCCTGCGGCGCACCGCCGATCGTCGGTGCGGACGCGTCCTGCGTCGCCGAGGCCGCTTCGGCCACGGCAGCCTGCTCGACACCAGGCTTCAGGCGGTCGACGAGCCAATAGTCGAGCACGCGGCGCGCGATCGGGCCGGCCGCCTGCGCGCCCCAGCCGCCGTTCTCGACGATCAGCGCGACGGCGATCTGCGGCTTGTCGGCGGGCGCGAACGCGATGAAGAGGGCGTGGTCGCGCAGATTTTCGGCAAGCGCGTGCGCGTGGTATTTCCCGCCCTGCAGCGAGAACACCTGCGCCGTGCCGGTCTTGCCCGCCGAGGTGTATGGCGCGTTCGCGAAGATCTTGTACGCCGTGCCCGACGGATTCATCGTCACGCCTTCCATGCCGCGCTTCACGACGTCGATATCGGACTGCTTCACGTTCAGGCGCCCGCTTTCGCTCGGTACGGTCAGGTGCTCCTGCTTCGTGATCGGATTCTCGATTGCCTTCACGAGGTGCGGCTTCATGAGGATGCCGTTGTCGGCGAGCGTGGCCGTGGCGTGCGCGAGCTGCAGGATCGTGAACGAGTTGTAGCCCTGGCCGATGCCGAGACTGATCGTCTCGCCCTCGTACCACTTCTGCTGCTCGGGCTTGCGATAGGCCTTGCGCTTCCATTCGGTGGAGGGCAGGATGCCGCGCGCCTCGCCCGCGATGTCGATGCCGGTCAACTGGCCGAAGCCGAGCGGCTTCATGAAGTTCGCGATGGCGTCCACGCCCAGGTCGTGCGCGAGCATGAAGAAGTAGGTGTCGTTGGACACCATGATTGCCTTGTTCATGTCGACCCAGCCCTGGCCGGAGCGCACGTCGTTGTTGAAGCGGTGGCCACCGAACATGTAGTAGCCGGGGTCCGAGAAGCCCCATTGCGGCGTGCGCTTGTGCAGCGTGAGCGCGGCAAGCGCCATGAACGGCTTGTAGGTCGAGCCCGGCGGATAGGTGCCGTGCAGCGGGCGGTTCAGCAGCGGGTGATCGGGCGAGTTGTTCAGCGCGTCCCAGGTCTGCTGGTCGATGCCGTCCACGAACGCGTTCGGGTCGAAGCTCGGTGCCGAGACGAACGCGAGAATGTCGCCCGTGGACGGCTCGATCGCCACGAGCGCGCCGCGCTTGCCCGCGAATGCCTGCTCGGCTACCTGCTGCAGGCCGATGTCGAGCGAGAGCACGAGATTGTTGCCGGGCGTGGCCTGGGTGCGCTTGAGCGTGCGCACGGGGCGCCCGCCCGCCGTCACTTCCACTTCCTCGAAGCCGGTCAGGCCGTGCAGTTCGGTTTCGTAGCTCTGCTCGACGCCGATCTTGCCGATGTAGTCGGTGCCCTTGTAGTTGTTCGCATCGAGACGCGGATCGTAATGCTCGGGATCGCTGTCGTTCTTGTCGCTCATGTCGTCGATGCGTTCCTGGTCGCGCTGCGAGATGCGGCCGATATAGCCGATCACGTGCGCGGCCGTGGTGCCGAGCGGGTACTGGCGGAACAGGCGCGCGCGCACTTCCACGCCGGGGAAGCGAAAGCGCTGTGCGGTGAAGCGTGCGACTTCGTCGTCGGTCAAGCGCGTGCGGATCGGCAGACTCTCGAAATTCTTCGAGTCTTCGAGCAGCTTCTTGAAGCGGCGGCGGTCGCGCTGATCGATCGGGATCACGGTCGAGAGCTGGTCGATCGTGTTGTCGAGCGTGTCGGTGAGCTTCGAGGGCGTGATTTCGAGCGTGTACGCCGAGTAGTTCTTCGCGAGCACGACGCCGTTGCGGTCGGTGATGATGCCGCGGTTCGGCACGATGGGCGCGACCGAGATGCGGTTCTCGTCGGCCTGCAGCGAGTATTTGCTGTGGTTCCAGACCTGCAGATAGAGGAAGCGGAACGCGATCAGCCCGAAGCAGACGAACACGAACAGCCCCGCCGCCGCGACGCGCAGGCGGAACTTCGTGATCTGCTGCTGGGTGTCCTTGAATTCGGTCATGCGAGGAGAACACCGGGGCCCGCGCCTCGCTCAGGCGCTGCGGCGGGCCGGTGGAAAGGGTAGGTCATCGGTTGCGTCTTTCAACGGTGAGCGGCGCGCGGCCGCTCAGATGGGCCGGGTGTCGTCGGGGTCGACGGGGCGGCGCTGCGGCAACTGCAGCAAAATGCTGGCGATCGGCCAGAGCACGGCCTCCACGAAGCCGCTGACCAGATAGCCCCAGCCGGGGAACGGCGCGCCCATCAAGAGGCGAACCACGAACGGCACGACCTGCGCGCCGACGAGCATCGGCATGACAGCGAACATCTGCACGCCGAGCGACATCCACAGCACGCGGCGGTGGATCGTGATTGCGCCGTACGAGAGCAACGTGTAGGCGAGCGCGTGCTCGCCGAGCAGGTTGGCGTTGTGCACGTCCATCAGGAGGCCGAGGCAGAACGCGATGCCCATGCCGACCTTGCGCGGCTGATGGATGTTCCAGAACAACAGTACGAGCGCGACGAAGTCCGGCACGCCCGGCAGCTTGCCCCAGGGCAGCAGGTTCAGCAGGAACGCCGCCGCGAGGCTGAAGACGATGAAGTACGGGTTGACCGGCTGCAGGATATATTGCGGGCGCGGCATCAATGGCCCCCCTGCGGCTTCGCGGGCGCGGCGGCCGGTGCCTTCGCCGCGGCGCTTGCACGCGGCGCTTGCGCGCTTGCCTGGGCATTGGCCGGCGCGTTCGCGGCCGGCTTGGCCGTGGCGGCCTTCGATTTGTCGTCGGCCTTTTTATCGGCACCCTTGGCGGGCTTTTTCTTCTTTGCGTCCTTGGCGTCGGCTGCGGCAGCGGCGGAAGCCGCCTCCGCAGCCTCGATCGGATTCGGCGGCACTTGCGCCACGTAATGCAGCACCAGCACTTCGCGCGCGCCGCGCACCGCTGCGAGCGGCACGCAGATCACGCGCGCAAACGCCGTGTCGGCCTGCTTGTCGATGCGCAACACTTTCGCGACCGGCAGCCCTTGCGGATAAATACCGTCGAGGCCGCTCGTCACGAGCTCGTCGCCGACTTGCACGTCGGCGCTGATCGGCACGAAGCGCAGATCGAGCAGGTCGCCCTTGGC
>DATEJU010000013.1:0-3365 GCA_035277805.1 Paraburkholderia sp. | reverse complement strand
TCGACTTTCCAGATCTGGCAGATCGCGTCGCCGACGAACTGCGTAGCCAGCGGATGTCGATTCGCGTGGCGTCGGAAACGATGCACATCGGTGAGCGGGCGGAACTGCTGCGCTGGCGATCGCTGTGCGACACGATGTTCTCGACGATGATCGGTGCCACTGGGGCTGATGATGAGCCATAGGCAGGCGGTCGATTCGCTCGTTCGCCTGTTTCAAGAGGTGGCCGGTGAGGTCCCGGACGAGACGAGTCTGGCCCGGTTGCGGCGGATCTCGAGTGTCTTGAACCTGCAGGACAACGACGCGCTCTGGTCGATCATCGCCGCACTTGAATACTACGCGCGCCTGTACGAGGCGATGCCCGAACGGATCAGATGGGCGAGCGAGGGCAGTCTTGAGGCGGCGCGCCGGGAAGTCGGCGGCGCGACCGATGCGCTGATGCAACAACACCGTGACGCGCTCGAGCGGTGCAAGGCGACGATCAAGTTGGCGGAAGACCTGATCAAGGAACATGAGGCGCGGTACCGGGAAGCCTTGGCGAATCTCAATGAGACGGCACTGACGGCCTTGAGCGCACAGTTGGCCAGTCGGGTGGTGCGCTCGACCGGCAATCGGCTGATTGGTGCGGCGATGGTTTCGGGGCGTGAGCAGCGCGCGCGGCTGGACGAGGCGATCGGCCGGTTCGAACAGGCGATCGACGCAGCGGTGGTACGGGTGGACGCGATGGCGGCGAGCGTGGAGCGGCGTTCTGCACGGACGATGCGCCGTTTATGGCTGGCGGGTGGGGTCTTGATCTGTCTGACGCTGCTGGTCGTTGGCGGTTGGGTTGACGGGCGACTGGGCGGTCATGCGGCGGTGGATTGTCGCGCGGCACCGGTCCAGTCAGCAGGCGGCAGGCCCTGAAGCGCGCTGCCGTCTGCTGTGCCGCATCGTCGGCATGCGCGGCGAAGGTTACGCGACGTCCAGATCAGCTTGCGCGGCGCTTACCGAAGCGGTGGTCGGGAAGGGCCACGGTGGCTGCTCGCCGACGGTAGCGGTGGAGGGGGCCGCATCGCGAGGCGTGTGATTGATGCGGTCGCCGTCATTTCCCGCCTCCTGATCGGCGTCGGATTCTTCCTCGTCCGGCCTGTCGCTGCCGTCTTCCACGGTGTCCGCATCCTCGTCGTCAGGAGTATTCCATGATGGCGTCGCCGGAGTCTCGCGATCGGTGAGTATTTCCGGGAGCCATGCAACTTTGGCGAGGCGAAGTTCCGCGGCGGCTGCCGCGTCCGCCTTCTTCATCTTAGCGAGGTCGGCTGCTACCTTTGGAGACACCGCGCTGGACACGACTTCTGTGATGCGCGCCTTGCTGACGTGGTCAAAGTATGCGGCGCGGGTCGGTGCCCAATAGCGCGACATGTCGAGGTTCAATGCGTTGGCAAGTGCGTTGATCGCATGCGGCGCTTCCGAAGTCGCGATACCGTCGAGCAGGGTGCCGGTGCAGAAGGCGAGCAGGTCCAGCAGGGTGGTGTGCGCATCCTGTCGGATCAACCACGGCAGCAGGTCAGCCCGCTTCGCTGGCAGTTCCGCGATCCAGCGCATGCGCTGGGTCTCGATGGCGTTCCACGCCGGGCTGACGGATAGGTCGTCCGCTGCGCGCAGCAGACTGTCGTAATTGTTGTTTCCAGAGAGGGCCAGATAGTTCGGCGCGGACGAGTGGCCGTAGTGCTCGGGCAGTGCCTGCGGAATCAGGTGTCGAAGCAGGGCGGTGAGTGCCACGGCGGGCTGGACGACCAGTTCCGCGTGGACGGCGGCGGTGCGGTGCGCGGTCAGCCGCTGACAGAGCGTCGCGCTATGAGTGGGCTTGACCTTGACCGGAGCGTTCGCCGTGTCCGGCGTATCCGCTTCGGGTGTGCCGGTCAAGGTCGCGCCTGCCGCATTCAGCGCCGCGCTGTTCTCGCGGCGCACGAGGCCGCGCTCGATGATCAGTTCGCTCTGCGGGCCGACGATCACGAACGCGCCAGCTTCCGCCATCTGCGAAGCATCCCATACGATAGCACGGCTTTCGAGCGCACGGATCGCAGCTTCGACCTGCTCGATTTCGGCGTCGAGGCGTTCGGCTTCCTCGTCGGCGTTTTCGTCGTCTTCCGGTAGCGCGTGGAGCTTGTCGACCAGTTCGTCGTGCCGCACGGTGAGCGCATCGAGTTCACGCTGCTCGTCGTCGGTGTACGGACGCTGAACGGGGCGCAGCCTGCCGTAACGGTTCAGTTCCAGCACGTCACGCTCGATGCGCGTCTCAGCCCAGCCCCAGCCTTCGGCGCGCACCGTGTCGGCGGCTGCGTCGAGTTTCTGCGCGGCGAGGCGCTGCAGCAGGTCGGCGTCGGCAAGAAAACCCGAGTTCTCGTCGTCGCTGAAAAGATCGCGACGCACGTAACCACCCGCTGCCTCGTAGGTGGCGAGGCCGACGAACCGCACGAGGCGGCTGCGGCTCGCGTCGATCTCGGCGTGGGTGATCGCCTGCCGCAGATAGTGCGGCTGACGTTGCCACTCGTTCGCTTCGAACCACAGGCGTTCCTGCGTGTCAGGATCGTCCGCGAGGGCAAGCGCGGCAAGCTGGTCGAGCGTGATCGCGTCCTCGCGCAGCAGCGCCAGCAGCTTGGGCGATACGTTGGCGAGTTTCATGCGCCGTTTGACGGTGATGGGCGAGGCGGAAAAGAGTGCGGCGATATAGTCGACGCTGCGGCCCTCATCGGCCAGCATCCGGTAGGCACGCAGCACGTCGAACGGATCGAGTCCTTCGCGTTCGCTGTTCTCGATCAGCGATATGGCGAGCGCTTCGCCTTCGCTGACGATCCGCACCGGTACTGGATAGTCGGCAGCGATGTGCTTCTGCTCGAACAGCAGGTCAAGCGCGGCTTCGCGCCGCTGGCCCGCGCAGACGCCGTATTTTCGATGCTTTCCGCGTGCCCCCTTGATTTCATGGACGACGAGGTTTTGCAGCAACCCTTTGGCACGAATATTGGCGGAAAGTCCAGCAATACCCGATAGAGGTTTCGTGCGCACGTTCAGCGGCGAGCGTTGCAGGCTGGAATACGGCACGGTCACGACCGGCTGCTCGTTGCCGAAGTTCGTTTCGAGCGCGGCGTGGCATGCTTCGGCGTCAACGGTGGCGGTGACGGTTTCAACAGATTGGGCTTGCATGATCGACTCCAATAATTAAGAAGGAAGATGCCGGGCCAGTAAGTGCGGATGCGTCAGGACGTGACCCGACGGGCGTCATGGCGCAAAACGGAGAAGCAGGGCGACGCGCATGCGTCACCCTGAAGTCCTTACGCCTTCATCTGTCGCATGGCATCCGCGAGCATCCACAGCGCGCGGTTGAGCTTCAC
>DATEJU010000012.1:0-8887 GCA_035277805.1 Paraburkholderia sp. | reverse complement strand
GCACAAGGTCGGCAAGTTTCGCACCGCAACGCGGCCCACGAGGCGGCGGGGGCGCTGCACGCCGCGCACGCGCCGCACGCATTGCAGGCGGGCGGCCAGGCGGCTTCCCGCACGCCGGTGTTGGCGGCGTTGGCGGTGGTGGCGAGTGCGGCGGCGCATGCGCCGGCAGGGCACACGCGGCGCGCAGGAGCGGCTTCATGAAGGCACTGCGCTTTTCCCGCACCGCCCGCACGGACCGGGCGGAGCGCATCGAGCGCGGCGACGCGTCCCGGACACTCGCGGCTGGCGCGCAGGGCGAAGGCGGCGCGCGCGATTTCGAGTTCACCTCAGCGGACTTCGAGCGCATCCGTGCGCTGATCCATCGCCGCGCGGGCATCTCGCTCTCGGATCACAAGCGCGACATGGCGTACAGCCGGCTCGCGCGGCGCCTGCGCGCGCTCGGCCACGAGAGCTTCCGTGCGTATCTCGACGAGCTCGAACAGCGCAACGACGCGAGCGAGTGGGAGGCGTTCACCAACGCGCTCACCACCAACCTCACCGCGTTCTTTCGCGAGGCGCATCACTTCCCGATCCTCGCCGATTTCGTCAAGCGCCGCTCGCAGGTCTCGGTATGGTGCTCGGCAGCGTCGACGGGCGAGGAGCCGTACTCGATCGCGATGACGCTGATCGAGGCGCTTGGCGAGCGCGCCGCGCGCGAGGCGCGCGTGCTCGCGACCGATCTCGACACCCAGGTGCTCGCGAAGGCGGACACGGGCGTGTATGCCTTCGACCAGGTGAAGCATCTCTCGCAGGAGCGCCTGAAGCGCTTCTTCCTGAAGGGCACGGGCGGGCACGCGGGCCTCGTGAAGGTGCGCCCGGAACTGCGCCAGATGATCCGCTTCGAGCAACTCAATCTCACCGACGCGGACTACGGCTTGCGCACGACGTTCGACGCCATCTTTTGCCGCAACGTCATGATCTATTTCGACAAGCCGACCCAGGCCCAGGTGCTCGCGCGCTTCGAGCCGCTGATGAAGCCGGACGGCCTGTTGTTCGCGGGTCATTCGGAGAACTTCACGTATGTGACCCAGGCGTTCCGCCTGCGCGGCCAGACCGTGTACGAGCGCGCGCAGGGTGCGCTTGCGGCTGCGGGCGCAACGGCGCTAAAGCATGGCGTGAAGGCCGAAGCAATGGGAGCGAGCGCATGAGTGCCAGCTTGCCGATCGCGACCAACCGCTATTTCGACTCGCACTTCCAGCGCCCCGGCGTGAAGCTGCTGCCGAACGAGTTTTTCACCACGAACGACGACATGGTGCTCGTCACCGTGCTCGGCTCGTGCGTGGCTGCCTGCATCCAGGACCGCACGGCGGGCATCGGCGGCATGAATCACTTCATGCTTCCCGACGACGGCGCCGATGCCGGCAACATGCTGCCCACCGCCTCCGACGCGATGCGCTACGGCGCCTACGCAATGGAAGTGCTCATCAATGAGCTGATCAAGGCGGGCGGGCGGCGCGAGCGCTTCGAAGCGAAGGTGTTCGGCGGCGCAGCCGTGCTCGCGGGCATGACGACCATGAACATCGGCGATCGCAACGCCGCGTTCGTGCGCCGCTATCTCGCGACCGAGAGCATCCGCATTGTCGCCGAGGACCTGCAGGGCTCGCATCCGCGCAAGGTGGCGTTCTTGCCGCGCACGGGCCAGGTCATGGTCAAGAAGCTGCGCCTGTCGCAGGAGGCGAGCGTGGCCGAGCGCGAGCAGCAGCTCGCGCGGCAAACGCCCGAAGCGCGCGCCGAGCGGCTCGCCCGAGCCCGCGCGCGCGTGGAGCTGTTTGGCCTCGGCAGCGCGGCGCGCAGCGGGGGCACGGGCAGCACCGTCGCCGCCAACGCCAACGCCAACGCCAACGCATTTTCATCATCCGCGCCGCAGCCGGCGCGCTCGCGCATCGAGTTATTCGGCGCGAGTTCGTCGCCGGCCTCGCGGCCATTCGGTCAAGACAACGCCAGGACAGTAGAGGAGGCGTGAACGCTGTGCAGAAAATCAAGGTTCTATGCGTCGACGATTCGGCGCTGATCCGCAGCCTGATGACCGAGATCATCAACGGCCAGCCGGACATGACCGTCGTCGCCACCGCGCCCGACCCGCTCGTGGCGCGCGAGCTCATCAAGCAGCACAACCCCGACGTGCTCACGCTCGACGTCGAAATGCCGCGCATGGACGGCCTCGACTTTCTCGAGAAGCTCATGCGCCTGCGACCGATGCCGGTCGTGATGGTTTCCTCGCTCACCGAGCGCGGCAACGAAATCACGCTGCGCGCGCTGGAGCTGGGCGCCGTCGACTTCGTGACGAAGCCGAAGGTGGGCATTCGCGACGGCATGCTCGAATATGCAGAAAAGCTCGCCGACAAGGTGCGCGCCGCCTCGCGTGCCCGCGTGCGCCCGGCCGCACGGGCGCACGCGCCGGCTTCAGCGGCTGCGGGCGCGGGCGCTCACGCGGCGCACCCCGCTGGCACGCCCGGCACGCACAGCGCGCACCCGCATGCGCCGGTTCACGCCGCGCCGATGATCAACAACCCGCTCGTCTCGACCGAGAAGCTGGTGATCGTCGGGGCGTCGACGGGCGGCACCGAGGCGATCCGCGAAGTGCTGCAGCCGCTGCCGCCCGATGCGCCCGCCGTGCTGATCGCGCAGCACATGCCGCCCGGCTTCACGAAGTCGTTCGCGCAGCGCCTGAACGGCCTGTGCCGCATCACCGTGAAGGAAGCGGAGCACGGCGAGCGCGTGCTGCCCGGTCATGCGTATATCGCGCCGGGCCACGCCCATTTGCTGCTCGCGAGAAGTGGCGCAAACTACATCGCTCACCTGTCCGACGAAGCGCCGGTGAACCGGCACCGGCCGTCGGTGGATGTGCTGTTCCGCTCGGCGGCGCTGCACGCGGGCAAGAACGCGATCGGCGTGATTCTCACGGGCATGGGCCGCGACGGCGCGGCGGGCCTGCTGGAGATGCGCCAGGCGGGCGCGTTCACGTTCGCGCAGGACGAGGCGAGTTGTATCGTGTTCGGCATGCCGCGCGAGGCGATCGCGATGGGCGCCGCCGACGAGATCGCACCGCTCGCCGAGATGAGCCGCCGCGTGATGACGCGCCTTGCCAGCATGGGCGAGCGCGTGCAGCGCGTGTAGCCCGCGGGGCGAACGGCGTGCGATGCATGTGAGAGAAACGGCGCGGCGGCACACGGGCTGCTGCGTTGCTTGGGCACGAAGCTTGGTAGAGAGAGCGTGTGGCCGTGCAAGGCACACACGATCGATGACGATGAATCGATCCGGATGGGCGTTGGGCTCGTCTGGATCACTGCCCGGGTTTTGGCCTGGAGGAATGGAACCGAGATGGATAAGGGAATGAAGATTCTGGTGGTGGACGACTTTCCGACGATGCGCCGGATCGTCCGCAACCTGCTCAAGGAACTGGGCTATTCGAACGTCGACGAAGCCGAAGACGGCGCCGCGGGCCTCGCGCGCCTGCGCGGCGGCAGCTACGACTTCGTGATTTCCGACTGGAACATGCCGAACCTCGACGGCCTCGCGATGCTCAAGGCCATCCGCGCCGACGCGTCGCTTTCGCAGCTGCCGGTGCTGATGGTGACGGCGGAATCGAAGAAAGAAAACATCATTGCCGCGGCGCAAGCGGGTGCGAGCGGCTATGTCGTGAAGCCGTTCACGGCGGCGACGCTCGACGAGAAGCTCAACAAGATTCTCGAAAAGATGGCAAAGGCCGGGAGCTGACGTGAACGAGTCCACCGACGTGCAGCCGGCAGTGCAGTCGACCGTGCACTCAATCGGCGCGCAGCCCGTCGACATGCAGCCCGCAGCGCATCTCGCCGACGCCGCAGCGCTTTGCGCGGCGGCGCCCGAGGCGCAGTCCGCCGGTGCGCTGGATGGCGCCGGCGCCGAAACGGGCGAGTTTGCGTCGGACCGCATCCTCGCGCGCATCGGCCAGCTTACGCGCACGCTGCGCGACTCCATGCGCGAGCTCGGCCTCGACAAGCACGTGGAGCGCGCGGCCGAAGCGGTGCCCGACGCGCGCGACCGGCTGCGCTATGTCGCGAACATGACGGAGCAGGCGGCCGAGCGCGTGCTTTCCGCGATCGAGGTGGCCAAGCCGATGCAGGTCCAGCTCGAAAGCGACGCGAAGGTGCTTTCGGCGCGCTGGGCCACGTGGTACGACGCGCCGATCGGCCGCGAGGAAGTGCGCGCGCTGATGGACGACACGCGCCAGTTTCTGGAAGGTGTGCCGCAGTGCACGGCGGCGACCAGCCAGCAGCTGCTCGAAATCATGCTCGCGCAGGATTTCCAGGACCTGACCGGCCAGGTGATCAAGAAGATCATGGACGTGGTCTACCTGATCGAGCAGCAACTGCTGACGGTGCTGGTCGAGAACATCGCCCCGGAGCGGCGCGAGCAGTTCGCGGCGACTGCCGCCCTGCTCGCGGAGGCGGCCGGCGGCACGGGGAGCCCCGAAGCGCTCCTGAACGGCCCGCAGATCAACCCCGAAGGCAAGGCCGACGTGATGCAGGATCAGGCGCAAGTGGACGATCTGCTCGCGAGCCTCGGGTTCTAGCGGAGCGGCTTCGGATGACCGGTTGCGGATGACCGGTTGCGGATGACCGGTTGCGGAGGGCCGGTTGCGGAGGACTGCTATCGGGTGGCCGGCATCGGAATGCCGCTATCGGGCGGCTCGAGCGGCCGTTCGGGCAATCGCGTGTGACACAGCCCCTTCGGCCGCTTCCTCGCGATGCGGCCGTGTCCCGAATCGTTTCCCGCTTGCACCGTCTTGCGGCGCGCTTCATGTTTAGCAGTTCTGGCCGTGCGGCTAGCTCCCGAATGTCATGTCGCACAGGCATACTAGAGACCGTTTGCTCATTGCCGTCGCGGCGTGCGCCGCGGCGTTGCATTGCAGCGCTGCCAGCCGTTCCCCGTCAACACGCCGCCCCTGGCCGCCAGTCGTAAGACACGGGCGTCGTGCGGAGGAACGCGCGACCGAGAGAGGGGGAGGGCTATCTTGTATTCGCACACATCGACCGTTGTGTCTGCTGCGTTCCGCGCGTCTCACTGTGCCGGCTCGTCCGGCGCGCCGGGCTCGCGCGGTTCGTCTTCAGCTTCGTCTTTAACTTCGCTTTCAGCGCAGTTTCCCGCCCCGTCCCGGGTCTCTCGCAGCGCGGCATGGCGTCTTGCCGCCGCGCTCATATGCGCAGTGGGTACGTGGGGGATTGCGCAGCCGGCCAGCGCCGCGCTGGGCGGTGCACCCATGGCTACGCCACCGGGCGCGAGCGTCAGCATTCCGAATAGCTCGATCGGCCCGGCAGGCCAGGGCGCCGCCTCCACGGTCATGCACCAGGCGGCCCAGGCCAGTGCGGCCTCCAGTGCTTCCGCCACGGGCGCGAGCGCGTATACGGTGAAGCAGACCACGCTCGCGAACGGCACCGTCGTGCGCGAGTACGTCTCGCAGGCGGGCACCGTGTTCGGCGTGGCCTGGAACGGGCCGCAGCCGCCCGATCTCGCCGCGCTGCTCGGCAGCTATTTCCCGCAGTACGTCGCAGGCGTAGAGGCCAATCGCGCCAAAGGCATGCGCGGATTCGGCGCGGTCGATAACAGCGGCCTCGTCGTGCATTCGGGCGGTCACATGGGCGCCTTCTCCGGCCAGGCGTGGCTGCCGCAGGCGCTGCCCGCCGGCGTCAGCACGTCCGATATCCAATAACGAACGGGAGGCGACGCGTGTCCATCTACGGAATCCCTAACGCCTTCGTTCGCGCGCTGCGCGAGCCCCGCTCCTTCCTGCTTGCGGTACTGTTCGCGCTCACGGCGGGCCTTGCTGCCTGTGGCGGCGGTGGCGGCAGCTCCAGCGGTGGTTCTGGAAGCTCCAGCGGCTCCGGCAGCTCGAGTGCCGGTGGCAGCGGCGACACCTCCTCGCTGCCCGCCGGTCCCCAGCAGCAGCCCATTGCGGCCACGGCTCCGAACACCGTGGCCGTGACCGTGGCAAAAAGCGACTTGAATTCCAGCCTGCCCAACATCCCGAGGGTGAGCGTGACGATTTGTGTGCCGAATACGGGCACCTGCCAGACCATCAACAACGTCCAGGTGGACACGGCCTCGTTTGGGCTGCGCGTGGTCGCGTCTGCGCTCGGCAACTTCAACAACCCGCCCACGGCCACTAGCAACGGCAGCACGCTCGCCGAATGCACGGCGTTCGCCGACGGCTACACATGGGGTACGGTGCGCAACGCCGACGTGAAGATTGGTGGCGAGACGGCCGGCAACATTCCGATCCAGGTGATTGGCGACCTCGCAACTTCCTCGGTCCCAACGGCCTGCGCTAACTACGGTCCTTCGCAGAACTCGGCGCAGGCGCTTGGCGCGAACGGCATTCTTGGCATCGGCGTCGCGCCATGGGATTGCGGGATCGACTGCACGAACGGCACGGCGACGAACACTTACTACGCGTGCCCCAACGGCACCAACTGCAGCAATACGGCCGTCGCGCTGAGCGGCCAGGTGGCCAATCCGGTCGCGCATTTCTCTGGCGACAACAACGGCGTGATCCTGCAGATGCCGCCCATCTCCAACAACGGGCAGGCCTCCGCCACGGGCACGCTGGTGTTCGGCATCAATACGCAGTCGAACAACGCGATACTCACCTCCGTGCAGCGCTTCGCGACCGGCCCGTGGGGCGACGTGACCGGCACGTACAACGGGCGCGCATTGAAGTATGCGTTCCTCGACTCGGGCTCGAACGGCCTCTTCTTTACCGATAGCAGCATTGCGCAGTGCGGCGGCAATCTTGGCACCTTCTACTGTCCGACCACGCCACTCGCGCTGAGCGCGACGCTCACCGACGTGAACGGCGCCTCGGGCAACGTGAGCTTCAACGTGGTGAGCGCTTCCGTGCTGCTCAACAACGGCAGCAACTACGCGTTGAACGACCTCGCGGGCCAGTTCGGCTCGTCCACCGACCTCGACCTCGGGCTGCCGTTCTTCTACGGGCGCTACGTGTATTACGGCATGGATCAGGTGAGTAGCGGAACGGGCACGCAGAAGCCGTTCGTGGCCTTCTGACGCGGTGTCCGTCGGCGCGTCCGCTGCCGCCGGCGGGCGTGCCCAACCTTGCGCTTCAATCGCCGCTGCGGCGCGCATGCCCACCTTGCGCACAGCCCGGCACGCACCGGGCGCCGGGCGCTTTCGTCCCTCATTTTCCGCGCGGCGGCGCCAGTCACGCGCCGCCGCTGCGGTTCCTGCCTTCTGTTCCGTGCCGCCGGTTTCCTTGGCCGCTCACGCAAACCTTGCGGCAAACCCATCCCGCGAACTACCCCCCTTTCCCCGCCTTACTCCGCCAATCGCCGCTTGTGCCGCGCGGCAATAATCGCTCTCACTGAAAAAGGGCGTGCGCCGTCACCGCAGGGGTGGCGGGTGTGCGTGCGCCGCCGACCGGAGCATCCGTGGCAGAGGACAGCGACCTCGAAAAAACCGAATCAGCCACTCCGAAGCGCCTCGAAAAGGCGCGTGAGGAGGGGCAGGTTGCGCGTTCGCGGGAGCTTTCCACGTTCGCGCTGCTTTCGGCGGGCTGCTTTGGCCTGTGGATGCTCTCGGGCACCATCGGCGAGCATCTGCAGACAATGCTGCGCGGCGCGCTCACGTTCAACCACGCGGGCGCCTTCGAAACGAAGCGCATGCTCACGGGCGCCGGCGCAGCCGCGCGCGAGGGCCTCTTCGCGCTCTTTCCGGTGCTCTTGCTGACCGGCGTCGCCGCGCTGCTCGCGCCGATGGCGCTAGGCGGCTGGCTGTTCTCGACCAAGTCGCTGGAAGTGAAGTTCAGCCGCCTCAATCCGGCGGCGGGGCTCGGGCGCATCTTCTCGGTGAACGGGCCGATCCAGCTCGGCATGTCGCTCGCGAAGACGCTCGTGGTGGGGCTCATCGGCGGATCGGCGCTGTGGATGCGGCGCGACGAGATCCTCGGCCTCGCCATGCAGCCCCCGCCGCGCGCGTTCGCCGATGCTTTCCATCTGGTCGCCGTGTGTTGCGGCACGACGGTCGCGGGCATGTTCGTGGTGGCCGCCATCGACGTGCCGTACCAGCTCTGGTCGTATCACCGCAAGCTGCGCATGAGCAAGGAAGAAGTGAAGCGCGAGCACCGCGAGAACGAAGGCGACCCGCACGTGAAGGGCCGCATTCGCCAGCAGCAGCGCGCCATGGCACGCCGCCGCATGATGGCGCAGGTGCCCAAGGCCGACGTCGTGGTGACCAACCCGACGCACTTCGCCGTCGCGCTGCAATACACCGATGGCGAAATGCGCGCGCCCAGGGTGGTCGCCAAGGGCGTAAACCTCGTGGCGGCGCGCATCCGCGAGCTCGCCACCGAAAACAACGTGCCGCTGCTCGAAGCGCCGCCGCTCGCCCGTGCGCTCTACTACAACGTCGACATCAACCGCGAGATTCCCGGCCCGCTTTACGGCGCGGTCGCGCAGGTGCTCGCGTGGGTCTATCAGCTCAAGCGCTTTCGCGAGCACGGCGGCGACGTGCCGATGGCGCCCATCGACCTCGATGTGCCGCCCGAACTCGACAAGGGCGCCGTGAGCGACAAAGACGCCGCCGAGGAAGCCGACGAAGCGCTCTCGCCCGGCGAACGCACGGCCAGCAGCAAGGCACAGAACACCGCATCGAACACCGCCAGCGGAGCGAATCGTGACGAAGCGCGCAACGAAACGCGCAACGACGCCCGCGACGGCAATGAAGGAGCCACAGAATGAACGCCCGCACCGGTTTCCTCGCGCGGCGCCCGGACGTGCTGCAAGGCACGAATCTGCGCGCACTCGCCGGACCGATCCTGATCTGCATGATCCTCGGCATGATGATCCTGCCGTTG
>DATEJU010000011.1:0-9314 GCA_035277805.1 Paraburkholderia sp. | reverse complement strand
GATCTGCTGAGGCGTGAGGAATTCGGCGTCCACGCCGTTCAGGCGGTTCGCGTTCACGCGGCGCTCGGTGTCGCGCACGTCCTGCAGCGTATGCGCGAGATTCATCACGCCGCGCTGGCTGAACATCACGTTGTAGTTGAGATCCTGCGAGAGCCCTTCCCAGAGCTTCATCGCCTTCTCATAGAGCGCCGCCGACTCGTCCCACAGATAGTTCGAGCGCACGATGGTGGTGTTGCGCGCCGTGTTGCCGCCGCCGATCCAGCCCTTCTCCAGAATCGCGACGTTCTTCACGCCGTGCTCTTTCGCGAGGTAGTAGGCGGTGGCGAGACCATGCCCGCCGCCGCCGACGATCACGACGTCGTACTCCTTCTTCGGCTCGGGGCTTCTCCACTGCCGCTCCCAGTTCTCGTGATACGACAACCCGTTGCGGAACAGACTGAATATCGAATAGTGGCTCATCTTGCGGACCCCTTGCTCGTTACCTTGATCGTTTCGATTAGCATTCGATGACGTTCACGGCCAAACCGCCGCGCGACGTCTCCTTGTATTTCGTTTTCATATCGGCGCCGGTCTCGCGCATCGTCTTGATGACGTTGTCGAGCGTGACGTAGTGCTGACCGTCGCCCTTGAGCGCCATGCGCGAGGCGTTGAGCGCCTTGATTGCACCCATCGCGTTGCGCTCGATGCACGGAATCTGCACGAGGCCGCCCACCGGATCGCAGGTCATGCCCAGGTTGTGCTCCATGCCGATCTCGGCGGCGTTCTCCACCTGCGTGGGCGTGCCGCCCATCACGGCCGCGAGCGCCGCGGCCGCCATCGAGCACGCCACGCCCACCTCGCCCTGGCAGCCCACTTCGGCGCCCGAGATCGAGGCGGTTTCCTTGTAGATGATGCCGATGGCCGCCGCCGTGAGCAGGAAGTCGACAATGCCCTTCTCGTTCGCGCCCGGCACGAACTTCACGTAGTAGTGCAGCACTGCGGGAATCACGCCGGCCGCGCCGTTGGTAGGCGCCGTGACGACCCGGCCGCCAGCCGCGTTTTCCTCGTTCACGGCCATCGCGTAGAGGTTGACCCAGTCGAGCATCGAAAGCGGATCGCGCAGCGATTCCTCGGAGCGCGAGCGCAGGTGCGCCGAGAGATCGGCGGCGCGGCGCTTCACGCCCATCGGGCCGGGCAGCTCGCCGTGCATCTTGCAGCCGCGTTCGACGCACGCGGCCATCGTCTTCCAGATACCGAGCAGTCCTTCGCGCACGTCTTCGGGCGTGCGCGTCGCGCATTCGTTGGCGAACGTCACTTCCGCGATCGAGAGGCCGCTCTCCTTGCACACGCGCAGCAGGTCGTCGCCGGTGCGAAACGGATACGGCATCTCGCGACCGCTGCGCACGCCGTTTACGCGGTCGCCCTCGCGGTTCACGACGAAACCGCCGCCCACCGAGTAATACTCTTTCTCGACCAGCAACTGGCCGTTCTCGTCGAAGGCCTGAAAGCGCATGCCGTTCGAATGCAGCGTATTCGCGCCACCCATGGTCTTGCGATAAAAGCCGATGCCTTCCTTTTCGTCGAAGCGGATCGACTGCTTGCCGAGCAGCACGAGCGACTTTTCCGCGCGGATGGCGGCAAGGCGCGGCTCGATGCGGTCGGGATCGATCGTGTCGGGCAGGTTGCCTTCGAGACCGAGCAGCACGGCCTTGTCGGTGCCGTGGCCCTTGCCCGTCGCGCCGAGCGAGCCATAGAGCTCGATTTTCACGCGCCGCACGAAGGCGAGCAGATTGGCGTCCTCGATATGGGACACGAAGCGGCAAGCGGCGACCATCGGGCCGACCGTATGCGAACTCGACGGACCGATCCCGATCTTGAACAGGTCGAAGACGCTGACGTTCATCTGACTTCCCTCACCTGGGTATACCCGGTTAAAGCCTGCATGGCGTGAAATGGAATGGCGTGAAATTGCACGGCTGACGTTAGACGCAAGTAAATCAAAGAGGCCGACGCGTCAGATAGAACAAAAACGCCATTGCCGTTGGATGGCCCCGCCAGCGGGGCTTTCGGGCCGATTGGAATTGCGTTTTGGCGATGGTTCGCGGCGCAAAAACGCAAGTCGGCGAGACAGCCGTGGTGGCCGTCCCGCCGACGCTCGAATGCGATTGCTGCGGCGCAGCGCGAGCGCGCTACGAGAAACACCAAAGCGCGCAGAAGCGAGCGCAAACGCTCAGAACGAATGCCGCATGCCGATGCGCACGTCGGCCTGGGTCGTCGTGGAAGACGGCGTGAAGCTGTAGCCGATCACGGCGTCCACGCCCTGCGAAGCCTTGAGCCAGTCGCCAGACAGATAGACTTCGGTGCGCTTCGAAAGCAGGTAGTGCAAACCCGCAGACAGCATGTTCCAGTGATGGCCGTCGAAATGCGTGTACTGGTAGCCGCCGATCAGGTTCACGGTGGGCGTCACCTGCCAGTCCGCGCCGCCTTCGGCCACCTGCATGTGCTCGCTCTGGCCGAATGCCTTGATCTGCGTGTACGTGAAGTCGCCCATCAGCGTGACGGCGCCGATCGCATAGCTCGCGCCCACGCCGAACGCGCCCTGCTTGTCCACCGGGAACGGCGTGTTCGCATAGAGGTCGGTGACGGCGCCCGTGCCGGGGTCCACGCTCACGGTCGGCCTGCCGAAGAACGAATGCACGCCGATCATCGCGTACGGATCGAATGCATAGATGCCCGACGGGTTGTTCAACTGCGTGTACGCCGTGCCCATCGAGAACCCGCCGTTCTGATACTGCGCGCCCACGCTCCACGCGCTGCCCGTGTGGAAGTCCCCGGGCGTATTGCTGAACGAATACATGCCGCCGAACTGGAAGCCGCCGTACGTGTTCGACGTGAACTTCACGGCGTTGGGCAGATGGTCGCCGTTCATGCGGTCGAAGTCGCCCTGGTTGATGGCGTAGCCGCTCGCCCAGGCCGTGACGTTGTACTGGTACACCATGTCCTGCGTCAGGTCGGACTGGTTGCCGAACGTGAGCGTGCCCCAATCGTTCTGGAGACCTACGTATGCCACGCGTCCGAACAGCGAGCCGCCATTGGCGAGCTGGCCGTTGCCTACGTGAAAGCCGCTTTCCAGCTCGAAGATGGCCTTGTTGCCGCCGCCGAGGTCTTCGGTGCCCTTGATGCCCCAGCGGTTCGCGTACGAAATGCCGTCGTCGAACTTCACCTGATGCGAGCCGCCCGCGTTGGTGGCGTAAGTCACGCCCGCATCGATGATCCCGTACATCGTCACGCTGCTCTGGGCCTCGCTCTCGGTGGAGAGCGCGGCCAATGCGAGTGCGATGCCAGTCAGTGCCGCCGCTTTCACTTTCTTCATGGTGTAGGTCTCTCTTGCCTTGCGTTACGGTTGAAGGGCCGCATAAACGACATATAAAACGCGCGCGAATCCGTGAGCCGGCTGCACGCTTTATGCGGATCGAGAGAACGTACAAATCCAAATCTCGCGCGACTTGTGCGAACACGACACGTACTTGGGGAAAAGCGCCGCCCCGCCATTACTGCGTTTTTCTTGATTGATCGTTCAATAAAAAAAGAATAAAGTAAGGACCTTCCACGAGCGCCTTGAAGAATCGCCATGCCCAAGATCGGAATGCGCGACGTCCGTCGCGCACAACTTATTGATGCGACCCTGCAATCGATCGACCAGTCCGGACTGTCGGGCACGACGCTTGCCACGGTCGCGCAGCACGCAAACATCTCCACCGGAATCGTCAGCCACTATTTCGGCGGCAAGGATGGCCTGCTCGAAGCCACCATGCGCCATATCCTGCGCGATCTCTGGGAGGCCACCATGCGCCGCCGCACGGCGGCGAAAGACGAGCCGCGCGCGCGCTTGCGCGCCATCGTCGCGGCGAATTTCGACGTTTCGCAGGTAAACACGCCGGTGATGAAGACCTGGCTCGCGTTCTGGGCCGAGAGCATGCATCAGCCCGCACTGCGCCGCCTGCAGCGCGTGAACACGCGCCGGCTCTATTCGAACCTGTGCGCGGAGTTCGAGAAGATCTTGCCGCGCGCGGCCTCGCGGCGCGCCGCCAGCGGCCTCGCCGCGATGATCGACGGCCTGTGGCTGCGCGGCACGCTGACCGGCGAGCCGTTCGACACCAAGGCCGCCCTGCGGGTCGCCAACGAATACATCGACCTGATGCTCGAAATGCGCGCCAAAGCGCGCGCGAGCAAATCCGCCTAGCCCGGAGTCTCCACCATGTCCGTTTATCCGCTCGAACGCCTCTTCATTGACGGCGCATTCACCGACGCCACCAGCGGCGAGACCTTCGAAACGCGCGACCCCGCCACGGGCGAAACGCTCGCGACAGTGCAGCAAGCCAGCGCCGCCGACATCGAGCGCGCCGTGCAGTCCGCGCGTAACGGCCAGCGTGTGTGGGCCGCCATGACGGCGATGGAGCGCTCGCGCATCCTGCGCCGCGCGGTCGAGCTGCTGCGCGCGCGCAACGACGAGCTCGCCGCGCTGGAAACGCGCGACACCGGCAAGCCCATTGCGGAAACGAGTGCCGTGGACATCGTCACCGGCGCCGACGTGATCGAGTACTACGCCGGTCTCGCCACCGCCATCGAAGGCCAGCAGATTCCCTTGCGCACCGATTCGTTCGTCTATACGCGCCGCGAGCCGCTGGGCGTGACGGCCGGCATCGGCGCATGGAACTACCCGATTCAGATTGCGTGCTGGAAGTCGGCGCCCGCGCTGGCCGCAGGCAACGCCATGATCTTCAAGCCGAGCGAGGTCACGCCGCTGTCCGCTTCGAAGCTCGCCGAAATCTACCTCGAAGCCGGCGTGCCGCCAGGCGTGTTCAACGTCGTGCAAGGCGACGCGCGCGTGGGCGCGATGCTCAGCACGCACCCCGGCATCGAGAAGATCTCGTTCACGGGCGGCGTGGAAACGGGCAAGAAAGTCATGGCCGCCGCCAGCGGCTCGTCGCTGAAAGAAGTGACGATGGAGCTCGGCGGCAAGTCGCCGCTGATCGTCTTCGAAGACGCCGATCTCGATCGCGCCGCCGACATTGCAGTGACCGCCAACTTCTTCAGCTCGGGCCAGGTCTGCACCAACGGCACACGCGTATTCGTGCACGAATCGGTGCTCGCCACATTCGAGGCGCGCGTGCTCGAGCGCGTGGCGCGCATCCGCGTGGGCCATCCCGGCAACCCTGCCACCAACTTCGGCCCGCTCGCGAGCGCCGCGCAACTCGACAAGGTGCTCGGCTATATCGAGAGCGGCAAGCAAGAGGGCGCGCGGCTGCTAGCGGGCGGCGCGCGCCTCGTGGAAGGCGAATTCGCGCGCGGCCAGTATGTGCAGCCGACCGTATTCTCCGGCTGCCGCGACGACATGAAGATCGTGCGCGAAGAAATCTTCGGCCCGGTCATGAGCATTCTTTCCTTTGCTGAGGAATCCGAAGCCATTGCACGCGCGAACGACACGATCTATGGCCTTGCCGCCGGCGTCGTCACCGAGAATCTGTCGCGCGCGCATCGCGTGATTCACCGGCTCGAAGCGGGCATCTGCTGGATCAACACCTGGGGCGAGTCGCCCGCCGAAATGCCCGTGGGCGGCTACAAGCAATCGGGCGTGGGGCGCGAGAACGGTATCACGACGCTCGAGCACTACACGCGCATCAAATCCGTCCAGGTCGAACTGGGACCGTATCGGCCCGCGTTTTGAGGGAATTCGAAGGAATTTGAGGGAGCACGGCATGGCAGCGCAAGAGTACGACTACATCATCATCGGCGCGGGATCGGCGGGCAATGTGCTCGCCACCCGCCTTACCGAGGATCGCGACGTCACGGTCCTGCTGCTGGAAGCGGGCGGTCCCGACTACCGCTTCGACTTCCGCACGCAGATGCCCGCCGCGCTCGCATATCCGTTGCAAGGCCGCCGCTACAACTGGGCCTACGAGACCGACCCCGAGCCGTTCATGGACAACCGGCGCATGGAGTGCGGGCGCGGCAAGGGGCTGGGCGGGTCGTCGCTCATCAACGGCATGTGCTATATCCGCGGCAATGCGCTCGACTATGACGGCTGGGCCGAGCACAAAGGGCTG
Organism: Paraburkholderia sp.; assembly: GCA_035277805.1. Lineage (GTDB taxonomy): Bacteria > Pseudomonadota > Gammaproteobacteria > Burkholderiales > Burkholderiaceae > Paraburkholderia. The sequence goes on along the minus strand of DATEJU010000011.1, from coordinate 3,228 downwards.
GAAAACTGGAGCTATCTGGATTGCCTGCCCTACTTCCGCAAGGCGGAAACGCGCGACGTGGGCCCGAACGACTATCACGGCGGCGAAGGCCCCGTGCATGTGACGACGAGCAAGCCCGGCGTGAACCCGCTATTCGAAGCGATGATCGAAGCCGGCGTGCAGGCGGGCTACCCGCGTACCGACGACCTCAACGGCTACCGCCAGGAAGGCTTCGGGCCGATGGACCGCACGGTGACGGCCAAGGGCCGGCGCGCGAGCACCGCGCGCGGCTACCTGGACCAGGCGAAGCAGCGGCCCAACCTCGATATCGTCACGCACGCGACCACCGACCGCATTCTCTTTACCGGCAAGCGTGCGAGCGGCGTGGTGTTTCTCGACGGCAGCGCCCAGGTGACGCGCTACGCGCGCCGCGAAGTGCTGGTGTGCGCGGGCGCGATCGCCTCGCCGCAACTGCTGCAGCGCTCGGGCGTCGGCCCTGGCGCGTGGCTGCGCGAGCTCGACATTCCGGTCGTGCTCGATCTGCCTGGCGTGGGACAGAATCTTCAGGACCACCTGGAGATGTACATGCAGTACGAGTGCAAGGAGCCTGTTTCGCTCTACCCTGCACTGCTGATGCGCAATCAGCCCGCCATCGGGCTCGAATGGATGCTGCGCGGCACCGGCATCGGCGCGAGCAATCATTTCGAGGCGGGCGGCTTCATCCGCACGCGCGACGACGACCCGTGGCCCAACATCCAATATCACTTCCTGCCCGTTGCGATCAATTACAACGGCACCAATGCGATCAAGATGCACGGCTTTCAGGCGCATGTGGGGTCGATGCGCTCGCCTAGCCGCGGCCGCGTGAAGCTGCGCTCGCGCGATCCGCGCCAGCATCCGTCGATCCTCTTCAACTACATGTCCGAAGCGCTCGACTGGCGCGAGTTCCGCGACTCCATCCGCATCACGCGCGAGATCATCGCGCAGCCCGCGCTCGACCGTTACCGGGGCCGCGAGTTGAGCCCCGGCGCCGAGCTCAAGACCGATGCGCAGATCGACGCCTTCGTGCGCAACCGCGCGGAGACGGCCTATCACCCGTCATGCTCGTGCGCGATGGGCTATGACGATATGGCGGTGGTGGACGCCGAAGGCCGCGTGCATGGCATCGACGGTCTGCGCGTGGTGGATGCTTCGATCATGCCGCGCATCACCACCGGCAACCTCAACGCGCCGACGATCATGCTCGCGGAGAAGATCGCCGACCGCATTCGCGGCCGCCAGCCGCTTGCGCGCTCGACGGCGCAGTATTACGTGGCGAATGGAGCGCCGGCGAGAGGTGGGGATTTGCCGCTGCGTCCAACGGGCGGCACAGGAATGAAGGCGACGCCGGGCGGAGAGAGACGCAAAGCGCACGCGGCATCGTAATCTTCACGAGTCCATCGGATACCTGAGTAATCGGATATCCGTTGCGGGCCGGAATCGAAGCGCAAAGCGCGGCGATTCCGGCCCGCATGCATTCGTACGAATGAAATTCGCAGAGACTTTCCGCAGGCTGCTGCGTACTTGCGCAGCGTTGCCAGAAACGGCGAATGCTTTGAGCTCGCGAGCGACGATTCCAGACGGGACATAACGGACGTGGGGGTGCCGATGCGAATACGCGTGCATCCCATCGGTTCTGGTTATGCCCCACGGCGCGCGAAGCGCCGCCGGATGAATGAGCCCTTTGTCACTCCGGTTGACGGCGCGCGATGACAGACGCCCCTATACCTATCCGTTCGAAGGCGAGTGGCGGACTGCGTCACACTGGCAGTTTGAGCCGCTTTCTTTTGCCTACTTTTCTTCGCAGCGGCAAAGAAAAGTAGGTGCCGCCCCGCACAGGGGCAATCCAGGCAGACCTACACGAATACAAGGAAACGCGATCGGCCAGTCGCAGAAACAACCGAGGCGCACACAAAACAAAACAGCGCCACGCAGCACCCGAAATCCGAATGCCGGCGTGACGCCGTGAAACCCAAAAGCCGAATTAAACCACCCCGTTATGCCTTATCCGCGAGATAGTGCGAAATCGCAATCGTCAACGCAGCGCCAATCAGCGCGGCATACGGCAACACATCGCGCCACTTGCTGCGCGTGGGAATCTCCACTTCCATATCGAGCGCGCTGCCCGCCGGAAAATGGCCGCGATCCTGCCAGTAGTGGCGATAAGCAAACACCGGCACGATCAGCAGCATCGCAATCAAGCCATCGCGCAGCGTGTTCTCGCCTTGCAGGTTCGCCCCCGCGCCAACGAACACGAGATTCGCGTAACCGCACAGCGCGCCGAGCCCCAGCAGCCACGTCGGGCAGCGGAACGGCCGGTCCCACGCCGGACGATCCATGCGATGAATCCAGCCCGACTGCAGGTTGAGAAACACGAACAGCATGTAGCACACGTTCGAGATGGACAGCACCGTCATGTAATCGGACATTGCGAGCAACACGAGGTTGAAGCCCAGATCGGTCCACATGGCCGCGGTCGGCGCGCCATGCTCGTTCACGCGCGAGAGATAGCGCGGCAGCCAGCCGTCCACCGAAGCCTGATAGAGCGTGCGCGAAGACCCCATCATCGAAGTCATCACGATCAGCAGGATCGAGAGCATCAGCATCACGACGATCGCGTTGCCGACCCATGCGCCGCCGCCCACGATGGACGCCATTGCCATGCCGACGCCGGTGCCGTCGCCAATGCGCGGATCGAGCATCGCCTGCATGCCGAGCGAGCCCTGGAAGGCGAGCGGCACGAGCGTCATCACGATCAGGCAGAGTGCGCCGGACCAGAAGATCGCGCGCGCGGTGTCGCGGCGCGGATCGCGGAACTCGCGCGTGTAGCAGACGGCCGTCTCGAAGCCATACGAGGCCCAGCCGGCCATGAACATGGCGCCCAGCGCCATCACCACGCCCTGGCCGTTCCATGCGCCAAAGACCGAGGCGGTCGGATTGCCGTGCGCGTCGTGACCGAGCGGCAGCAGCGGGAAGAGATGTTTCGCGGGAACGTCGCCCGTGACGAACGGCACGAGACCGACGATCAAGAGCGGCGTGAGCGAGGCGATGCCAAGAATCTTCTGCGTTTTCGCGGCCTTCGATGCGCCGCTATGCTGAAGCCGGAACGTGATGAGCAGGAACGCGGCGGCAATCAGGAAGGTGGCGTTGATGCGCAGCGTGAGCCCGGGCTTGATGAAGTCCAGGTTCGCCAGCGTCCAGTGCCATTGC
>DATEJU010000010.1:0-12926 GCA_035277805.1 Paraburkholderia sp. | reverse complement strand
CGAACAGGACCGTGAAACAGCTCCACGCCGATGATAGTGCGGATTGCCCGTGTGAAAGTAGGTAATCGTCAGGCTCCTCATGCTGTACAGTCCAGAACCCCGGTGGCTCCGAAAGAGCGCCGGGGTTCTGGCGTTTACGCGCGTGGGATTTCGACAGGCGTACTGCGTCCTCTCAGGCTCAGGCCTCAGATTGCGATAGCAAAATCACTCTCACGGCTGGTTGGTAAAGCAGCCGTGCCAAAAGAACGCTCACCGAAACATATGGAGACCGTCCGCCGGTCCCCATACGTCAGTTCAGTGTCTGCGACGCATACGATCGAGCACGTGATGCGCGACCAGCCAGTGGTGCATCATGCCTTCGCCGTCATGCTCTTGCTTATAGGCGCGTGATTCGAAGATCGATAGCCCGAGCAGAACCAACAGACCAACAGCAAGGCCGATCAGACCCGCAATAGTTTCGGCATCCATGGCAGCCTCCTTCGGTTGCAGCCATGTGAGCATCTTAGGACAGAGCCAGGCAGAAAAAAAATAGCAATGTTCGCGAGCCGTCAAAAGCGCAAGGCGCGCGTTAGACTGCTGCATGGCAACATTTTTTTAGGGAGTTTGTGTTGATATCACGTGCCTGGCTGGCCATCGCGATGGCCGCACTGCTTTCCGCTTGCGCCAACGATGGAACCATCAAGCATCATGGGCCGCCGCCTCATGATCCTGCCGACTACCACGGCGTTCCGACCGACGATCGTCCGCCGATGATGATCGAAACGCCGCCGGCACAGTAAGAGCGTCAGCGGACGGAGCAGGCGCCTCAGGGCGCCTGCTGCACTCTTGCGGCTTGAATGCCGCCGGTAATCCGGGGCAATAGCGGGGAGAGGGTCAAACCACGCGCCGCCATGAAGATCAGTAGCGCGATCCAGAGTCCGTGATTGCCGAATGGGCCAACGAGTGTCCATGACGCGGCGAGGAAAACGACCAACGAGACGGCCATTGCCTGCATCAATTCGCGCGTACGCGTGGCACCGATGAAAACGCCGTCGAGCAGGAAACCCCATACGGAAACAAGCGGCGAAAGTGCCGCCCACGGCAGAAAGGTTTGCGCGGCTGCGCGTACGGCGGATTGATCGGTCAACCTGGCGATAATCCACGTGCCGGCACCCCAGTAGACAGCCGAAAATCCGAGCGCACCCAATGCCGCCCAGAACAGGTTCACCTTTACCACCTGCCGAAAGGCGTCGCGGTCGCGCGCGCCGATTGCTGCGCCCACGAGCGCTTCGGTGGCGTGAGCGAAGCCGTCGAGCCCGTATGCCATGAAAGTCTGAAAATTGAGCAGCAGCGCATTGGCTGCAAGGATCGCGTCGCCTTGCCTTGCCCCCACATGCGCGAACCAGCCAAACGATCCGAGCAGACACATCGTCCGCAGAAAGATGTCGCGATTAATGGCGACGAGCCGCTTGAGCGCCGTGGGCTCGACGATCGTGCGCCACGCGAGCGGCGCGAGTCCGCGCGGTCGTAGATGCCAAAGCACTGCTGCGCCGAACGCGAAACCAACCGTGTCGGCGGTGGCCGTCGCCGCGCCGATTCCCGCAATGCCCCAGCCCAATCCGTAGACGTAAGCGAGCACGGCAATCACGTTGACGACGTTGATGAGCACCTGCGCGATCAGTGCGACACGCACGCGTTGTGTGCCGAGCAGGTAACCGAGCACGACATAGTTCGCCAGCGCAAACGGCGCCGAGCCGATGCGCGCATGGCAATAGAGGCGTGCATTGCGCTGCACTTCGTCGCTGCCGCCGATCAGCTCGAGGACATCGCGGATCAGCGGCGATTGCAACAGCAAGATCAGCGCGCCGATGCAGAACGCGAGCAGCAACGCTCGCACGACGTTGGCACGCAACGCAGACTGATCGTCGGCCCCGAAGGCTTGCGCGACGAGCCCGGTGGTGCCCATGCGCAGGAAGCCGAAGCCCCAGAACACGCAGTTGAAAAAGAGGCCGCCGAGCGCCACGCCACCCAGATCGGCGGCGCTGCCCAGATGACCGGCAACCGCCGTGTCGACGGCGCCAAGAATTGGCTGAGTGAGATTCGCGAGGACGATCGGAAAGGCGAGCATCAACACGCGGCGATGCCAGCCGCCGCGCGTCGGAAGTGCCAGATTCTCGCTCAACTCCGTTCCTGCACACAGACCCACGGCGAAACCACCACGGCCCAGAGTTCCGGCTTGCGCGCGGAGTAGTCGGCGGCGGTGGAGGCCTGCATGCGCTCGACGAGACCGGCGGATAGCCATTGCATCACTTGCGAACTGTCGTCGCTTGCGATGGCTTCGGCGACGCTCACGAGGTCAAGGTCGCGCGCGACCGAGAGCAGTTTGCCCTGGGCGAAGAATCGTTCGAGGTCCTGCCAGTCGATCTTGGCAGTCTCGCCGAGCAGCTTGGCGTAGAGCGGGCCAGGGGCGTCGTCGTGGGGAGTCGTGGCGTCGGTAGTCATGATCTTGGCTATTGAGTTGCGGCCGATACTATAAACGATAGGTGGCAGGCGGGCGGTCCGCTGGCTGGCGTGGAGGCTGAGTATCGATCGGGAGATGGCAATGCGCCGGCACGATTTGCACAAACGAGGTAGACGAGCGGCGAAATGGGCGACTAATGTGCAGTAGAAAGCGCTTATGCAGATCGGCTTAAAATGAATAATCGGACAAAAGCGCGGGTTGAAGAATAAGCAAAACATCTGAATAAAGATGGCAATCGCGAGTCTCAAATCTCGTGTTTCAAAAACCCCACTCCCGAAAACAATTGCATTTATTTGTGCGTTTGCACACCAAATGAGAAGGCGTGCAGCCGCTTCCGGGGCACAGTATTGCAGTGCGGGAAAATGCTGCATGCGGCAGCTGCCTCGGCACCCGAGGCTGCACGGCGAAGCGCCCGTCCCGTAAGCCTTTACGCCATTTTTTCGAGGATCGTGCAAAGCGCGCTGCAATGCGCATTTTTCTGCGCAAATGCCGTCACTTTGGCGTGCTGATTCGTCATCGGAAATTGATGCGGCACATAATCCGTGCGCCGCGACACATTTTCGATCTAATTAAGTGATTGCGCCGTCAGAGGCGCGTTGATAGATTGCCATTCGGCGCATGGTAAACCGGTCCTTTGCCGATATGCGCCAAACCCCCGTTAGCCCGGCATCATGCCGGGCTTTTTTTCCGCCACGCGAAGTCAGTAGCGGGCCTTGAAGATCCCGCCCCGATGAAGCCGATCAGCGCGGCGGCAAATCGCGAGCGGGATCGATCGAGCGTCCCTGATAACGCAGCTCGAAATGCAGCATCACGCGATCACTGTCGCTGCTGCCCATTTCCGCAATCTTCTGCCCCTGAGCCACGGTCTGACCTTCCTTCACGAGCAGCGCCTGGTTGTGCGCGTAGGCCGTGAGGTAATCGCTGTCGTGCTTGATGATCAGCAGGTTGCCGTAGCCGCGCAGGCCATTGCCGGCGTACACGACCGTGCCGGACGCAGCCGCGACGATGGGCGTGCCGGCGCTATTGACGATGTCGATGCCCTTCGAGTCGCGCCCATCGAAGCTGCGGACCACCTGGCCCGCGGTCGGCCAGACGAGCGAAATGGACGAGGTGGGCGTTGCCGCTGTGCTCGTGGTATCGGGGGCCGTCGACGCGCCCGGGCGCGGTGCAGTGCGCTGTGCGCCCGCTGACGAGCCGGCCGGCGGCGCGACGCGCAGTACCTGGCCGACTTCGATGGCGTCGGGGTTCGCCAGATTGTTCCAGCGCACGATATTCGAAACCGACTGGCGGTTGCTGCGTGCGATTTTGCTGACCGTGTCGCCGCGCTCCACACGGTAGAAGCCGGGGCCGACCGGCGCCGATCCGCACGCGGCGAGCAGCGCGACGAGCGCCGCGCATGCGAAACGTCTAAATCCCTTTGCCAACGTTGAACCTCGCAAGACGCTGCCGGCGGCTTGTCCCGGAAGGGGAGTCGTACCGGCAAAACGTCCAATTCTAGCGGGTTTGGCGTCGCGACTGCGGTTTTGCCTGACGAATCGGCCAGCGAATCCCGCGAGGCGACGGTCGCGTGGCGGCAACGTGCCACACGTCAGCCGAGCGTTTCGACGCGCAGGCGCAAGGCGGCAGTTTCGGTTGTACCCGGTGCGAGCCAGCGCAGTCCGAGGCCATTGTGGATGGCATCGGGCAGGCCGAGCCACGGCTCGACGCAATAAAAGTCGGAGTCGGCGGTTTCGGTCCAGGTCGTCACGGCGTACCAGGGGAGCGAGCCGGGCCGCTGGAGATCGATCGTGACCGCATGCTTGAGTCCAGGCGCGACCAATCGTACCGGCGTCGACGATGAGGTCGGCGACGGCTCGAGCACATGGAAGCGGTCCTGGATACGCGCATCGTCGAGACGATACTGCGGCTCACCGGGCTCCGGCGTGCTGATCGAGCCATCGGGCGACTGATGGCGGCGTTGCGTCGGCGGCAGGTCGAGCGTGCTCTGCGCACGCTGCCCATGCGGCAGCTCGAAGTAGAAATGATGGCCTGCATACCAGGGCAGCGGCACGTCGCCGGTGTTCGTCGCCGTGAGCACGACGTCGAGCGTGCGCTCGTCGACGAGCCGGTAGGCGGCTTCGAAGCGAAACGCGAACGGGTAACCGCTGCGCGTGGCCGCGGAGTCCACCAGTGTCATGCTCACGCCGCGTCTATCGGCGTCGACCTGGGCGGCGAACGGGAGATCGCGGGCAAAGCCATGCGTTGGCAGCTCGCGTACGACGCCTTGGGCGTCGCGCCAGTGGCCGATCTGGCCGTCGACGAAATGACGTCCAAGAAACGGGAAGAGCAGCGGGTTGCCGCCGCGCACGCGCGCCGGCTGGTCCCAGTTCGCGTTGTCCGGCCAGCGGATGACCGGTTCGCCGTTGACGTGCCACGAGAGCAGCCGCGCGCCGGCCCAGGGTGCCAGGCGCAATGTCGAGGCACCGCTGGTGAGTTCGAGAATGTCCTGCGGAGGGCTTGATTCCATGGGCGGGCGTCGAGTCGAATGGGTTGGAGAGCACAAACGTGAAACTGCGAGTTGAAACTGCGCCCGCAGCCGGGGCCGAGTCGGCATCTGGCGCGCCTGGGGATTGTGCGCCGCTTTAAGATGCGTGAAAACCCTCGTCGGGAAATCGTGGGTGTTGCGCAAGCTTGGGCTCGCCGATAATCGCCCTGAATCGTGCGGTGGCGCACGCGGCGACGCAGAAGGAGGGCGCCCAAATGGATCTCGCAATGGCGATGGGTATGGGATTGTTCAGCCTGTTTATCGGCAGCAGCGCGTACTTCTTCTATAAGGTCGCACACTGAAACGCTCAGTCAGACTGAGCATCGACATACAAATCTTTCGATTTTCTTTCGCCGGACTTCGTACCGGCTTTCCGCCTACGCCCTCCATCTCGCGAACCGGCCACCCGGCTGGGTTTTTCGCGCTCGAGCCGCTCGTCCTTCCGTTACACGTATCCATTTTTCTCCCGACTATTTTGTTGCAACGCGGTAACTTTTCAGACAAATGAGTCCTGATGCTTGGCGCTGCAATTCGGCCCAGGCATAATCGGTGCGCCTTGCCGCACCGTCTTCCGCGATGGTCCGGCACTCTGTCCAACCATCCCGAGGATCCCCCGAGTGAATCTCTCGTTCCTGTTTTTCCTGAGCGTGCTGCAAGGTGTCACGGAGCTTTTCCCCGTCAGCAGTCTCGGCCACACCCTGCTCGTGCCGCCGCTCTTCGGCATGCATATCGACAAGCATGCCCCGCAGCTCCTTCCGTTCCTCGTGGCGCTGCATCTGGGTACGGCGGTCGCGCTGCTCTGGTATTTCCGCGCGCGCTGGGTCGCGCTCATCAGTGGCTTCTTCGGCTCGCTCGCGGGTCGCAAGAACGATGACGGCCACATGATGTGGGCACTCATCATCGGCACGATTCCGGCGGGCCTCGTGGGTCTCGTGCTCGAAAAGCGCATCGAGGCGATCTTCCACGACCTGCGGATCGTTGCCGCGGCGCTGATGATCAACGGTGCGCTGCTGTGGCTCGGCGATCGTCTGCAACAGGCACGCGCCCATCGGCCGCCCGAGAAACTCACGTTCCGCCAGGCGTTTCTCGTTGGCCTCGCGCAGATTGGCGCGCTGATTCCCGGCTTCTCGCGCAGTGGCCTGACGATGATCGCCGGCAACGCGGCGGGCCTCACGACCGAGAAGGCCGCCGAGTTCTCATTCCTGCTCGGCACGCCGATCATCTTCGCGGCGGGCGTGCTCGAGCTGCCGAAGCTCTTTCACGCGCACGACCAGCTCATGACGGCACTGGTGGGTGGTGTGCTGACCGGCATTGCCGCGTGGCTGAGCGTGAAGTTCCTGATGCGCTATTTCGAAGGGCGCGGCCGTCTTGCTTCGTTTGGGCTGTACTGTGTGATCGCCGGCGCGATCTTCCTCGGCTGGTTCGTGATGCATCCGCAGCCGGTTTGATGGCGTTGATTCCGCACCGCCGAGGGCGGCGCGGGGCCTCATCGGGCTGGGTCGCGAAGAGCCGAACGCGGTATAATCCACGCCCGTCCGGGCCTGTGCCCATGGCGCGGGACCGGACGGGCTGTGTTTTGATCGCGCCATTGTGGGCGCCGATCTCGCAGACCGCTCACGCGACAGTAGCTCAGCTGGATAGAGCATCGGCCTTCTAAGCCGAGGGTCGGGGGTTCGAGCCCCTCCTGTCGCGCCAGATACGAAACGGGCTACAAGCTTGCGCTTGTAGCCCGTTCGCATTTCTCACTCCCGCACAAACCCGAAGCAAAAAAGGCAGCCCAAAAGCTGCCCGGGAATCGAAGCTGGACGCCTTGACGCCCAGCCACCAACGGCCGTAATCGCTTAAAGCTTCAGATCCAGCGAGTTGGTCAAATCACCCATGGCCGGCGCGCCGTTGCTCTTGAGCGCGGCGTCGCGCGCCGTGAGGCCGGGCAACGCCGGCAGCGAGAAGCGTCGCGTAATCAGCCGCAGGATCGAAGTCGTGTCGTACTGCGTATGATCGACGTAGCCCTTTTTCGCATACGGCGAGATCACGAGCGCCGGAATGCGCGAACCCGGGCCCCAGCGGTCGCCCTTGGGCGGCGCGACGTGATCCCAGAAGCCGCCGTTTTCGTCGTACGTGACGACCACGACCATGTTGTTCCACTGCGGGCTCTTCTGCAGATGCGCAATGACGTCGGCGATGTGCTGGTCGCCGCTCGCCACGTCGGTGTAGCCCGCGTGCTCGTTGAGGTTGCCCTGGGGCTTGTAGAACGCCACTTGCGGCAGCGTGCCCGCGTCGATCGCCGTGATGAATTCGCTGCCGTCCATGCCGCCGTCGAGCAGGTGCTTCGCGCGCGCGTCGGTGCCCGGCGCGTAGTTCGCGAAGTAGTTGAACGGCTGGTGGTGCGGCTGGAAGTTCGGCGCCGTCATGTTCGCACCGTAGATCACGTTCGACGTGCTGTTCTGCGCCGCGCTCACGGCCGCGCCCCATGCGCCGCCATACCATGCCCACGAGACGCCCGCGTTCGAGAGCAGGTCGCCGATGGTTTGCGCCGTCTGCGGCGGCAGCGTCGACGCAGCGCCCGGGTCGGCGAGATTGGTGTCGCCGCCCGAAGCCGGCGCGTTGCCGCTCGGCTGGTACGGCGGCTGCATTGTGTTGACTGCGTAGAAGTCGGGCGTGAGGTTGCCTGACTTCACGAATTTCGGAATGTTGGTGAGTGCCGAGGCCGGCGAGTTCGACGCGAGCGTAAGCGATACGCCATCGGCGTTGACGGCCGAGATCGAGCCGGATGCCGGGCTCTTGTCCGCATTCGCGTAGTACGGCGTGCACGCGCAGACCAGCCACTGGTGATTCAGGAACGAGCCGCCGAACGAGCCCATGAAGAAGTTGTCGGCCAGCGTGTATTGCTGCGCGATCTTCCACAGCGGCAGCTTTTCTGCACTCGTCGTGTAATGGCCCATCACGAGCCCGCCCGAGTCGGCCCACGCGGCGAACATGTCGTTCTTGCCGCCGTGGATCTGCATCTGGTTCTCGTAGAAGCGGTGATAGAGGTCGCGCGTCGTCACCGAAAGCGGCACGTTATAGCCCTTCGGATCGTCGATGGCGAACGGGGCGTTCGGCATGTTCTCGGTCATTGCCGCCGTCACCACGGGCGTGACGCCCGTTTGCGTGAGGCCGTTCCAGACGGCCGGCAGCGTGGCGAGCACCGAGCCGTCGCGGTCGAGCTGCTGGGCGCTTTGCGCGCTCACGTTCTGCAGGCCGTTGGCGCCGGGGAAGCTGCCGTACAGGTTGTCGAAGCTGCGGTTTTCCGCGTAGATCACGACGATGTTCTTGACCGACGACAGGTCCGGCTTGTTGACGTCGCTGCCGCCGCACGCCGCGACGATCAGCGCCGCCGCCGCAACTGCGATCGGCGTTGCGTAGAACCATTTTCTCTTGATCATTCTTTTCTCTCTCGCGTTGGGGTCCCCTTGGTGGCCAGCGCGCAAACGACTCCGCGACACTGGCTATCGGGCGACGCGCAGTGTCTCAACGGAATTTGACAGCCATGTGTAAATAATTACGTTTAGCTTTTCTTGTCCCTGTGATTTCATGACTGCGAGCTTACGTAAAGTCATCGATTCGTCATGTCGCTGACATACGCTTTCGCGATTTCGATGCGCAATGGCGCGCGTCGACAACCGCGGCGCGAAGGTGTTTGGCAGCACTTCGGCAGCACGCGCGTCGCACATGCCAGTACCGGGGATTCGTTCATGTTGCGTAGATTGGCGCGTCGTCCGACGCGCACTCAGAAACATTCGCCGCCGCGCGCAGCGCGGGCGCGCCGTCATTGCCGTGTGTTTCTGGCGCTCGGCGCGCTAGCGCTGCTGGCGGCGTGCGATGGCGGCACCGCTCGGATGGAGAGCGCCGGCGATGCCGCTCAGGGGACGAGCAGCACGAGCAGCGCGCGCGACGCAGCCGGCAGGAACGGTGCGAACGTCGCCAGGCCGATGAAGATCGCGGTATCTTCGCCTGGCGTTCAGACGGGCTCGATTGGCCAGTCGAGCGGCCGGCCGAACGGCCAGTCGCGCGCCGAGGTCTACGCGCAGGTGAGCCGCATGACGGCACTCGGCAAGCAGATGTTCGTCGATCCTTCGCTCTCGGGCTCGGGCAAGATGTCGTGCGCGACCTGCCACAATCCCGCTCGCGCATTCACGCCAACCAAGGTGCTCGACGTGCAGATCGGCGGCGCGGACCTGCGTCGCCCCGGCATGCGCGCGGTGCCGACGCTCAAGTATTTGCAGGCCGTGCCGGCGTTCGCGGAGCACTATCACGATTCCGACGACGAAGGCGACGAGAGCGTCGATGCCGGCCCGACTGGCGGTCTTACCTGGGATGGCCGTGTCGACCGTGGCTCGGATCAGGCGCGCATCCCGCTGCTCTCGCCCTTCGAGATGGCCAGCACGCCGCGCAAGGTGACCGACGCGGTGCGCGCGGCGCCATACGCCAATGCGTTTCGCGAGGCATTCGGCGCGCACATCTTCGACGACGAGGATGCCACCTTCAAGGCGGTGCTGAAATCGCTGGAAACCTTCGAGCAGACTCCGGAAGTGTTCTATCCGTACACGAGCAAGTACGACGCGTACCTCGCGGGCAAGACGACGCTCACGGCGGCGGAGATGCGCGGCCTGCAGTTGTTCAACGATGAAAAGAAGGGTAATTGCGCGAGCTGTCACATCAGCCAGCGCGCGAAGGATGGCTCGCCGCCGCAGTTCAGCGACTTCGGCTTGATCGCGGTCGGCGTGCCGCGCAATCGCGCGCTCGCGGTGAATCGCGATCCGCGCTTCTTCGATCTGGGGGCATGCGGACCGGAACGTACCGATCTTGCCGGTCGCGCCGAATTCTGCGGACTCTTTCGCACGCCGACGCTGCGCAACGTCGCGCTCAAGAAGACGTTCTTCCACAACGGCATCTATCACTCGCTGGACGACGTGATGCGCTTCTACGCGCGGCGCGATACGAATCCGGAAGAGTTCTATCCGGTGGTGAAGGGCAAGGTGAGGAAGTTCGACGACCTGCCGCGCCGGTACTGGGCGAACCTCAATACCGATGCGCCGTTCGATCGCAAGCCTGGGGACGCGCCGGTTTTTTCCGACGCCGAGATCAAGGACGTGATTGCGTTTCTAGGCACGCTCACCGACGGCTGGCAGCCTTCGGCGCATTGAGCGCGCGTTGTGCGCATTGTGGGCGTATCGTGCGTTCTGTCAGATGCGCGCGATCAGGATACAGGTGGCCGAGAGCACGACGAACGAGACGAGCAGGCACAGGATGCCGCCGCGCAGGACGGTTTCGGGCCAGCGCGGCGCGTTCTCGAAGTGGATGGCGAAGTGCGGTGCCGGCGAGTCGGGCTGCGGCTTACGGGTATGCTGGGCGACCATGGCCATGAGGCCGATGCTCAGCATCGACAGCATCACGGCAAATGTCCGTAGGGCGATAGTGTAGGTCATGACGGAAAATGCCTGTTTGTGCGTAAGCGATTGACTGTCAAAGCTTATGAGCCGCTTGCCTGAATCGCTATCGGACCATTCCGAAACGCCTTCGGACCCAATTCGAAAATCCGCGTATGCGCCGGACGCGGCGCGATGTCGCTGCGCCGGCTTGTAGAAGGCGAAAATGGGGCCCGTGTTATGCTTTTCCGCGATTAACAGTTGCCCACAATTGCCCTTCAGGGAGAAAGATCCATGCTGAAATCGCCGCGTATTCTGTCCGGGCTCGCTGCCTTGTGCCTGCTTTCGGCTGGCTCGACCGCCCAGGCTGCCAATCTGGGCTTTCTCAACGACACGCCGGCTAGCTGGATGAAGCAGGCGGACTACAGCTCGCTCACCCATGCCGTGCGCGACGCCGTCGCGAACAAGGCGGATGGCGAGACCACCAACTGGAGCAACGACGGTCTCGGTAACCCCGTGAAGATCGCCGCCACCATCACACCGACCAGCACCGCGAAAGACGGCGACAAGACGTGCCGCGACTCGGACGTGGTCGTGAGCGCGAAGGGGCAGACGATGACGCTGCGCCCGCAGTTCTGCCGCGTCGGCAGTGGCGCCTGGGTCTATCAGAAGAAGCACTGAGCACGCAGTGAACGGCAAGATCGTGTCATGCGGCATCGTGCTGCTCGATCCAGAAGGCCGGGTGCTTCTTGCGCACGCGACCGGCACCGATCATTGGGATGTTCCGAAGGGGCAGGGCGAGCCCGGCGAAACCGAGGCGCAGAGCGCGCTGCGTGAAATGGTCGAGGAGACCGGCATTGCGATCGACGCGTCGAGGCTCGTCGATCTCGGGCGTTTTGCGTATCGGCGCGACAAGGATCTGCATCTGTTTGCGGCACGCGCGCAAGCCGCGGAACTCGATCTTTCGCAATGCCGCTGCGTGTCGCTTTTCCCGCGCCGATACGACGGCGTGATGATTCCCGAGATGGACGCGTGGCGGTGGGTCGCGCCCGCCGACGTGGACCAGTACGCAAGCCGCAGCCTTGCGCGGCTCTTCGGTACGACACTCTCGCTAGTGGCCCTGCATAAGCGTGTCTGATTGAAACTGCGTTTGCCGCTTCGAATCGCGCGGCCCGCCTGCGCCCGCCGCATCGGCAAAAGTAGAAAGCAGAAAAAGAACAAGCCCGCATTTGAACGTGCGGGCTTTTTGCATTCGAAGCGGCGGTGTCTCCGGCCGCTTTGGCGTTCTTATTTGCCCCAGCTGTCGCGCAGGCCGACGATGCGGTTGAACACCGGCGCGAGCGGCTTCGAGTCGTAGCGGTCGGCGACGAAGTAGCCGTGACGCTCGAACTGATAGCGGTCTTCCGGTGCCGCGTCGCGTGCGCCCGGCTCCAGATACGCCTGCACCACGCGCCTGGAATCCGGGTTGAGCGCTTCGAGATAGTCGCGGTCGCCCGCGTCGGGCTGCTCTTCGCGGAACAGGCGGTCGTAAAGGCGCACTTCCGCCGGGCACGCATGCGGCGCGCTCACCCAATGGATGTTGCCCTTGACCTTGTAGTTGTTCGCGCCTTCCGTGCCCGACTTGCTGTCCGGGAAGTAGTTGCAGTGCACGGCGATCACGTTGCCGTTTTCGTCCTTGTCAGCGCCCGTGCACTCGATCACGTAGCCGTAGCGCAAGCGCACCTTGTTGCCCGGAAACAGGCGGAAATAGCCCTTGGGCGGCGTCTCGTTGAAGTCCTCGCGCTCGATCCACAGCTCGCGCGAGATCGGGAACGTGCGCACGCCGCGCTCCGGATGATGCGGATGCACGGGCGCCGTGCAGTCTTCGCTCTGGCCTTCCGGATAGTTGTCGATGATGAGCTTGAGCGGGTCGAGCACGGCGGCCGTGCGCGGCGCCTTGTCGTCGAGATCGTCGCGCAGCGCGCCCTCGAGGATGCTCATGTCGATCCACGAATCCACCTTGGTCACGCCGATGCGCTCGCAAAAGAGCTGGATCGCCTCAGGCGTGAAGCCGCGCCGGCGCACGCCGACGATGGTGGGCATGCGCGGGTCATCCCAGCCGTCCACGTGGCCTTCGGTCACGAGCTGCAGCAGCTTGCGCTTGCTGGTGATCGCGTAGGTGAGATTCAGGCGCGAAAACTCGATTTGCTGCGGGAGCGGACGCGCGAAGACGCCGGCATCGGCGAGTTCGTTAAGCACCCAGTCGTAGAGCGGGCGATGGTCTTCGAACTCGAGCGTGCACAGCGAGTGCGTGATGTTCTCGAGCGCGTCCGAGATGCAGTGCGTATAGTCGTACATCGGATACACACACCACTTGTCGCCGGTGCGGTAGTGATGCGCGAAGCGGATGCGGTAGATCACGGGGTCGCGCATGTTGAAGTTCGGCGACGCCATGTCGATCTTCGCGCGCAGCACGTGCGCGCCTTCCTCGAACTCGCCGGCCTTCATGCGGCGG
>DATEJU010000009.1:0-9552 GCA_035277805.1 Paraburkholderia sp. | reverse complement strand
GCTTGTCGATGCGGTCGGTGATAACGGCGGTCTCCTCCACGCGCGTGCCCGTTTTCGCGCGCAGGTGCAGCGCGATCGTGCCCGCATCCACTTGCGGAAAGAAGTCGCGGCCGAGAAACGGCAGCAACACGAGCGAGGCGCCGCAGCACGCGAGAAACGCCGTCACGAACCACGCCGGATGCGCCACGCGCGCGGCGAGAAACGCGCGATAGCGCACGCGCGTGCGCTCGAAGCCGCGCTCGAACGCGAGGTGGATGCGCATGAACGGATTGCGCGTACCGGCATGCATGTGATGCAGGTCGGCGGGCTTGTGGTGATAGCGCAGCAGATATTTCGCGAGCGTGGGCACGAGCGTGCGCGAGAAGAAGTACGACGCGAGCATTGCGAACACCACGGCTTCGGCGAGCGGAATGAAGAGGTAATGCGCGACGCCCGTGAGCAGGAACATCGGCACGAACACGATGCAGATGGAGAGCGTGGAGACGAGCGTGGGCACCGCGATCTGGTGTGCGCCATCGAGAATCGCCTGCTCGAGCGTCTTGCCCTGTTCGAGCTGCTGGCTGATGTTCTCGATGGCGACCGTTGCGTCGTCAACGAGTATGCCGACGGCGAGCGCGAGGCCGCCGAGCGTCATGATGTTGATGGTCTCGCCGAGCGCCGCGAGCGCGATGATCGAGGTGATCATCGAAAGCGGAATGGAGATGGCGATGATGAGCGTTGCGCGCCAGTTGCCGAGAAAGAGCAGGATCATGAGCGCGGTGAGCGCGGCGGCGATGAGCGCCTCGCGCAGCACGCCCTGCACGGCGGCGCGCACGAACAGCGACTGATCGGCGACCGGGTCGATGTTCATCGACGGCGGCACGAGATTGCGCAGCGTCGGCATCATCTCCTTGATGCGGTCGACGATCTCGAGCGTGGACGTGTTGCCGCTCTTGTTGATGGTGAGGAGCGAGGCGCGCTGGCCGTTCACGCGCACGATGTTGGTCTGCGGCACGAAGCCGTCGCGCACGTGCGCGACGTCGCGAATGTAAATCGTGCCCGCCGCCGTGGTTTTCACGGGAATGTCGTTCAGACCCGCTATGGTGTCGGGACTTGCGTTCATCAGCACCGAATACTCGGCCGCGCCGATCTTCGCCGTGCCCGAGGGCAGGATGAGGTTCTGCGCGCTGATGGCGTTCACCACGTCCATGGGCGAGAGGTTGTGCTGCTGCAGCGCGCGCTGGTCGATGTCGACCATGATCTGCCGCTGCTTGCCGCCATAAGGCAGCGGCGCGGAGGCGCCCGGCACGGTGGCGAGCTGCGTCTTGAGGAAGTTGTTGCCGTAGTCGAACAGCTCCTGCTCGGTGAGCTGCGGCGAGGAGAGCGACAGGCGCAGGATCGGCACGGTCGAGGCGTTGTAGCGCAGGATGAACGGCGGGGTGATACCCGGCGGCAGCGAGCGCAGTTGCGCCTGCGAGAGCGACGTGACTTCGGCCAGCGCCTCGTCTACGTTGGCATGCGGCTGGAAGAAGATCTTCACGACGGCCACGCCGTTCAGCGAAGTCGATTCGGTGTGCTCGATGTCGTTGACGGCCACCGAAAGCCCGCGCTCGTAGTTGATGGCGATGCGGCGCGACATCTCGTCGGCGGGCAGGCCCGTGTAGGTCCAGATGACCGAGAGCACGGGAATGTCGATGTTCGGGAAGATGTCCGTGGGCGTGCGCACGATCGTCAGCGGGCCGACGATCAAAAGCAGGAGCGCCAGCACGATGAATGTGTAGGGGCGCTTGAGTGCGAGCCGGACGATCCACATGGAACGGCAGATTCCTTCGCTTGTGGCGGTGCGCCGCGCGAGGACACCGGCGAACGGCGGCGTGGCCCTGGCAGCGATGTTATTGCCGGTATCAACGCGCGGTTATTGCGCGGTTACCGGATCTGGCGACGACGCATGCTTTCCAGCAAGCGCGGTCGGTCTCCATTGCGCCCGGCGTTGGCGCGCTAGCGCTGACCCTGGGCCCTGCAGCTTGCCTGCTCGGCAGGACTATAGCGCTTGCCAGCAATAGTCAGAGTACTTTTGCAGCCGGCCCTTCACAAGCGTGCCGAAGGCGGTGTTTACCATCTGTTACAGTCAGGATTTCGTAAGTTGATCGGGTGCGCGAGCCGCCCCCCTATTTTTTGCTTTGCGCAAGTGGCCAAAATAAGGCAAAAATGCGTAAACCGGTCGGGTCCGAAGCGCGTCAGCGGGCATCGGAGAAGAGGCAGTGAAGCGAGGCAGCGGCCCGCCGGAGCAGGTTGGATGTGTGCGCAACTTCGAATGCGCACCGGTTTTTGTCAGCACACTGACCGGCCTTTCCTGCGGGGAAGCCGGCACTGGAATGGGAACGGGGAAACATCATGCAAGTCGGTTCTATCGTCCGCACCGTACATATCGCCGTGCCTCATGGCGCGCGCGGCATCGTGATGCGTATTCTCGGCGACATGGCCATGGTCACCTGGTACGTCGGGGAGCCTGGCGCGTCCAGGCAGCTCAACACCGAACCCTTTTTTCTGGAAGACCTGATCGACACGGGCGAGCACGTCATGCCCGCCGGCGCGAACTTGCATTGAGCGTCACGAATCTGGCCTGAAGTTGCACCGAGTTTGGCCCCAGTTTGACCTGAACTCGCCGCCGCAGCCCGCACGATGCACAATGCGGGGATGAACGATCCAACCACATTTGCATCGGGCGAGCCGTCCGAGCCCACGCCTGGCAGCGGCAATCCGCCGGGCGGCAATCCGCTGGGCGGCAATCCGCCGGACACGAGCCCGGCTGCGCCCTATGCCCGCCTCACGCCCGAGTGCGTGCTCGACGCCGTCGATGGCGTCCTGATGCCCACAGGCCGCCGCACGGACGGCCGCATGCTCGCGCTCAACAGCTACGAGAACCGCGTCTACCAGATCGGCGTGGAGGACGAAGCGCCGCTCGTCGCGAAGTTCTATCGTCCCGAGCGTTGGAGCAACGAGGCCATTCTCGAAGAGCACGCGTTCGCGGCCGAGCTCGCCGCGCGCGAGATTCCCGCCGTGCCCGCACTCACGCTCGAAGGCCGCACGCTGCACGGGCACGAGGGCTATCGCTTCGCGCTCTTCGAGCGGCGCGGCGGCCGCGCGCCCGAGCTCGATCGCAGCGACACGCTCGAATGGATCGGCCGCTTCATCGGCCGGATTCACGCAGTGGGCGCGACGCAGGCGTATCGCGCGCGCCCGTCGATCGACATCGAGAGCTATGGCTACGAGCCGCGCGCGTACCTGCTCGAACACGGCTTCGTGCCCGCCGACGTGTGCGACGCCTGGCAGGCCGCCGTCTCGCTCGCGCTCGAAGGCGTAGAAGCCGCGTTCGAGCGCGCCGGCGACGTGCGCAAATTGCGCTTGCACGGCGACTGCCATCCGAGCAACGTGCTCTGGACCGATGCGGGTCCGCATTTCGTCGACTTCGACGACAGCCGCATGGGTCCCGCTATCCAGGATTTGTGGCTGCTGCTGCCGGGCGAGCGCGCCGACGCCTCGCGCGCGCTCGCCGATCTGCTTGCGGGCTACGAGGACTTCTGCGAATTCGATCCGCGCGAATTGCATCTGATCGAAGCGCTGCGCACGCTGCGGCTCATTCACTACTCGGCATGGCTCGCGCGGCGCTGGAGCGATCCGGCGTTCCCGGCGGCGTTCCCGTGGTTCAACACGCAGCGCTATTGGGAAGAACGCATTCTCGAACTGCGCGAGCAGATCGGCGCAATGCAGGAAGGGCCGCTCTGGCCCGTTTGATCTCTTCGATCCCTTCGATCCCTTCGATCCGTTTGAGCGGTGCGCTTTTCGCGCGCCGCTGCCGTACGGCGCGCGACGCATCACTGCGTGCGCGGCGCGGATGAGAGTGGCCCCTCCATGTCCCGGGCATTGCCCGTTTGCTCCGTTTCGCCCGCCGTTGCACCCATCGCCGGCTTCGCAATCGGCTTGACGATCAGCGGGGCGCGCAGGTCGCGCGCCATCGTCTCGAACGTGGGGCGCATCTGCGCGAAATCGGCGGGCGTGCAGACGTCGCTCGCAAAATGCGTGCGGCCCATGCGCGTCACGCGCAGCACGTTCGCCTTCGCATCGAGCCTGTACTGCGAGCTGTAGTCGATCAGCGCGTCCGCGGCGTGCTGCGGCGAAGGCATGTCGAGCACGCGCAGCCCCGGCGGCAGCTGGATGCGCGCGCGCTCGGTCACGGCCACGTTGCGG
Source organism: Paraburkholderia sp. (assembly GCA_035277805.1). Classification (GTDB taxonomy): domain Bacteria; phylum Pseudomonadota; class Gammaproteobacteria; order Burkholderiales; family Burkholderiaceae; genus Paraburkholderia. Next base: position 5,325 of record DATEJU010000009.1, on the reverse strand, counting down.
CAGACGAATGGCTGCGTGCGGCGCGGCTCGCCCAGCCAGTAGCGCAGATTCGCGTCGAGCCCGCCCACGAGGCTCGTGAGCGTGGGCACGGGCGTCGTCATCTGCGGGTCGACGAAGCCGTCGAGCGTGCCCGTGAGCGTCACCACAAGCGGTCCCGAGGTGGCGTCGAGCGGGCTCGACGCGAGCATGGCGTTGCCGCGCAGGTTCGCGTTGTGCAGTTCCCATTGCAGCGATTCCTCGCGCTGTGCGGGCGTTTGCAGGCGCAGCACGCTGCGCGTCTGCTCCGCGGCCCAGCCTTCGGACTGCAGACGGTAGATGAAGCGTGCCGAGCCGTCGGACGCGACGGTGATGTCGAGGTCGCTGTCGCGCGTGGTCATTTCGGTAGCGGGCGTGCGCAGGAGCGTGCCGTCGCCGGCGAGCACGGTCTCGCGGTTCATGTCCGTCGAGGGTAGATAGCCGAATTCGACGTTGTTCGCCGTGGAATCCGCAAAGCGCTGCAAGTCGGGCAGCCACGTGATGACGTGATTGATGATGCCGAAGCCCGGCACCGAAGGCAGTGTGTAGATCGTGCCGCTGTTCAGGAGCGCAGGCACGTTGCGCACGCCCACCGCGTCGAGCAGTGCGCCATAGAGCGCGACGTGGTCCTTGCAGTCGCCGTAGCGGTTCGCGAGCACCTCGGTTGCGCGATGCGGCACGATCTCGCCGCGTCCGACGTTGACCGCCACGTAGCGGATGTTGCGGCGTACCCAGTCGTAAAGCGTTTGCGCCTTCGCGCGCGGAGTCGCGTCGTGTGCGGTGAGCGTCTGCGCCAGCCGCACGATGGCTGCGTCGCGCGCGCTCGGGTCGGCGGCGCCCTCGCGGTAGACCCTGGCGAATGCCGCGTAGTCCGGAAAGGTCGAGACCATCAGCTGGTCGCCGTAGCTTACATAGGAAACCGAACCATATTCGAGGCGCGCGAAATTCGCCTTGTCGTAGCGGTATTCGTAGCGCGTGCGGCCGTTCGCCGTGACGGGCCTGAGCGCGGTGAAGCCGCGCGCGTCGGCGTAGAGCGGCACCTTCGCGGGCAAGTCGTAGATCACGCGGAAATTGTGCGTGGGCGCCATGTCGGGCGGCGTGAAGTCGCTGAACCAGCCGGGCACGAGGGGCACGCGCTGGGTTTTGCGCCACGTGAGGTGCACGCGCGCGCCGGGCTCGACGGCCGGGAACACGATGACCTTGTCCTGCACGTCCTGGAACATCGGGGCATCGAAGGAGCGCACTTCCTGCACATCGCGAATCTGCCCGGGCTGCACGTCGTGGCGCTGGCCCCGGGCGTCCTCGGTCCACGCCTCCAATACGTCGACGTGCGCCATGCCGCGGTTGAACCACACGTAGTATTGGCCCGCGCGCGCGATGCCCGCTTCGGTATTGATGCGCAGCGTGAGCGTGTCGACCTTGGTGTAGGAGCCGTCGGCGTTGACGGTGAAGGTCTGCGTCTCCGCTTCGTTGGTATAGGGCGCCTCGTCGGCGGCGTTGCCGGCAGAGGCCTGCGCGGTCTCGATGGGCACGGGCATCACCGCCGCATGCGCGCCGAAGGCCGGGCCGAGGATTGCGATGCAAAGAACGAGGACGTGGCGCATGGCGGCGTTCCGTGAGCGGCGCTGCGGTTATGGGGACGGCTCTCGCAAGGAAAATCGGCGCAATGCCTTCACTTAAAAGTCATGCTTTTACCTTGTCAAGCGGGTCCCGCGCATAGCAGCGCGGATTGCCCCTGAAACGGGCCGCGCTACGCCTTACGCATATGTAATAATAACTATTCTCATTTGCAAGGTGAGGCCGGCAGCAGGCTGCGTGGCGCTCATCCCCAATCGAATTGGCGCGCGCCGATGCGGCCCGGGAGGGCCGGGTCACGTTGGCGCGCCGTGTCTGGAGTCGTGTCTTGAATGCCCGCCTTGACGAGCCCCTGATCGAACCCCCGAGCGCCGAAGCAGGCAATGACGTTCGCATCGATCCCTTGCGCCGCGCCGCCCGGCCCCTCGACGCCACCGATCTCGCCGCGCGGCGCCAGCGCTCGCGCCGCGCGAACTTCATCAAGTGGCTGCGCAAGGTGCATGGCTGGGTGGGGCTGTGGGGCGCGGTGCTTGGGCTTCTGTTCGGCGTGACGGGCTTCTTGCTCAATCATCGCGCGGGGCCGCTGCATATCTCCTCGGGCACGCCCCAAGTCACGCAGATGCAGCTTGCGCTGCCCGCCGAGCGTCCGGCCACGCCCGAGGCGCTCGCGCGGTGGCTCCAGCGCGAGCTGAAGTTCGACGGCAAGCCCGGCAAGATCCGCCGCGAGGGCGCGCATCCGGTGGCGTGGGGCGAGCGCAGCGTCGTGCAGCCCGAGTCCTGGCAGTTCGCGCTGACGGGCCCGCGCCAGAGCGTCGCCGTGGAGTACTGGGTGGGCAATGGCACGGTCGCCGTGCGGCGCACTGAGAGCGCATTCTTCGCGACGCTCAACAATCTGCACCGCGGCGTGGGCATGGGCATCGGCTGGGTGCTGCTCATGGACACCATTGCGGGCAGTCTCATCCTGCTTTCGCTGACCGGCGTGCTGCTGTGGACCGAGCTCAATCGCCGCCGAACCACGGGCGTGGTGCTCGTGGCAGGCTCGGTGGCGGCGGCTTTCGCGCTCGGGCTGCTATAGGCATTGGCGGGGTATTCGCAGGATATTCGCGGGCACGGGCCCTTGCCTTATTGGTTGCGCACGCAACCTATAATCCGGCGCGCAGGTACGCACTGGGCACCTTCGTGGCACGCAGGCGCCGGTGCGGCGTAGCATCGCACTCGTGGAAACCGCCAACGCGGAGTGAACGATGGTGCGGCTCATGATGATCCTGCTGGGCGTCGATTACCTGCGCGCACGTTGGCGCGGGCTGCTGATCGTGGGCGCGGTGAGCGCGGCGATCGGCGCGATGCTCTTCATCGACGCGCTCGACGGCGTGCTGTATTTCCGCGTCGCGCCGTTCAGCTGGCTGCTGCTCATCGAAGGGCTCGCGACGCTCGCCGTCGCGTGGACCGGCATGGGCGGGCAGCGCACACTGCGCTACGTGAAGGGGCTCGCGTTCTGCATCACTGCAGCGTTGATCCTCTCGGGCTTCCGGCACGCGTCGTTCATCATCTCGATGGTGTTCGCCACGCTCTTTCTCGCTGATGGCTTCCTGCAGATCGTCTCCGCCTGGGTCGTGCGCTTCCGGACCTGGAAATTCGCGATGGCGAGCGGCGCGCTCGAAATCGCCATCGCGATTTTTCTCTATCAGCCGTATCCCACGCATTACAAGGGCACGGTGCCGTATTGCCTCGGCCTCGTGCTCATCTTCACCGGCTGGAACCTGATACTGCTCGCGTTGCGCGCGCGGCGGCTCGGCGTGAATCCGGCGGCGGCGCAGGGCGGCGTGGCGGCGCTCGCGGCCAGCGCCGTGGGCGTGACGGGCAGCGCCGGCGCGAGGCTCGCGCAGACCGTGTTCGATGGGCCGCCCGACGAGCAAGAGCGCGCGCTCACTGTGCACGTGTGGACACCGGTGGGCACCTCGAAGGGCGAGGCGCGGCGCCAGCTGGTGATCGACCGCTATATCGCGGCCGTGGACCGCAACGGCGTGATCTCGACGGGCCACGCGGCGCTGGAGTCGCCCGAGGACGTCTACATCAGCCTGTATCCCGCAGTGGAGATCGACCGCTCGCCCGACGAGTTCTCGCGCATCTTGCGCGCAACCGCGGAGAACAACGTGCCGGGCCTGTTTCAGCCCGACTACGCGACCGAGTCGAAGGCCTGGTGCCCGTCCACGCGCAAGGTGCGCATCCGCAACTACGATCCGCAGCGGCTCGCACGCTTCTGGCAGCACTATCGCGCCAACACGACCTACAACCTCACGCACCGCAACTGTTCGAGCACGGTCTCGTATGCGCTGGAGGCGGCGCTCGAAGGCGCGACGCCGCGCGTGTGGGGCAGCGGCTGGCTGGCTTTCGTGCGCATGCTCGCGACGCCGGAGCTCTGGGTGGCCGCGCAGGTGCGCAAGCGCGGTCAGACGATGGCATGGACGCCCGGCTTGACGCTCGACTATGCGCGGGCGCTGAGCATGCTCGCGGACCCGCGCCCCGCCGGATGGACGCGCGCCATGCGGCTCGCGCGTGCGCGGTTTGGGCGCTTGCTGAAGCCGCGCGGCGCGCGCGCCGTCCAGGGCAGGCAAGAGCAACACGACGACGGGCACAGCGCGGGGCCACGCGGAACGTGACGGACGTGACGGACGTGAGCGACGTGAAGGACGTGTCGGGCCCAAAACGTATGAAGGGCGCGCCGGACCCAGGAAGCCGGAAGGCCGGCGCGATGTCGGCTCGCAAGGCGAGATGAGGCGCGCGAACGCGGCGCGCCCCACTCGCACCAACTCAATCGGACCAACTCAATCGCTTCAGACGTCGCAGCTCGAGCCGACGCTCGCGGCCTGCTCGCGCGCGGCCTTGGCGCCTTCGACCTGGAGAATGGTGGGCAGCGAAACGCCGTTCTTCGCCGCCGTGACTTCCGCAAGGATCGACACGGCGATCTCCGGCGGCGTGCGGCTGCCGATATAGATGCCGACCGGCCCGTGCAGCCGCGCGAGCTCGGCGTCGTTCAGATCGAACTCCTTCAGGCGCTCGCGCCGCGCCGCATTGTTGCGCCGCGAGCCGAGCGCGCCCACATAGAACGCGCGCGTTTTGAGCGCCTCCATGAGCGCGAGGTCGTCGAGCTTGGGGTCGTGCGTGAGGGCGATCACGGCGCAGCGCTCGTCGAGTTTCATCTCGAGCACGGTGTCGTCGGGCATGGTGCGCACGAGCGTGGTGCCGGGCACGTCCCACGTGTCGGTGTACTCCTCGCGCGGGTCGCACACCGTCACCTGATAGTCGAGCCCCACGGCGATCTGGCACAGGTAGCGCGAGAGCTGCCCCGCGCCGATCACAAGCATGCGATAGCGCGGGCCGTGGATCGTGAGCAGGCGTTTGTCGTCGAAGTCCACGCCGTCGGTAGCGCTCGCGGGGCCGAGCGTGGCCTTGCCGCTGGCGATGTCGAGCGTGCGCGCGACCAGCTCGCCGCGCTCGACCGCGGCGAGCAGCGCGCCGATGCCGGACGCCTCGGTGAGCGGCTCCAGCACGAGCTGAATCGTGCCGCCGCAGGGCAGTCCGAAGCGATGCGCTTCTTCCGCCGTGATGCCGTATTTCACGGCCTCGGGCTTGACGATGCCGATGCCTTCGCGGCGCACGCGGTCGATCAGATCGTCTTCGATGCAGCCGCCCGAGACCGAGCCCACCACGAGGCCGTCGTCGCGCACGACGAGC
>DATEJU010000008.1:0-7735 GCA_035277805.1 Paraburkholderia sp. | reverse complement strand
AATGGGGGTCAATCTGCGGCAGACCTCGGGCCCCGTGCTCGAACGCGCGGGCGATCTTGCCGCGCTGCTCACCAACCTCGAAGCGCACGACGTGCTGTTCATCGACGAAATCCACCGGCTCTCGCCGGTCGTCGAGGAAATTCTGTATCCGGCGCTCGAGGACTATCAGATCGACATCATGATCGGCGAAGGGCCAGCCGCGCGCAGCGTGAAGCTCGACCTGCAGCCGTTCACGCTCGTGGGTGCGACCACGCGCGCGGGCATGCTCACGAACCCGCTGCGCGACCGCTTCGGCATTGTCTCGCGGCTCGAGTTCTACAACGCGAGCGAGCTCTCGCGCATCGTGCAGCGCTCGGCTGCGCTGCTCGGCGCGCATATTCACCCTGACGGCGCGCTCGAAATCGCGCGCCGCTCGCGCGGCACGCCGCGTATCGCCAATCGCCTGCTGCGCCGCGTGCGCGATTACGCCGAAGTGAAGGCCGACGGCAACATCACGGCACCGGTGGCCGACGCCGCACTCAAGATGCTCGACGTCGATCCGGTGGGCTTCGACCTGATGGACCGCAAGCTGCTCGAAGCGATCCTGCACAAGTTCGACGGCGGCCCGGTGGGCGTGGACAACCTCGCGGCGGCCATCGGCGAAGAGCGCGACACGATCGAAGATGTGCTGGAGCCATACCTGATCCAGCAGGGCTTCCTGCAGCGCACGCCGCGCGGACGCGTGGCCACGCAGCTCACCTACCGCCACTTCGGCCTCACCGTGCCCGACGGCGCATCGACGGGCGGCGACTGGAGCCCGGACGCGTCGTAAGACGCGGCAAGGCACGACGCAGCGCGAGCGAGAGCACGATGTCCGATCACGCCGGCCGTTCTCCCAACGCTCCCAAGCCGAGCGGCCTCGTGGGCCAGCTCGCGCAGCGCGTGCGCATGAAGCTGGCCGAAAACGTCACGCATCTCACCACGGGCAGCGGCCCGAAGCTCGACTACTCGTCGCCGCCCGGCGACCCCGGCCTGTTCGGCCCCGACGCGATCTGCTGGAAAGTGCATGCCGATTTCGCGGGGATGATGGCGGGCGGCATTAGCGCGCTGTTGTTGCAGGCGCTGCATCCGCTTGCGCTCGCCGGCGTGTGGGACCACTCGACGTTTCGCAGCGACATTCTCGGCCGCCTGCGCCGCACCGCGACCTTCATCGCCGGCACCACCTATGGCAGCCGCGCCGACGCGCTCGCGCTCATCGAGCGCGTGAAGAAAATCCACCTCGCGGTAACAGGCACCGCGCCCGATGGCCGGCCGTATCGCGCAAGCGACCCCGCGCTGCTCACGTGGGTGCACGTGGCCGAGGTGTCGAGCTTTCTCGGCGCGTATCTGCGCTACGTGAATCCCGCGCTGCCCGGCGAGGCGCAGGACCAGTACTACGCCGAAGTCGCGCTCATCGCGCAGTTGCTGGGCGCGGCCGACGTGCCCCGCTCGCGCGCCGAAGTCGCCGCCTATCTGGAAGCAATGCAGCCCGAGCTCGTCGCGAGCGAGCGCACGCGCGAAGTCGTGCGCGTGCCGATGCAAGCGCCTGTGCCCCGCCCGGCGATGCGCCCCGCGGGCGCGCTGATGCGCCACGCGGGCATCGATTTGTTGCCGCCGTTCGCGCAGCAGATGCTCGGCTTCGACCGCTTCGCCCTCGCACGCCGCGCGGTGGTGCAGCCGGGCATGCGCGCGGTCGCGCCCGTGCTGCGCTGGGCGCTCGTCAACGGCGTCTCGAAGCGTGCGCGCCGGCGCGCGGCCGCCCCGCCGGCGCGCTGAGGCGCCCCCGCTCGTTCTTCCCGCACGCAACGAAAAAAAGGCCAGCCACTTGCGCGGACTGGTCGTTTCGCACGAAACGCCGGGCGGTTCGAGACCGGGCGCCGCTTACATCTTCACCACGTCGAGCAGCGTCTTCTTGCCCGCTTTGTAGTTGTAGAGCGAGATCACGCCGTGCTTGAGGTCGCCCTTCGAATCGAACACCGTTTCGCCGATCACACCCTTGTAGTCGGTGCCCGGGATCTGCGCGAGGATCTTCGCAGGGTCGGTCGAGTTCGCGCGCTTCATCGCGTCGACGACGATGTACACCGCGTCGTAGGTGAACGGCGCATCGAATTCGATCGGATGGCCGAAGCGCTTCTGGTACTTCGCCGAGAATGCCGCGCCGCCGTCCATGCGCTCGAGCGCCATGCCGGCCTGCGAGCAGACGATATTGTCTGCCGCGGCGCCTGCGAGCTGCGCGAGGCTTTCCGTGCACACGCCGTCGCCGGACAACACCTTCGCGCGCAGGCCAAGCTGCCGCGCCTGCTTGGCGAACGGGCCGCCAGTGGCGTCCATGCCGCCGTACATGATCGCGTCGGGGTTCTCGCCCTTGATCTTCGTGAGGATCGCGCGGAAATCCACGGCCTTGTCGTTGGTCGCATCGTGCGAGACGACCTTCATGCCGAGCGACTTCGCGGTCTTCTCGAACTCGTTCGCGAGGCCCTGGCCGTACGCGGTCGAATCGTCGACCACGGCAACGGTCTTCACGTTCAGGCTCTTCGCCGCGTAGTTCGCGAGCGCCGGGCCTTGCTGCGCGTCGGTCGCCACCACGCGATAGGTGGTCTTGAAGCCCTGCTGCGTATAGGCCGGGTTCGTCGACGACGGCGAAATCTGCACGATGCCCGCGTCGCTATAGATCTTCGAGGCGGGGATCGACGCGCCCGAGTTCAGGTGGCCGATCACGGCCACGACCTTGTCGTCGACGAGCTTCTGCGCCACCTGGGTGGCCTGGCGCGGATCGGCCGCGTCGTCCTGGCCGTCGAGCACGAGCGTGACCTTCTGGCCGCCGATCGTGAGTCCCCTGGCGTTGACTTCTTCGATGGCGAGACGCGCGCCGTTTTCGTTGTCCTTGCCGAGGTGGGCCGAGCCACCCGTGAGCGGGCCCACGTGGCCGATCTTGACGATCTGGTCTGCGAAAGCATTGGCCGACAGTGCAGCGAACGCCACGACCGCGGCGCTCACCGGCAACAGCTTGTGAAGCTTGAACGTCATTGAGAATCTCCTGCGGTTTGTTCTTGGAACTGCAGTTCTCGGAACTGCTTTTCGTTTGCAACCCCGGCCTCGCCGACACCGCCTGCATGGCGTGCGCGCGCACCCCTCTTCAACGCGCGGCCGGCGCTCGCAAGGATTGTTGAGAATCGCTGCGAGATACGCACCGTCACCCCACTGGCGCGGCAAAGCGCAAAGGTCCGATGAATGGTATCAGGCACTCCGGTTTTACGGTTGGCCTTTGGAAAGCAATCGAAAGTCGCAGGTAAGGGACTTGACGTCGGCGCCGAGTCATGTACGCGGGACAAGCGCCGCTCGCGTGACGAACGGCGCTTGTCCCGCGCAAGGTTCAGCGGCTCGCCTGGGGCGCGCGCTTGAGGTTGTCGTCGGCGCTTGCGCTCGGCAGATGCGCGATGTCGCCCCACGCGAGCACGCGCGCTTGCGTCGCCGCACCGTCGCGCTCGAAGTCGACGACGTTCACGCTCGTGTTGAGCAGCGGCCAGGCGCGCGGCGCATCGAGCGCGAGACCGTTCGCGAAGCGATAGATGCAATCGAGCACGCCGCCGTGCGCGACACAGGCGATGCGCCCTTCGGGATGTTTCGCGAGGATCGGCTCCAGCGCGTGCAGCACGCGGTGGTAGAACGCGCGCTGCGACTCGCCCTCGGGCGGGGCAAAGCCAGGGTCGCGCGTTTGCCAGTGCGCGTATTCGTCGGGAAAGCGATCGGCAATCTCGTCGCTGTCGTGGCCCTGGAAGGCGCCGTAGTTGCGCTCGCGCAGGCCTTCGGTGAGCTGCAGCGGCAAACCGAGCGCTTCGGCAATCGGCTGCGCGGTTTGTTGCGCACGCATCAGGTCGCTCGACCAGATTGCGTCGAGGCGTGCGCCCGCGCGCGCTTCGTGCCTGCAACGCGCGCCGAGCAATTGCGCCTGTTCGACGCCACTCTCGGCGAGCGGAATGTCGATGTGCCCCTGGATGCGCTTGATGCGGTTCCAGGCGGTTTCGCCATGGCGGATGAAGAGAATCTGCGTGGTCATGGGTTAGTTGCGCACCTGCAGCCAGAACGTGACCGGTCCGTCGTTCACGAGCGAGACCTGCATGTCGGCGCCAAACTCGCCGGTTTCGACCGTCGGGTGCTTTTCGCGCGCAGTGGCGACGAAGTAGTCGAACAGACGCCGCCCCTCGTCGGGCGGCGCGGCGGGCGTAAAGCTCGGACGCAGGCCGCTATTGGTATCGGCGGCAAGGGTGAACTGCGAGACCAGCAGGAGGCCGCCGGCCGCGCCGTTGCCGTCGATGTTCTGCACCGGCAGGTTCATCTTGCCCGCCGCGTCGCTGAACACACGGTAGCCCAGCAGCTTCGCGAGCAGCTTGTCGGCACTCGCTTCGGTGTCGCCGCGCTCCGCGCAGACGAGCGCGAGCAGGCCCGGGCCGATGGCGCCGGTGACACGGTCGTCCACGCGCACTTCCGCGCGGCGCACGCGTTGAATCAGCGCGATCATCGCGTGCGCTCCTTCGACGCGCACATGCGTGCAAAAACGCGAATCGTCATCACGCGGTGAGCGTCACGCGCGCGAAGCGGCGCTTGCCGACCTGCACGACGAACTCGCCCGGCTCGACCTTCAGGCCCTTGTCGGACACGGTCGCGCCGTCGATCTTCACGCCGCCCTGCTCGATATTGCGCAGCGCCTCGCTGGTGGAAGGCACGAGCCCCGCCTGCTTGAGCAACTGGCCGATCGCCAACGGCGCGCCCGCGAGCGTGACCGACGGAATGTCGTCGGGAACGCCGCCCTTCGCGCGGTGGTTGAAGTCTTCGAGCGCGCGCCCGGCGTCGGCCTGCGAGTGGAAGCGCGCAACGATCTCCTGCGCAAGCAGCACCTTGAAGTCGCGCGGATTGCGGCCCGCTTCGATCTCGCGCTTGAAGCCTTCGATTTCGTCCATCGGACGGAACGAGAGCAGCGTGAAATAACGCCACATCAGCGTGTCCGAGATGCTCATGAGCTTGCCGAACATGTCGTTGGGCTTCTCGCTGATGCCGACGTAGTTGTTCTTCGACTTCGACATCTTCTCGACGCCGTCGAGGCCTTCGAGCAGCGGCATCGTGAGAATGCACTGTTGCTCCTGGCCGTACTGCTTCTGCAGTTCGCGGCCCACCAGCAGATTGAACTTCTGGTCCGTGCCGCCGAGCTCGAGATCGGCGTTGAGCGCGACCGAGTCGTAGCCCTGCATCAGCGGGTAGAGGAATTCGTGGATCGAGATGGGCACGCCGCCCTGGAAGCGCTTGGTGAAATCCTCGCGCTCGAGAATGCGCGCGACCGTATAGCGCGACGCGAGCTTGATCATGCCGTCGGCGCCGAGCGGCATCGACCATTCGCTGTTGTAGCGGATCTCGGTCTTCTCGCGGTCGAGCACGAGCGCGGCCTGCTCGAAATACGTCTTCGCGTTCGACTCGATCTGCTCGCGCGTGAGCGGCGGGCGCGTGGCGTTGCGGCCCGACGGGTCGCCGATCAGCGAGGTGAAGTCGCCGATCAGGAAGATCACCGTGTGGCCGAGATCCTGGAGCTGGCGCATCTTGTTGAGCACGACCGTGTGGCCGATGTGGATATCGGGTGCGGTCGGATCGAGGCCGAGCTTGATGCGCAGCGGCTTGCCGGTGGCGGCGCTCTTCGCAAGCTTGTGCTGGAATTCTTCTTCGATCAGCAGTTCGTCGACGCCGCGCTTCGTGACGGCGAGCGCGTGACGGACTTCGTCGGTGACCGGAAAGGCGTCTTTGGCGCTGCTGTTGGCGCCGTTGCTTGAAGTGGACTCGGTGCTCATGCTTCGATCGGTTCGTTGGGTCTAGACCGCGATTTTACGTGATTCGACTCGCGGGACCGAAGTTTGCGGAACCGGAGGCGAGCGGCATGCCTGAACTGTCCCGCGAAACGGCTCGGCGATGCAACTCGCCTGACGGCTTACGCTGAATGGCCATTGCCCGGATAATCACCGCCAGAACCCCTTCTTCGCACTTACGAAAGGAGCACAACGTGGCGCCACGTGACGCACGCAAAGACAGCGCACACCCGGCCGACGGCGTGTATTTCGGCCTGATGTCCGGCACCAGCATGGACGGCGTGGACGGCATCGCCGTGCGCTTCGAGCACGGCAAGCGGCCGGTGGTGCTGGCCGAAGCCTTCGTGGGCTTCGCGCAGGGCCTGCGCGAAGCGCTTTTTTCGCTCCAGCAGCCCGGCGAGAACGAGATCGAGCGCGCATGTCTCGCGGGCAACGCGCTCGCAGCGCGCTACGCGGTCTGCTGCCACGAGCTGCTGCGCTCGGGCAATCTCTGCGCTGACGAGGTGCGTGCCATCGGCGCCCACGGCCAGACCATCCGCCATCGGCCCGAGAAAGGCTTCACGGTGCAGATCCAGAATCCCGCGCTGCTCGCGGAGCTTGCGCACATCGACGTGATCGCCGACTTCCGCAGCCGCGACGTCGCCTCGGGCGGCCAGGGCGCGCCGCTCGTGCCGGCGTTTCACGCGACGCTGTTCGGCTCGCACGAGGAAACACGCGTGGTCTGCAATCTCGGCGGCATCAGCAACATCACGATCCTCGCGGCGACGGGCGCGGTGCGCGGCTTCGACTGCGGCCCTGCCAACGCGCTGCTCGATCTGTGGGCCGAACGGCATCTCGGCAAGCCCTACGACGAGAACGGCCAGTTTGCGGCGAGCGGCAATCTGCACCAGCCGCTTCTGAACGTATTGCTCGACGAACCGTTCTTCGAGCAGCAGCCGCCCAAGAGCACGGGGCGCGATCTCTTCAACACGCAATGGCTCGACGAAAAGTTGAAGGGCTTCGAATCGCTCGCGCCCGCCGACGTGCAGGCCACGCTCGTCGCGCTCACGGCGGTGAGCATCGCGCGCGAAATCGAGCGTCATGCGGGGGACTGCTGCGCGGTTTATGTATGCGGCGGCGGTGCGCGCAACCGGGCGTTGATGGGCGCGCTGCAAAAGGCACTGGAGACGGGTGGCGTGGCGGGCGTACCGGTCACGACGACCGAGGCGCTGGGCGTGCCCCCGCAGCAGGTGGAGCCGCTCGCCTTCGCGTGGCTCGCGATGCGCTGCATCGCGCGCGAGCCGGGCAATCTGCCGTCGGTGACGGGCGCAGCGGGCGAACGCGTGCTGGGCGCGACTTATCCGCGATAAAGATTGTGTGGGCGTAGAAACGAAAAACGGGGCTTGATGCCCCGTTTTTCAATGCCTGGCGTATTCGCTCAAACCGAGAACGACGAGCCGCAACCGCAAGTGGTTGTGGCGTTCGGGTTCTTGATCACGAACTGCGCGCCGTTCAGATCGTCCTTGTAGTCGATCTCGGCGCCGACGAGGTACTGATAGCTCATCGAATCGATCAGCAGCTGGACGCCGTGCTTGTTCATCACGGTGTCGTCTTCGTTGACGGTCTCGTCGAACGTGAATCCGTACTGGAAGCCCGAGCAGCCGCCGCCCTGCACGAACACGCGCAGCTTCAGCTCCGGATTGCCTTCCTCGTCGATCAGTTGCTTGACCTTGTCAGCCGCTGCGTCGGTGAAGACGAAGGGACCGGGCATTTCAGTCACGGGGGTCTCGGTGACAGCGCTCATTCGAACTCTCCAAAAAAGCTTCTAGCCGCTATTGTAGGGCTCTTCCGCAGATCGTGCTTAAGCCCAGAAAATCAAGGGTTTCTCG
>DATEJU010000007.1:0-3105 GCA_035277805.1 Paraburkholderia sp. | reverse complement strand
GCCCGCGCCGCAGATCAACAACAGCAGGTAATGAAAGAGCTCGACGTTGTTCATCCGCGTGCCGGTAGATCGCGCGGCGCGCCATTGCGCAAATGACGCTGCATCACGATGGCCGCCGCTCCTTTGCGGTGGCATCGGGCGCGTGAGCCCCCGGCAGCGCGCCGAACATGTGCTGGCTGCATTTCGCTTCGCGCCAGGCCGCGTTCAGCTTGACACCCGAGAGCATCCGGCGTGCGACGGGGAGGATCTGCTCGCCGGCCAGCATGCCGAGCAGACCCGCCAGCGCAATGGTGGGCGGCGCGGGCGACTGCACGCCGATCGTGTGATAGACGACGCCGGCAAGCACGCCGGCGAGCAGCGAAAAAACATACGATTTCATGATGCGAGTCTCGTTGACGATCGATCGGTGAGAGGCATTGCGCCGCGAATTGGGTGAAAGCCTAGCGGGTTTGCCGGAATAAGAAAAGGGTAAATACGGAGATTTAATACGCGCTTTTTGGAATCGCTTTAATTCCATTTATTCGATGTTCTTTTGGCGAATTTGAGTGTTAAATGAATAGGGCTGGATGACGAACTTCCCAGTGCAATCACACATTCGACTCCTTCCGGTCATACCGGCGAGGCGGTCTTCTTTTATCTCCGGATCCAAGGACAAACGCGTCATGAGCAATCCGAAGCTTGAAGTACTCACCCCGCAGAACAGCCAGCTCATCATCATCGACCAGCAGCCGCAGATGGCCTTCGGCGTGCAATCGATCGACCGGCAGGTGCTGAAGAACAACGTCGTCGCGCTGGCCAGGGCGGCCAAGGTGTTCAATATTCCGACCACGATCACGACCGTCGAGTCCGAGAGCTTCTCGGGCTTCACGTACCCCGAAGTGCTGGACGTGTTTCCGGGGCAGAAGCTGCTTGAACGCACGTCGATGAACTCGTGGGACGACCAGAAGGTGCGTGACGCGCTTGCCGCGAACGGTCGCAAGAAGGTGGTGGTCTCGGGCCTGTGGACCGAGGTCTGCAACAACACCTTTGCCCTGTGCGCAATGCTCGAAGGCGGCTACGAGATCTACATGGTGGCCGACGCTTCGGGCGGTACGTCGAAGGAAGCACACGACTACGCCATGCAGCGCATGATCCAGGCGGGCGTCGTGCCCGTCACCTGGCAGCAGGTCATGCTCGAATGGCAGCGCGACTGGGCGCGCCGCGAGACCTACGACGCCGTCATGGCGATCGCGAAGGACCACTCGGGCGCCTACGGCATGGGCATCGACTACGCCTACACGATGGTCCACAAGGCGCCGCAGCGTACCGCCACGCCGCACGAGGCGCTTGCCGCCGTGCCGGCGCGCTGATCGCGGCCCGTCGCGCTCGTCGCGACGCTCGAAGCCGGTTTGTTGAGGCCGCTGCGGCGCGTTCCGCGCGAAAGCGTCGCAGCGGCAGCCTCGGCTTCGGGACCGGGAAAATTTGCATGTGGGTAACAGATCCGGCGCATGTCTGGAGTCGCTGCCTCGTCTATCAGGATCACTAAGGATTCAGGCGGAAAGGCGAGGCCGCTTCAGACGGCAAGCGCCGGGATGCAATGACCTGCCTTTTGAACCGTCGGAGAGACTGATCGTATGGAACCGTATCTGGTGTCACTGGGCGCAGGCGTGCTGATCGGTGTGATCTACAGCGCAATCAAGATCCGCTCGCCCGCGCCGCCGCTGGTCGCCCTCATTGGCCTGCTCGGCATGCTGATTGGCGCGCAGGCCATCCCGACTCTCAAGCCGTTGCTCGGCTTTTAAATGAAATCAGCGCAATGAGCGAAGCGAGGACACGCACATGAGTGCAACCGATACCCCACCCAATCTCATTCTGCATAACGGACGGTTCACGACGCTCGACCGTTCGAACCCGAACGCCACGGCGGTGGCGATCAGCGATGGCCGCTTCGTCGCTGTGGGCAGCGATGCCGATGTGATGCCGCTGGCGGGTGACGCCACGAAGGTCGTCGATCTCGGCGGCCGGCCCGCGCTGCCTGGCCTGATCGATAACCACCTGCATCTGATTCGCGGCGGCCTGAACTACAACATGGAGTTGCGCTGGGACGGCGTGCGCTCGCTCGCCGTGGCCATGGAGATGCTCAAGCAGCAGGTGGCCATTACGCCCGCGCCGCAATGGGTGCGCGTGGTGGGCGGCTTCACCGAGCATCAGTTCGCGGAAAAGCGTCTGCCGACCATCGAAGAGCTCAACGCGGCGGCGCCGGATACGCCCGTGTTCATCCTGCATCTTTACGACCGCGCGCTGCTCAATGCCGCGGCGCTGCGCGTGGTCGGCTATACGAAGGACACGCCGGAGCCGCCGGGCGGCAAGATCTTGCACGATAGCGCGGGCAATCCCACCGGCCTGCTGCTCGCGAATCCGAACGCCGCCATTCTCTACGCGACGCTCGCGAAAGGCCCGAAGCTGCCGCCCGAGTATCAATACAATTCGACGCGCCATTTCATGCGCGAACTGAACCGCCTCGGCGTGACGGGGGCGATCGACGCGGGCGGCGGCTCGCAGAATTATCCTGAGGATTACGAAGTCATCCGCAAGCTGCACGATGCAGGCGAGATGACGGTGCGCATTGCGTACAACCTGTTTACGCAAAAACCGAAGGCCGAGAAGGAGGACTTCGTGAACTGGACCCGCACGGTCAAGTATCACGACGGCACCGATTATTTCCGCCACAACGGCGCGGGCGAAATGCTGGTCTTTTCCGCAGCCGATTTCGAGGACTTCCGCGTCGCGCGTCCAGAGTTGCCTGCCGGCATGGAAGACGAACTCGAAGGCGTGGTGCGCGTGCTCGCGCAGAACCGGTGGCCGTGGCGGCTGCATGCCACCTACGACGAGACCATCAGCCGCGCGCTCGATGTGTTCGAAAAGGTCGCGAAGGACATTCCGCTCGACGGCATCAACTGGTTTTTCGATCATGCGGAAACCGTTTCCGAACGTTCGATGGACCGTATCGCGGCGCTGGGCGGCGGCATCGCGGTGCAGCACCGCATGGCATATCAGGGCGAATACTTCGTCGAGCAATATGGCGCGCGTGCGGCCGAAGCCACGCCGCCGGTTGCGAAGATGCTG
>DATEJU010000006.1:0-12450 GCA_035277805.1 Paraburkholderia sp. | reverse complement strand
TCGCAGCGCGCCGCGCATCTCTCGCGCACGCAGTACGAGGAGGGCGAGGTCAGCTATCTGAACGTGATCGACAGCGAGCGCTCGGTGCTGGTCTCGCAACTGCAGGCGAGCCATCTGGAGGGCTCGCAGGCGGTGGCCACCGTCAATCTGATCCGCGCGCTGGGCGGCGGGTGGGGCAATGCGAAGCCCGATCAGGCGCCGGGTGCGCAGCCAGTTGACGCGCCGGCTGCGAGCACGACGCCTTCCGCGCCGCTCGCGTCTCGCTGAGCGTCAGGCAGGAGGCGCCGCTGTACACTTGAGGGACCGATCTCGCGGCGCAGTTTGGGGCCCAGCACAGGCTTCAACGCAGGACGCCACGCGCGATGCAATCGCGGCCTGCGAGCGCCCATCTCTCGAGGAACGTTCCGTTGGAGTTCAAACTACCGACCACGGCGACGGCGCCGTTTTGCCCGTCCGAAGTCCAGGGCAGCGTGGCGGTGTCGCCGCGGGCGCCGTTCTGGAAGAAGTTTCTGCAATTCGCCGGGCCCGGCTTGCTGGTCTCGATCGGCTATATGGATCCCGGCAACTGGGCCACCGATATCGAGGCCGGCTCGCGCTACGGCTACAACTTGCTGTTCATCGTCGTGCTCTCCAGCATCGCGGCCATGGCGCTGCAGTGTCTCGCGATGCGCCTCGGCATCGTCACCGGGCGCGACCTGGCCGAGCTCTCGCGCACGCGCTATCCTCGGCCCGTCGCGCTCGGACAGTGGGCGCTGGCCGAAATCGCGATCGTCGCGTGCGATCTCGCCGAGGTGCTGGGCGGCGCGCTCGCATTCCACCTGCTGCTAGGCTGCTCGCTGTTGTGGGGCGTGGCGCTCACGGCGTTCGACACGCTGATCGTGCTCGGCCTGAAGGGGAAGAATTTTCGCACGCTCGAAGCGATCATGGCCGGGCTCATCGCCACCATCGGTCTCGGCTACGTGATCGAGCTGGCGCTCGTGAAGCCGCACTGGCCCGCGGTGTTCGCGGGCGCCGTGCCGTCGTGGCACGCGATTGGGTCGCAAGAGCCGCTGTATCTCGCCATCGGCATTCTCGGCGCGACCGTCATGCCGCATAACCTTTATCTGCACTCGTCGATCGTGCAGACGCGCGCCGTGAAGCGCGACCACGCGAGCCTCGCGCAGGCCATCGGGCTCTCGCGGCTCGACACCCTCGTCTCGCTCACGCTCGCGCTGCTCATCAACGCGGCCATTCTGATTCTCGCGGCGGCGGCCTTTCATGCGACCGGCCACAACCAGGTCACCGAGATCGAAGACGCCTACAAGCTGCTCGCGCCCATCGTGGGCAGCGGTGCGGCGGCCGTGCTGTTCGCCGTGACGCTGCTCGCTTCCGGGCAGAGCTCGACCTTCACCGGCACCGTGGCGGGGCAGGTCGTGATGGAAGGCTTCCTGCAGATGAAGATCCCGTGCTATCAGCGGCGTCTCATCACGCGCGTGCTCGCGCTGATTCCCGCTTTCGTGGGGGTGTGGCTGCTCGGCAACGGCGCGGTGGGCAAGCTGCTGGTGGCAAGCCAGGTGGTGTTGAGCCTGCAACTGCCATTCGCGCTGTGGCCGCTCATCCGCATGACGAACGATCGGGCGCTGATGGGGGCGTTCGCGAACCGGCCGCCCACGCGCGTGATTGCGTGGCTGCTTTTTGCGGTGATTACGGCGGCGAACCTGTGGCTCGCCTGGCAGACGTTCAGCGGGAATTGAGGGGCGCAGCGGGAAAGCGAGGGATGCGGCAGGGCGCGGCAGAACGGCGTTGCATGCGCTTCGCCGTCCGGCCCTCGTGCCGAGCGCCGGACGGCTTCGCGTCTAGTCTTGATGCGTCCGGTTCAGACCTGCGCGGCCCGCCGGATCTTTGGCCTCCTACGCTTATGCAGCCTCGGCAATGCCATCCGGCGTTTGCACCGGTTGGTCGCGTTCGGTCTGCTCGGCGCCCCGTCGCGCTGCAGCCGCCTTTTTCGTCTTGCCGGCGCGCGAAGGCGGCTGGCATGCGCCGCACACGACGTTGTGCTGCAGGTCGTGGCGGTGCGCGACGAACTTGCCGCCGCAGCGGCAGCAAGGCGTCATCTGCAGAATATCGGCATCGAAAAACCGCACCAGGGTCCACGCACGCGTGAGGTCGAGCACCGGCTCGGTTCCGCTGTGCTGGCAGTGTTCCAGATACAGCCGGAACCCCTTGGTGAGCGCGTCGAGATGCGAGCAACGCGCTTCATTCTTCAGGAACTGGTACGTGTTGTAGAACAGCGAAGCATGAATGTTCGCGAGCCACGTCATGTACCAGTCCGCCGAGAACGGCAACATCCCCTTGGGCGGCGACACGCCGCGGATCTCGCGATACAGGCGGATCATGCGGTCGCGCGAGAGCGAGAGCTCGCTCTCCAGCACTTGCATGCGCGCACCCAGCTCGATCAGCGCGATCGCGCGAAAGACTTCCTGTGCGTCTTCAGTGAGGCTGCGCCGGTTCGTCGACATCACCCGTTCCTCAGGCGAATTGCACAGCGGGCTGTCCCGCAAGCAGGATGGCCGCGTGGGTGGCCGCCACGTCGGCATGCCGGGTTGTCTGCGTGAGCGCGGACAGCATGGCATGGTCGTCGAAGCGGAACAAACAAAGGAGCTGGTCGGAAGCGGCCAGCTTCACGATCTGCGCGAGCGACAGACCGGAAAGCAAATCGGCCAGTTCCGACGACAGGCCCAGCCGGAACATGCCGACTGGCTTGTCCTCGCGCAGCATGCGCTGTGCGAGCATCAGATACGACAAGTTAATTTCGCGGATTGAATCCAGCGTCTCGCTGCTGCGGTCCATTTCTCTCTTTTCCGAAGCCCCGATTAACCCCCCGGCGTTGTGCGCCGTTGTAACTTTTTTGGTCCTTGGTCGGCTCGCTCCTGGTTGGCATCGCCTGACTCTTTGATACAACACGTTACAACTGGTAACATGTTGGAGCGAATTGTATGAGGACACATCTCAGAAATCAATCCCTTCACAAAAAAATAATCTGGCTGTTACAAATATTTTCGGTAATTTTTTCTGGCTATTCATGTCGAATTTACGAGCATGGTCCCGTAAGCCTTACAGCACAAGGGATTCGCCGTAAGGTGCCGCCGTATAAGGGTTTTCAGGAGGGGGTGAATACATGTTCAGCGACTTGCGAAAAGCGCTTTCACAGCTTTTTATGGATTGGGGAATTGAAAGGCTGTGTGTTTATCGGTAATAAGTGCGTGCTGCAAGTCGAGTTGATCTGAAGATTAACTCGTAACAAGTGTTTCGACCCTGTGTAACGAGTTATATCAAGATGTGACAAATGGCCGGTGCGTTCAGGTCAGCATCGGCACGGCTTCGATCAGCGCGAGGCCGACCAGCGCGCCCACGGCCGCACCCACCAGCTTCGGATGCCATTTGTCGAGATGTAGCGCGGCGATCAGCGTGCCCACGAGGATCGCGCCCAGCAGCGCAAAGGCGACGAGCAGATAGGCGACTTCGAACTCGTTGTTGATGACCATGATGCCTCCCGGCACAACTCGATCCTTGGGGATCGCCGTAATCGTTCAAGGACGTCGTGCGCCGGCGCAAGCCGGCTGGACGGGCCTTGCTGTCATTTTATATCACGACGTGATATAAATAACGAAACGGTTTCAATCGCCAGGTTGGCTTCCGGGGGAGAACCAGGGAGAAGCGAGATGGGGGCGTTCAGCCGCATTCTGTTGTGTTACGACGCCACGCGCGAGGGGCGTCGCGCGCTGCGCGAGGGCAAGGAGCTGGCGCTCGAATGCCAGGCGCAGACGCATCTGCTCGCGGTGCTCGACCAGTCGCCGTTGCAGTGGGGTACCGACATCGCGTCCGCCGTGCCTTATGAAGCCGCGGAGAGGGCGGCAAAGGACATTCTCGAAGACGGCGTGGCGCGGCTGAAGGCGCTCGGGCTGGAGGCCACGGGGCATTTCGCCGTGGGCCGCGCGATCGACGAGATCGCGCGTGCAAGCACGTCGTTCAACGCCGACCTCATCGTGCTGGCCCATCATCGCAGGGGCCCGTTCGCACGCTGGTGGGAGGGCCGCGACGACCGCAAGCTGCTCGACCGGGTGTCGTGCAGCGTGCTCGTGGTGACGGCGCCCGAGGCCGCCGAAGCGGCGACAGCGACCAGAGCTGCCTGAGCCGTTCGGGCGCGCGCCGGGCGCGTCTACGAGTGCACGCGCGCCCCGGAGGCCGCGACCCGCGGGTCGCCGAGGATCGGCGCGCGCTTGACCTCTGTGATGTAGAGCAGGATGAGCGAGACCCACACGATGCCGTAGAGCAGCATGAAGCAGCTCGAGCGGATCTTGAGCAGATCGAGCAGCATGCCGAACAGGATCGGCAGCAGGAAGCCTCCCAGCCCGCCCGCGAGGCCGACCACGCCCGTCACGACGCCCATGTTGGTGGGAAAGTCGTCGGCAACGTACTTGAAGGTCGAGGCCATGCCGAATGCGAGCACGCCGCCTAGCACGAACGTGAGCGCGACGAAGCCCGCAAGCGGCATGCTGATGTGCAGCGTTTCGGTGCCGTTGATCGTGTGGATCACCAGGTCGGTGGCCGGATACGAGAGTATGAACAGGCAGATCCACGCGACCCACAAGCCCCACCATGTGACGCTGTGCGCGCCGAGCTTGTCGGCGAACACGCCGCCCACCGCTCGCAGCACCGATCCCGGCAGCGAGAAGCCCGCTGCAAACGCGGAAGCCATCACCAGCGACATACCGTACTCGGCCTTCAGATATTGAGGAATCCACAGCGAAAGCGCCGTGAACCCGCCGAAGGTGATCGAGTAGTACTGGCACAGGCGCCAGACGCGGGAATCTCCGAGCACCTTGAATGCGTCGAGCCACGAGCCGTTCGTCTTGCCCGCGCCGGGGTCGCGCGCGGAGCCGAGCCAGAAGATCACGGCGGTCACGAGGAGCGCGAGTGCATAAACGCGCGGCACGAAGCGCCAGCCGTAGAGCTTCGTGAGTTCCGGCGTCACGAACAGATTGACCGCGGCGCCCACGGTGCCCGCGCCGAAGAAGCCCATCGCGAAGCCGCGTTGCTTCGGCGGAAAGAAGCGCGCGACGTAGGGCGTGCCTACCGCGAACGAGGCGCCCACGCAGCCGAGAAAGAGGCCGATGACGAGGAATTGCCAGAGCTGATCCGCGTAACTGACGATATAGACGGGCACGGCGCAGACCACGAGCAGGATCGTCATGACGATGCGCCCGCCGAAGCGGTCGGTCCACGTGCCCAGCGGCAGCCGCATCACAGCGCCGGTCAGCACGGGCGTCGCCGTGAGCAGGCCGAACTGGGTGCTGTTGAGCTTGAGCTCGTCGCGCAACCCCACGCCAAGCACGCCGAACATCATCCACACGACGAAGCAGACCAGGAACGCGAACGTGCTCACGATCAGTACGGACCACGCTTTGGCGTCCGCCACGGCGGGCGGCGTGGCGGCCTGGGCGGGTTCCCGGGTTGGGCTATTGCGCAGATTCATGACGTCTCCCTTGCCTGGTTGGCTCACTGAACCAGCGGACTCGTTGCGGCATCGACGGCGGCGTTCTCGAGGGCGGCTTGCGAAGCCAGAA
This sequence comes from Paraburkholderia sp., assembly GCA_035277805.1. Taxonomy (GTDB): domain Bacteria; phylum Pseudomonadota; class Gammaproteobacteria; order Burkholderiales; family Burkholderiaceae; genus Paraburkholderia. The sequence goes on along the minus strand of DATEJU010000006.1, from coordinate 6,844 downwards.
TCGATACGTATTGCTGAATGGCCTTGTGGCGCACCCGCTCGGTGAGAAAGCGCGCGATGTCGTCGGCGACGTCCTCGAACGCAACCGGCTCACCGGCCACGCGACGCTCGATGCGCACGAGGTGAAAGCCGAAGCGCGTGCGCACGAGACGCGGCAGCAGGCCCTCATCGGGGGTGTCGAAGAGCGCGCTTTCGAACTCAGGCACGGTGTCGCCGCGCATCAGCTGGCCGAGGCTGCCGCCCACGCCCGCGGAGGGGCAGTTCGAGAACTCGCGGGCGCGCGCCTCGAAGGTTTGCGGCTCGCGCAGCAGCGCGTTGAGCGTTTCCTCGGCCTTGTGGCGCAGCAGCGCGAGCGGCACGCGGTCCGTCACCGCAAAGAGAATATGGCTCGCGTAGACGATCTCATTGCGGATGAAGCGCGTGGGGTGCTGCTCGTAGAAGCGCCGGGAGTCCTCGGGCGTGGGCTCCGGCGTCCGCAGTTCCTGTGCGAGCAGCGCTTCGAGCACGTCGTCGTCGAGCGGGCTCGCGGCATCGATCAGCGCGAGCTCCACCGCGCGCTGGCGCAGCAGCTCGCGCACCACCAGCGCGCGGCGCGCCGCGAGCGACGGATCGGGATCGTCGCCGTGATGGCGGCTTTCCTCGGCGATCGCGTCCAGATCGATTTCCACATGGTTCACGCGTGCGGGCGCGTTACTCCCGGCGCCCGCCACGGCTTGCGAATCGGCATTCATGCAGGTGTCTCCTTGACGTTTCAGCGCTTGCGCACGAGCTGATAAGGACGCAGCAGATAAGCCACCGAAGCGATGCCGCTCCAGATGTGCACCATGCGCGTGAACGGCGAGACGAGGAAGATCGTGAAGCCGAGTGCGATGTGTGTCTGGTAGACGAGCGGCACGCCGTCGAGGAGGCCTGCGATATTGCCGCGGAACGTCACGACGCCCTTCACGTAGTCGGTGAGCTGCTCGAACATCGCGCCGTCCATGTGGCGCGCGGAGAGCACGACGGTGCCAAGCCCCAGCGCGAGCTGCACCCACAGCATCAGCACGATGATGATGTCCCACGCCTTGCTGTTGCGGCGGATGCGCGTGTCGCCGAGGCGCCGCACGATCAGCATCGTCAGGCCGACGATGGCAAAGAGGCCCGCGACGCCGCCCGCGACCATCGCGAGCAACTGGTGCATGGACGCCGAGATGAACGGCGCCACGAGCCAGTGCGGTGCGAGAAAGCCCACGAAGTGCCCCATCACCACGACCAGGATGCCCCAGTGAAAGAGGTTGCTGCCGATACGCAGCGTGCCGCGCCGCAGCAGTTGCGACGAGTCACTCTTCCATGTGTATTGCTCGCGGTCGAACCGCACGAGCGAGCCGAACAGCAGCACCGCGAGACAGATGTACGGATAGATGCCGAACAGGAACTGATGGATATATTGGCCCATGACTGCTCCTTGCTTGCTGAATGTGCCGGGTACGGGGCGTGTGCTGAACCGGGGCTTGCGTGCCTTGGTGCGTGCCTTGGTGCGTGCCTTGGTGGGTGCTTTCGTGCGGGTTTCAACGCGGCGGACGGCGCGCATGGAATTCCACGGGCGCCACTGCCGGCTGGGTGTTGCCCATGAAGCGCACGGGCTCCTCGCTCCACGCCGCGTCGAGCGCATCGAGGTCCTGGCTGTCGTGTGGCGCATTTGCGTCGTCGTCGTGGGCCTCGTCGGGCAGCGCCGCTTCGATGTCACCCGCGATGTTGCCCGCGAGCGCGAGCAGCGCGCCCGTCACGTACGCGTAGTGGCTGTTGCGGCGGCTCAGCTCCGCGGTGATCGACTGCAGGATCGCCTGGGTCTCGCCGAGCAGTGTCCGCGCCTCGCTCGCTTCGAGTATCGAGAGATATTCGAGGAACACCGGCAGATAGTCGGGCAACTGCTCGGGGCCGAGCAGCAGGCCGTGACGCTCGTACATCTGCTTTAAGTCGATCATGGCCTGGCCGCGCTCGCGCGATTCGCCGTGCACGTGCTCGAACAGATGCAGCGAAGTCGCGCGGCCGCGATCGAACAGCGCGACGTAGTTCTCCTGCAGCGAGAGCAGATCGCGCGAGCCGAGGTAGTCGAGAAAGCGCAGCAGGCGCTCGCGCGTTTCGCCGCGCAGTGCGCGCTCGCCCTGCACGAGCTCGCGCGCTTCATCTAGCGAGCCAATCAGCGCATCGCCCGGATATTCGAGGCATGCGGCGAGCAGCCGGAACGTGAGGCTATTGGGGCGGGTCGCAAACATTCAGATCTCCTGAATCGGAATCCGGCGCTGACCGGCCTTCGGCGCGAACAGGCTCGCTTCGCTGCGGCCGTCCGAGCAGCCGTTGCCGAAGGTGAAGCCGCACCCCGAGCGCAGATCGAAGGCGTCTTCCGCATATTCGCGGTGCGTCGTGGGAATCACGAAGCGGTCTTCGTAATTCGCGATCGCGAGATAGCGGTACATCTCCTCGACCTGATGCAGCGAGAGCCCGGCCTGGTCGAGCACCTGAGTGGCGTCCACGCGGTCCACGTGACGCGCGCGCATGAACGCGCGCATTGCGAGCATGCGCTCCAGTGCCACTTTCACGGGCTGCTCGTCGCCGGCGGTGAGCAGATTCGCCAGATAGCGCAGCGGAATGCGCAGTGACTGCACGTCGGGCAGGTAGCCGTTCATGCCAAGATCGCCGCTGTTCGCGGCCGAGTTGATGGGCGAGAGCGGCGGCACGTACCAGACCATCGGCAGCGTGCGGTATTCGGGGTGCAGCGGGAACGCGATCCGCCAGTCGATCGCCATCTTGTAGACGGGCGAGCGCTGCGCGCCGTCGATCCACGCGTGCGGAACGCCGTCGCGCTCGGCTTGCGCGATCACTTCGGGATCGAACGGATCGAGGAACACGTCGAGCTGCGCCTGATAGAGGTCTTTCTCGTCGGCCACGCTGGCGGCTTTCTCGATGCGGTCCGCGTCGTAGAGCAGCACGCCCAGATAGCGGATGCGGCCCACACAGGTTTCCGAGCACACCGTGGGCTGCCCGGCCTCGATACGCGGATAGCAGAAGATGCACTTCTCGGCCTTGCCGCTATGCCAGTTGAAGTAGATCTTCTTGTACGGGCAGCCGGAGACGCACATGCGCCAGCCGCGGCACTTGTCCTGGTCGATGAGCACGATGCCGTCTTCCTCGCGCTTGTAGATCGAGCCGGACGGGCACGAGGCCACGCACGCCGGATTGAGGCAGTGCTCGCACAGGCGCGGCAGATACATCATGAAGGTGTTTTCGAACTGGCCGTAGATGTCCTTTTGCACGTTCTCGAAGTTATAGTCCTTCGAGCGCTTCTCGAACTCGCCGCCCAGAATCTCTTCCCAGTTCGGCCCCCATTCGATCTTTTCCATGCGCTCGCCGCTCACGAGCGAGCGCGGCCGCGCCACCGGCATGGCTTTCGTGTTGCCCGCTTCCTGCAGATGCGCGTAATCGAAGGTGAAGGGCTCGTAGTAGTCGTCGATCTCGGGCAGATGCGGGTTGGCGAAGATCTGCGCGAGCAGGCGCCACTTGCTGCCAAGACGCGGCTCGATCTTGCCGTCGGCCTTGCGCACCCACCCGCCTTTCCACTTCTCCTGGTTCTCCCATTCCTTCGGATAGCCGATGCCGGGCTTGGTTTCGACGTTGTTGAACCACGCGTACTCCATGCCTTCGCGGCTCGTCCAGACGTTCTTGCAGGTGACCGAGCACGTATGACAGCCGATGCACTTGTCGAGGTTCAACACCATGGCAATCTGTGCGCGCACCTTCATGACGTTTCTCCTTCGCGGGCCGCCGCGTTTACTGGGGAAGGCAGGGTGCCAACGGGCGTTTCTTCGCTGTCTAGCCAGTCGACTTTCTTCATCTTGCGCACGAGCAGGAACTCATCGCGGTTCGAGCCGACCGTGCCGTAGTAATTGAAGCCGTAAGCGAGCTGGACATAGCCGCCGATCATGTGCGTGGGCTTGAGCGAGATGCGCGTGACCGAGTTGTGAATGCCGCCGCGCGTGCCGGTGATTTCGGACCCCGGCGTGTTCACGATCTTCTCCTGGGCGTGGTACATCATCACCATGCCGCGCGGAATGCGCTGGCTCACCACGGCGCGCGCGCACAGCGCGCCGTTCGAGTTGAAGCATTCGATCCAGTCGTTGTCGACCACGCCGATCCGCGCGGCGTCCTGCTCCGAGATCCAGACGATCGGCCCGCCGCGCGAGAGCGTGAGCATGAGCAGATTGTCCGTGTAGGTGCTGTGAATGCCCCACTTCTGGTGCGGCGTGATGAAGTTGAGCGCGATCTCGGGATTGCCGTTCGAGCGCGTGCCTTCCATGTGCGCGTAGCTGCCGGTGTCGATCGGTGGCTTGTAGACGCACAGCGCCTCGCCGAACGCGCGCATCCATTCGTGGTCCTGATAAAGCTGCTGTCTGCCGCTCAGCGTGCGCCATGGGATCAGTTCGTGCACGTTGGTGTAGCCCGCGTTGTACGAGACGTGCTCGGACTCGATGCCGCTCCACGTGGGCGACGAGATGATCTTGCGCGGCTGGGCCTGGATGTCGCGAAAGCGGATCTTTTCGTCGGCGCGCGCCTCGGCCAGATGCTCGTGCACGATGCCCGTGATCTTGCCGAGCGCCTCCCACGCCTTCACCGCCACTTCGCCGTTGGTCTCGGGCGCGAGCGAAAGGATCGTTTCGGCGGCGTCGAGCGCGGTCTCGATGCGCGGGCGGCCCGCGGCGTCGCCGAACCGGGGCTCGTTCGCGTGACGATAATTCAGCGCGCCGAGCTCCTTCACTTCGGCTTCGGTGTTCCAGCTGATGCCCTTGCCGCCGTTGCCGAGCTTGTCCATCAGCGGGCCGAGCGCGGTGAAGCGGTGATACGTCTCGGGATAGTTGCGCTCGAGCACGACCACCGCCGGCATGGTCTTGCCCGGCACCGGCTCGCACTCGCCGCGTTTCCAGTCGGCCACGCCGAAGGGCTGCGCGAGTTCGCCCGGCGCGTCGTGCGCGATGGGCGAGAGCACCACGTCGCGTTCCTTGCCCAGGTGCCCCACGCTGAGCTCCGAAAAGCGTTTGGCGATGCCCTTGAAGATTTCCCAGTCGCTCTTCGCCTGCCACGCGGGGTCGACGGCGGCCGAGAGGGGGTGAATGAACGGATGCATGTCGGACGTATTCATGTCGTCTTTCTCGTACCACGTGGCCGTGGGCAGCACGACGTCCGAGTACATGCAGGTGGTGGACATGCGGAAGTCCAGCGTGCAGAGCAGATCGAGCTTGCCGCGCGGCGCCTCGTCGTGCCAGACGACCTCTTCGGGACGCGGCGCGCCTTGCTTGACCACCTCCTCGCCCTGCACACCATTAGTGGTCCCGAGCAAATGCTTGAGGAAGTACTCGTGCCCCTTGCCCGACGAGCCGAGCAGGTTCGAGCGCCACACGAACAGATTGCGCGGGAACACGGCGGGGTTGTCGGGGTCCTCGCAGGCGAGCTTGAGGCTGCCGTCCTTGAGCTTGCTCGCCACCGCCGCGCCCGCCTGTGCGGCATCGCCGAGCGCGCGCCCGAGCTCGAGCGGATTGCACGCGAGCTGCGGCGCCGAGGGCAGCCAGCCCATGCGTTCGGCGCGCACGTTGTAGTCGATGGGGGTGCCGTGATACGCCTGTTTGTCCGCGAGCGGCGAGAGCAGGTCGGTGGGGTTCATCGGGTCGTAGCGCCACTGGTCGGTGTGCGCATAGAAGAACGACGTCGCGTTCATCTGGCGCGGCGGGCGGTTCCAGTCGAGCGCGAACGCGAGCGCGGTCCAGCCCGTTTGCGGACGCAGCTTCTCCTGCCCGACATAATGCGACCAGCCGCCGCCCGACTGGCCCACGCACCCGCACATCACCAGCATGTTGATGATGGCGCGGTACGCCATGTCCATGTGGTACCAGTGATTGATGCCCGCGCCGATGATCACCATCGACTTGCCCTGGGTCTTGTCCGCGTTCTCCGCGAACTGGCGCGCGACGTTGATGACGTCCGCGCGCTTCACGCCTGTGATCGCTTCCTGCCAGGCGGGCGTGTAGGGCACGTCGTCGTCGTAGCCGTGCGCGACGTCCTTGCCGCCGAGGCCCTGATCGAGCCCGTAGTTCGCGATGAAGAGATCGTAGACGGTGGCCACGAGCCGCTCGCCGTCGCGCGTGGCCGCGCGGCGCACGCCGATGCGGCGGCTCAGCACCGACTGGTGACCGGTGTGCGCGTAGTGCGCGTGCGCGACGTTGCCGAAGTACGGGAACGCCACGTCCACCACCTCGTCGTGGCCCGCGACGAGCGAGAGCGCCGGCGTGAGCGGCGCGCCCTGCGCGCTTTCCTCGCGCAGATTCCACTTGCCGAGATCGCCGCCTTCCTGCTGCCCCCAGCGAAAGCCCGCCGAGCCCACCGGCACCGCGAACGCGCCGTTCGCGGAATCGATCACGACGGTCTTCCAGTCGGGATTGTTGGTCTGGCCCAGCGAGTCGGCGAAGTCGGAGGCGCGCAGGTAGCGCTCGGGCACATACTGGCCGTCGCGCTCGGTGAGCGTGACGAGGCACGACATGTCGGTGTAGCGGCGGCAATAATCGGCGAAATATGCGCTCTTGCCCGCGAGGTGATATTCCTTCAGGATCACGTGGCCCATCGCGAGCGCGAGCGCGGCGTCGGTGCCTTGCTTAGGATGCAGCCAGATGTCGCCGAATTTCGCGCCTTCGGCGTAATCGGGGAAGATCGACACGATCTTCGCGCCGCGATAGCGCGCCTCCACCATGAAGTGCGCGTCGGGCGTGCGCGTTTGCGGCACGTTCGACCCCCACAGCATGATGAACGAGGAGTTGTACCAG
>DATEJU010000005.1:0-51145 GCA_035277805.1 Paraburkholderia sp. | reverse complement strand
GCGCGCCTGGGTGCGCTGGAACATGTCGCGCGTCGTGCCGCACGGCTACGCGCAGGCCACGCATCTGCTCGCGAACGCCGACCTCGCCGCCGACCTCGCGCGTTGCGCGGGCAAGGTGCCGATGGCCGTCGCCGTGGGCGCTGAAGACACGATCACGCCGCCGCCGGCCTGCAAGCGGCTTGCACACATCGCGCAAGCGCCGTTCCAGACGGTGCCGTGCGCGGGTCACGCAGGCTACATCGAGCAGCCGGATGCCTACAACGCGCTGATCGATACGTTCTGCGCTGAACACTAAGTACTACGGAGCTTAAGGAATGACACCCGACGTCGCCAGCGCGTCCCCCGACGCCGACGCAGACCGCAACGACACGAGCTACCGCGTGCCGGGTCTGGAACGGGGCCTGCGCATTCTGACCGAATTCTCACCGCGCGAGCCGGTGCTCGACGCGCCCGAACTGTCGCGGCGCCTCGGCATTCCACGCACCACGGTGTTTCGTCTGTTGCAAACGCTCGAATCGCTTGGCTTTCTCGAGCGCGCCGACCGCGACCGCAACTATCGCCTCGGCGTGGCCGTGCTGCGCCTCGGCTTCGAATATCTGAGCTCGCTCGAGCTGACCGATCTCGGCTTGCCGCTGATCGAAGCCTTGCGCGACGCAACCGGCCTGACCACGCACATCGTGATTCGCGACGGACGCGACATCGTGTTCGTCGCCAAGGCGCAGAGCCACGCGCCCATTTTCAGCTCGGTGAAGGTGAATGTCGGCACGCGCCTGCCCGCGTATGCCACGACGCACGGCCAGGTGCTGATGGGCGATCTCACGCTCGACGATTTGCGTGCGCTCTATCCCGAGCCGCAGCTCGAACGCTATACGCCCTCCACGCCGGAAACGGTCGAGGCGCTTTACGAGCGCATTCGCGAGGACGCGGAGCGCGGCTATGCGGTGAGCGAATCGTCGTTCGAGCGCGGCATTTCGGTGGTGTCGGCGCCGGTGCGCAACGACACGGGCCGCATCGCCGCCGTGGTGACGACGACCATTCCGCGCCCCGGCATCGACACGCAACTGCTCGACAGCGGTCTGATCGACAAGGTGCGCCACACTGCCGACGAACTCTCGAAGCGTTTGAATTACCGGCCGCAATTGAGGCCGCAAACGAGTCCGCACGCAGCAGGCAGGAAATCGCCTTACATGAAGGCATTGGGGATCAAATGATTCAACTCGACTTGACCGGTCAGGTTGCGGTGGTGACGGGCGGTTCGTCCGGCATCGGCCTTGCCACCGCCGAACTCTTTTTGCGCGCGGGTGCATCGGTCGCGATCTGCGGCCGCGACAACGACCGCCTTTCCCGCGCGGAGCGCGAACTGCGCGAGCGCCATCCGCAGACGCAACTGCTGGCTGCGCGCTGCGATGTGCTCGACGCTGCCGACGTTGCCGCCTTTGCGGGCGAAGTCGAAAAGCGCTTCGGCCGCGCCGACATGCTCGTGAACAACGCGGGCCAGGGCCGCGTCTCGACCTTCGCCGATACCACCGACGAAGCCTGGCGCGAAGAACTGGACCTCAAGTATTTCAGCATCATCCGTCCGACGCGCGCGTTTTTGCCGATGCTGCGCAATGCGGCGCAAGCAGGTAGCGGCACAGGCAATGCCGCGATCGTCTGCGTGAACTCGCTGCTCGCCTTGCAGCCCGAGCCGCATATGGTGGCGACTTCATCGGCGCGCGCGGGCGTGCTCAGCCTCATCAAGTCGCTCGCGGTGGAACTCGCGCCCGAGCATATCCGCGTGAACTCGATCCTGATCGGCATCGTGGAGTCGGGCCAATGGCGCCGCCGCTACGAGGCCGACGGCGAGGCGCAAGCCGCCGGTCAAAGCTGGGAAGACTGGACGCGCGAGCTTGCACGCAAGAAGCACATTCCGCTCGGCCGCTTCGGCCGCCCCGAAGAAGCCGCACAGGCACTGTTTTATCTGGCCACGTCCCTGTCGTCCTATACGACGGGCAGTCATATCGATGTATCTGGAGGCGTTGCACGTCATGTCTAATCAAACCACCGTCGGCGAACTGATCGCCGCCTTCCTCGAACAATGCGGAGTCCGAACCGCTTTCGGCGTGATCTCGATTCATAACATGCCGATCCTCGACGCCATCGGCCGGCGCGGCAATATCCGCTATGTCGGCGCGCGCGGCGAAGCGGGCGCGGTCAATATGGCGGACGGGCTCGCGCGTGTCTCGGGCGGCCTCGGCGTGGCGTTCACGAGCACGGGCACGGCGGCGGGCAACGCAGCGGGCGCGATGGTCGAAGCCCTCACGGCGGGCACGGCGCTTCTGCATATCACCGGCCAGATCGAAACCGAATACCTCGATCAGGACCTCGCCTATATTCACGAGGCGCCGGACCAGTTGACGATGCTCTCGTCGATCTCGAAGGCCGCGTTCCGCGTGCGCTCGGTCGAAACGGCGCTGCCGACGATCCGCGAAGCGGTGCGCGTGGCGCAAACCGCGCCGAGCGGCCCGGTGAGCGTGGAGATCCCCATCGACATTCAGGCCGCGCTGACCGAGTGGCCCGCCGATCTGAGCGCGCCGCATCTCACGACGCTCACGCACGACGAAGCGCGCGTGGAGCAACTGGCGAACGCGCTCGCTAAGGCGAAGCGTCCGCTGCTGTGGCTTGGCGGCGGTACGCGTCACGCGTGCGCGGCTGTCGAGCGTCTCGTTGCGCTCGGCTTTGGCGTGGTGACGAGCGTGCAGGGCCGCGGCGTGCTGCCCGAAGATCATCCGGCCACGCTGGGTGCGTTCAACGTGAGCCCCTCGGTCGAGCGCTTCTACAAGACCTGCGACGCCATGCTCGTGGTGGGCTCGCGCCTGCGCGGCAACGAAACGCTCAAGTACAAGCTCGGTCTGCCGCAGCCGCTTTATCGCGTCGACGCTGACGCGCTTGCCGATAACCGCGGCTATCGCAACGCGCTGTTCGTGCATGGCGATTCCGCGCGCGTGCTCGATGCGCTCGCCACGCGCCTCGAAAACCGCATCAAGGTCGATCCGCAGTTCGCCGCCGATCTGGCCGAGGCGCGCGAGATCGCCGTGTCCGAAACGGCCAGGGGCCTCGGCCCGTATCGCCGCCTCGTGGAGTCGCTGCAACGCGCCGTGGGCCGCGACTACAACTGGGTGCGCGACGTCACGATCTCGAACAGCACGTGGGGCAACCGCCTGCTGAAGATCTTCTCGCCGCGTGCGGGCGTGCACGCGCTCGGCGGCGGCATCGGCCAGGGCATGCAGATGGGCATTGGCGCGGCGCTCGCGAACGCTGCCGCGAAGACCGTGTGCCTCGTGGGCGACGGCGGCCTGATGGTGAACGTGGGCGAGCTCGCGACGGCCGTGCAGGAAAAGGCCAACGTGATGATCGTGCTGATGAACGACCAGTGCTACGGCGTGATCCGCAACATTCAGGACGCACAGTACGGCGGCCGCCGCATGTACGTCGATCTGCACCAGCCGGAGTTCTCGCAGTTCTGCGCGAGCCTGGGTCTCAAGCACTTCCGTCTCTCGTCGCTCGACGACGCGGACAAGGTCATCGGCGAAGGCATGGCCTTCAATGGCCCGGTGCTGCTCGAAGTGGACATGAAGTCCGTGGGCAGCTTCGAGACCACGTTCGCGGGCCCGCCGGTGCGCAAAGAGGAGCCCCAACATGCGTAACAGTCAGGCGGACCACATGCCTCACGCACCTGTCGACATCGCAATGATCGGCTTCGGCGCGATCGGGCAGACCGTGTATCGCGCGGTCGCGGCGGACCCGCTCGTGCACGTCTCGCACGTGATCGTGCCCGAGCAACATGCTGCCGCCGTGCGCGAGCAGGTGGACGGCGCGGTGGAAGTGGTCTCGTCGGTGCACGCCCTAACGACCAAGCCGCAGTTCGCGCTCGAATGCGCGGGCCACGCAGCGCTCGTCGATCACGTCGTGCCACTGCTGCAAAACGGCACCGATTGCGCGGTGGCCTCGATCGGCGCGCTCTCCGACGTCGATCTGCTCGAGCGCCTCTCGCTCGCCGCCGACGAAGGCGACGCCACGGTCACGCTGCTTTCTGGCGCGATCGGCGGCATCGACGCGCTTTCGGCGGCGAAGCTCGGCGGCCTCGACGAAGTGCTGTACACGGGCCGCAAGCCGCCGCTCGGCTGGCTCGATACGCCGGCGGAAAAGATCTGCGATCTGCGTGCGCTCACGAAAGAGCAAGTGATCTTCGAAGGCAGCGCGCGCGAAGCCGCGCGGCTCTTTCCGAAGAACGCGAACGTGGCGGCCACCATCGCGCTCGCGGGCCTCGGCCTCGATCAGACAGTGGTGCGCCTGATTGCCGATCCGGCGGTCGAGCGCAACGTGCACCGCATCGTCGCGCGCGGCGTGTTTGGCGAGATGTCGCTCGAGATGTGCGGCAAGCCGCTGCCCGATAACCCGAAGACCTCGGCGCTCACCGCGTACAGCGCGATTCGCGCGCTGCGCAACCGGGCCGCGCGCTGCGTGATCTGACGAAACGATTTTGAAGCGATGGACGGCGATGCGCGTGCATATGCACTGCATCGCCGGCACTGAAACCAAGAGACCTCTGACATGACTCCATTCGATACCAGCCTCGTTCCGAACGGCGATATCCTGATCGGCGGCGAGTGGCGCCAGGGACGCGCCGCGCCTTTTGCGAGCCTTTATCCCGCCGACCAGTCGGTGAACATGGAGGTCTCGACGGCGAGCGCCGAAGACGCCAGCGAGGCCGTCGAAAAAGCGCACGCCGCCTGGAAGCGGGGCGAATGGGCCAGCATGAAGCCGCATCTGCGCGCGCTCGTACTCTATCGCATTGCTGATCTCATCATGCAGCGCCACGAAGCGCTCGCGCAATTGCAGCGCCGCGACAACGGCAAGCCCATTGGCGAGACGCGCGTGCTGGTGGCGAGCGCCGCCAACACGTTCCGCTACTTCGCCGCCTGCCTCGAAACCCTCGACGAGGACCTCACGCCCTCGCGCGGCGACTACCTGACGATGAGCGTGCACGAGCCGATTGGCGTTGTCGCCGCAATCACGCCGTGGAATTCGCCGATCGCCTCGGACGCACAGAAGCTCGCCCCCGCGCTCGCGGCCGGCAACGCGGTGGTGCTCAAGCCCGCCGAAGTCACGCCGCTCGTCTCGCTCGCGCTCGCGCGCATCTGCGAAGAAGCGGGCGTACCCAAGGGCATTCTGAGCGTGCTGCCGGGCAAGGGCTCGGTGATCGGCGACGTGCTGGTGCGCCATCCGCTCGTGAAGAAGGTCTCGTTCACGGGCGGCACCGAAGTGGGCCGCGGCATCGCGCGCATCGCGGCGGAAAAGCTCATGCCGGTGTCGCTCGAACTGGGCGGCAAGTCGCCCACCATCGTGTTCGAAGACGCCGATCTCGATCACGCCGTGAACGGCGTGCTCTACGGCATTTTCAGTTCGTCGGGCGAAGCGTGTATTGCTGGATCGCGCCTCTTCGTGCAGCGCTCGATTTATGACGCATTCATGAAGCGCCTCGTGGAAGGCGCACGCAAGCTGCGCGTGGGCGACCCAACGCGCGAGAACACGCAGATGGGCCCGCTCATCACAGCAAAGCATCGCGAGTCGGTGGAGCGCTATGTCGCGATCGGTCTGGAAGAAGGCGGCCGCCTGTTGTGCGGCGGCGAGCGTCCCGTGGGCGACGGACGCGAGAACGGCTTCTTCTATCAGCCGACCATTCTGGAAGGACTCCAGAACAATGCGCGTATCTGCCAGGAAGAGATCTTCGGGCCGGTGCTGGTGGCCATGTGCTTCGACGACGAAGCTGCGCTGATCGAAGAAGCCAACGACAGCGTGTTCGGCCTTGCCGCCGGCATCTGGACGCGCGACTACAAGCGTGCCTGGCGCGTGGCTCGCAAGCTGGAAGCGGGCACCGTCTGGATCAATACGTACAAGCTGTTTTCGATCTCCACGCCGTTCTCGGGGTGGAAGGAGAGCGGCATGGGCCGCGAGAAAGGGCGGCTCGGCATTCGCGAATACATGCAGCAGAAGAGCCTCTACTGGGGCTTGAACGACGCGCCGCTGCCCTGGGCCAACGCCTGAGCGCGCGCAACGGAGCAATGAACATGACGATTCTCGGCATCGAACAGATTACCTACGGCGTGACCGACCTCGAAACCTGCCGGCGCTTTTTCACCGACTGGGGTTTGAAGGAGACGTCTCACGACGAAACGCGTGCGCGTTTTGAAACGCTCAACGGCTGCACCGTGCTGCTCGCCGACGCTCACGACGCTGCGCTGCCTGCCGCGTTCGAAGCGGGCCCGACACTGCGCGAAGTGACGTGGGGCGTGGCCACGCGCGAAGAACTCGACGTCCTGCGCGAGCGCCTGAAGGGCCAGCCGGGCTATTACAGCGTGCCGGAAGCGGTGGGCTGCTTCGACCCCGCAGGCATGGCGATTCGCGTGGAAGTCACGCGCCGCCGCGAGATCGACGTGAAGGGCTCGCCCTCGAACGTGTGGGGCCAGACACTGCGCGTGGACTCGCCGTCGCCCATCTATGAGCGCGCGGAGCCGGTGGAAGTGGGCCACGTGGTGTTCTTCACGAACTGCCTCGCGGCGCAGGAGAAGTTCTATCACGAACTGCTCGGCTTCGAGACTTCGGACCGCTACCCGAATCGCGGCGCGTTCATGCGCTGCGCACCGCACGGCGGCCACCACGACCTGTTCCTGCTCGCGCTGCCCGACGGCAAGAAGGGCCTCAATCACGTCGCGTTCACGGTGCGTGACATCCACGAGGTGTTCGGCGGCGGCCTGCATATCAGCCGTTGCGGCTGGACCACGCAGCTCGGCCCGGGCCGGCATCCGGTTTCCTCGGCGTACTTCTGGTACTTCAAGAACCCGGCGGGCGGTCTGATCGAGTATTACGCCGACGAAGACGTGCTCACGCCCGAATGGCAGCCGCGCGAATTCGAGCCGGGCCCGACCGTGTTTGCGGAGTGGGCCATCGACGGCGGCCTCGACGGCAATACGCGCCGCCAGAAGAACGCCGACGCGCCGCAAGGCAAGTTCATGACGGAGCGTAAGCAATGAGCGGCGCACAGGAAAACAGCACACAGGATGCGCCACGCACCGTCGTCGTGATCGGCGGCGGCCAGGCCGCGGGCTGGGTCGTGAAGACGCTGCGCAAGGAAGGCTACGCCGGCCGTCTCGTGATGATCGCCGACGAAGTGCATCTGCCCTACGAGCGTCCGCCGCTTTCGAAGGCGGTGCTCGCGGGCGAGGCCGATATCGAGACGGTGCGCATCGCCAGGCCCGACGAATTCGCTGCGCTGAATGTCGAAGCCTGGCAGCCCGACTGCGCGACGTCGATCGACCGCGCGGCGCGCGTGGTCGTCACGCGCTCGGGTCGCGAAGTGAAGTACGACCGCCTCGTGATCGCCACGGGTGGCGCGGCGCGCAAGTTGCCCGCGAGCATTGCGAAGAGCGCGCACGTGACCTACTTGCGCACGCTCGACGAGGCGATGGCGCTGGGCGAGCGGCTGCGCCGCAGCCAGCGCGTGCTGGTGGTGGGAGGCGGCTGGATCGGGCTCGAAGTGGCCGCGACGGCGCGCAATCTCGGCGTGGAAGCCACCGTGGTGGAAGGCGCGCCGCGTCTGTGCGCTCGCTCGCTGCCGCAGGACGTTTCCGACTTCCTGCTCGAACTGCACCGCGCGAACGGCGTGGATGTGCGCCTGAATGCGGCGCTCGTCTCGCTCGAAGACCGTGAGGACGGCGGCGTGCGCGCGACCTTCGCCGACGGCAGCACGCTCGACGCGGACTTTGCTGTGGCCGGCATCGGTCTCGCGCCGCATACGGCGCTCGCCGAGACCGCGGGCCTCGCGGTCGAGGACGGCATCGTCGTGGACGAATTCGGGGAAACTTCGGATCCCTGCGTATTCGCTTGCGGCGACGTGGCCAACCATCCAAATGCATGGCTCAAGCGCCGCGTGCGGCTGGAATCGTGGGCCAATGCCCAGAATCAGGCGATTGCGGCGGCCAAGGCGGTGCTCGGCGTGAAGACGCCCTATGCGGAAATTCCGTGGTTCTGGTCCGATCAGTACGACGTGAATCTGCAGATTCTCGGTGACATTCCGGCCGGCGTCGCGCCGGCCCTGCGCGGCAGCCTCGAAGAAAAGCGCGCAACGCTCTTCTTCGTGCAGGAGGGGCATCTGCGCGGCGTCATCGCGATCAACTCCGCGCGCGACCTCAAGCTCGCGCGCAAATGGATGAGCCAGGGGCGCGCGGTCGACATCGCGGCGCTCACGGACACCAGCAAGGCGCTTGCTTAAGACCACATACACGAGACATCACGGAGACGGGACGACAGGCATGAGAACTTTCGACACTACCATCGGCCATCGCGGCGGCGCCACGGTCGCCGAGCCGTTCAGTGGGCCGCTCACGCGCGGGTCGATCATCGCGCGGCTCGAGCGGCTGCCGACCAACGCCATGCAGGTGCGCGCGCGCATCCTGATCGGCCTTGCGACGTTCTTCGACGGCTTCGACGTGATCGCGATTGCCGCGACCCTGCCGATCCTGATCCAGAAGTGGCATCTCACGCCGTGGGAGATCGGCTTTCTGATCGCCTCGGGCTCGGTAGGCCAGTTGTTCGGCGCCTTCCTGTTTCCGTGGCTCGCGGAGCGCCACGGCCGCGTGCGTGCGATCGCGTGGAGCTCGGGCGTCATCGGCGTGACGAGCATCGCCTGCGGTTTCGCGCCTACTTTCATGGTGTTCGCCGCATTGCGCGTGGTTCAGGGCTTCGGTCTCGGCGGCGAGTTGCCCGTGGCCGCAACGTATATCAACGAGGTCAGCCGCGCTCATGGCCGTGGACGTTTCGTTCTCCTCTACGAGATCGTGTTCCCGGTCGGCCTGCTGGCGGCGAACGCGCTGGGCGCCTGGATCGTGCCGCGCTTCGGCTGGCAGGCGATGTACTTCATCGGCGCGATGCCGCTCGTGCTGTTCTTCGTGCTGCGCAGGCTCGTGCCCGAGTCGCCGCGCTGGCTCGCCGAACGCGAGCGCCTGCAGGAAGCCGATACGGCCGTGAGCGCGTTCGAGCGCAGCGCGAAGGGACCGCTCGAGCCGGTCACCAATGCCGCCGATTTCGATGCGCTCGTGAAGCGCCATCCGAAGCGCAGCGTGAAGGATCTGTTCGGGCCGGTCTACCTCAAGCGCTCGCTCGCGGTGGCCATGCTGTGGATGACGTGCGGCTTCATTCAGTACGGCCTCTCCACCTGGCTGCCTACGATCTACCGCAACGTCTATCACGCACCGCTGCAACTCGCGCTCAATCTCGCGGTGGCCGCCTCGGTGCTCGGCGTGATCGGCTCGCTCACCTGCGCGCTGCTGGTGGACAAGGTAGGCCGCAAGCCCATCATCAATGTCTCGTTCGTGCTGTGCGCACTGTCGCTCGCGCTGGCAGGCATTTGCCATGCCATGTCGGTCTATGTGGTGGCGACGTTCTGTGCGCTCTCGCTCGGCTTTCTCGCCTGCGGTTTCATCACGGCGTACGTCTATACGCCCGAGCTGTATCCCACGAGCATCCGCGCGCTTGGCTGCGGCGTGGGCGGCGCGTGGCTGAAAGTGGCGGCCATCTTCGCGCCCACCATCGTCTCGAAGACGATGATTGGCGGCAATCTCGACGTGGCGTTCTATATTCTTGCCGCCGTACCGTTCCTCGCTGCCATTACGGTGCATTTCCTCGGCATCGAAACGAAGGGCAAGGTGCTCGAGCAGCTGGAGGCGTAGCGCCGGCAAGAGTGATTCCGTTTTCGCGATAAAACCGCTCGAAATCTGCCAGTGTGTGAGGGACGCAACACACATTGGCGATTTCGGGCGAGTGGCTAATCTGCAAATCTTTTAATCAGACGCAGTTTAATTGGTTAAATGAAAAGACTATTGGGCGATCGCGAAACAGCCTTGGTTACAGAAACCATGGGATATCCGGGCGTGAGATTCATCGCATGTTCATGTCTGTCTGAATGCGCTTGGATACGTGTCGATTCTGTGCTATCAAAATAAAAACGAAGGGCACAATCTGATTCTGGCGTTTTCCGTTTTCAGCTGGGGGCAATCCGCGGAATTCGAAGGCGGAGGTAGCCATGCACGACCTCAGTGGCTTTCTTTTGTCTTTGCATGGCGCGGCACGTGAAGTGCCCTTCGAAGCGTTCCAGGCCTATGCGCTCAAATTGCTCAAGCAGCTCGTGCCGTTCGACGTGGCACGCTGGGGCACGGTCCGCCGCGACGCGCGCGGCGCGCGATATCACGGGCCCTATCTCTACAACGACTCGCCGGATTCCATCAAGGAATATGAATTAGTCCGCGAGCGCGATTGGGCCGGAATGGGGTGTCTCGCCCATCTCGGCACCGCGGGCAATCTGCCGCTTTCAGCGCTCTTTGCGCAATGTCGCGATCCCGGGATGTCGAACTACTTGCGCCGCTACCGCCATATGCACGGGCTGGTCATTGGCAGCAGGTCGGGCGAGGAGGGCTTGCTTCAGGTCGTTTCGCTGTACGGCGCCTACGAGGACAGACCATTCGACGAAACGCAGCGCAAAACGCTCGAGGTGGTGTTCCCGCATCTTACCGAGGCCTTGCAAACGAGCCGCGCGTTTCAGATGGAGCGAATCCGGCCGCATGGTGGCGAAGCGGTGTGGTCGCTGGCGGTCTGCGACGCTGCGGGCGACTTTCTTTTCGTCGAGCCGGGGTTTCGCGATCTGCTGCGTCAGGAATGGCCGGCCGCGGCGCACCGTGCTTTACCGGGCGATCTTGCGCGTACCGCCGGCGCTGCGGGCCAGTCGAGCTTTCAGGGGCGAGCCGTGCTGTTCTTCATTGAAGTCGTGAGTGACGCGATGTTCGTGCGTGCGCGTGCGCGTGTGCCGGTGGACGCGCTGTCGCGACGCGAGCTCGAAGTCGCGAAGCTCGTGACCGAGGGCCTCACGCACAAGGAGATTGCGCGCTTGCTGGCCATCGCACCCGCAACGGTTCGCAACCATCTGCAGGCGATACACGAGCGTGCCGGCGTGCATTCGAATGCCGAGCTCGTGCAGCAGATCAGACGCGCGGGTCATTAGGCCGTTGCAGACCCTGGGCCGGTTTCCACCAACGCGACGCCGGCGCTTCCAGATGAACGAAATGGCCCGTGTCGAGCTCGATGCACTGCGCGGGTGGAAACAGTTGCGTCCATATGCGACGCTCGGCGTTCAGGTCGATGAGTGGATCTTCCCGGCCGAATACCAGTTGCACTTTTTGCACGCCCGGCACGGGCGCGAGAGGTGGTAGCGGATCGGCCCAGAAGTCGCGCACGATGACCTCGAACGCGTTTGGGTCGACGATGTTCTGGCGTGCGAGCAGATCCAGATACCAGCGGCTGCGCGCGTTTGTACCCGCGCTCCAGTAAAGTTCGAACAGGTTCGCAAAGCTGGTGACTTGAGCTGCAAGCCGTGCGAAGCGCGCGTAGTCGCCGGTCGCCTTGAATTCCTCGAGCGCGGCGAGCAGCGGTTCGGAGGACGGCGAGCGCGTCAGCAGCCGTGTCGCGAGCCGCACGAAGGCATCGCCGATGTCATACACGGGCGCGAGCAGCCACAGCTTGCCGACGTGTGCGGGCACGCGAGCGATCAGGCGCAGCGCGAGATGCGCGCCGAACGAATGCGCGAGCAGATCGACGGGCCGTCCGGTCGTGTCGGCGAGCATGCGGATTTCGTCTTCCGCCGCTTCGACGAGCGCGTCGAACGGCCGTGCGAACAGTACGACCGAGCGCGGCTGATCCCACCAGTGAATGGGCAGCGTGTGGCCGTAGAGATCGCGTTCGGCGATCGACGAGAGTCCCGGGCCGCCGTGCAGAAACAGTGTGGAGAGGGGAGAGGCCATGCTCGCTTGGCCCGCTGTGCGGGAGTTGCCTGCCCAGGCGCTGGCGGGCTTTGCGCGTGACCGTGGGGTCGTTGGCGGGCGGCGCTGCCGAACGGCGACAATTCGTGGACGATCGCGATCGCGTTGCGGGCCCTGTTGAAGAGGGTGCGAGGTTCGGGCCGCGCGCGCAATGATGCAATTGCATCATTGCGCGGCTAGTCTGCGGAGTCGGGCCGGTAGCGGTGCGTACGCACGCTGCTTACGCGGCAGCCTCGGCGCCGTCGAGCACAGGGTAGTCGGTGAGGCCTTTCGCGCCGCCGCCGAACAGCGTTTCGCGCTGATGCTGCGCGAGTGGCGCGCCGCTGCGCAGACGCTGCACGAGATCGGGGTTGGCGACGAACGGACGGCCAAACGCAATCAAGTCGGCCCAGCCCGCGTCGATGGCGTCGCGTGCGCGCTCGCCCGTGTAGCGGCCGGCGTAGATCAGCACGCCGGGATAGGCGGCACGCAGCTTGCGCTTGAATTCGAGCGGCATGTGAGGCGCGTCGTCCCAGTCGGCTTCCGCGATATGAATGTAGACCACGCCGATCTCGCCGAGCTTTTTGGCCGCTGCGAGATAGGTCGTTTCCGGATCGGCGTCTTCACAGCCGTTGAGCGTCGTGAGCGGCGCAAGACGGATGCCCACGCGCTGCGCGTCGCCCGTGCCTTCCACGAGCGCATGCGCTACTTCGTCGAGAAAGCGCAGGCGGTTTTCGAGCGCGCCGCCGTATGCATCGGTGCGCGTGTTCGCATTGGAATCGATGAACTGATTGACGAGATAGCCGTTCGCCGCGTGCATCTCGACGCCGTCGAAGCCGGCCTCGATCGCGTTGCGGGCCGCCGTGCGATACTGGTCCACGATTTCGCGGATTTCGTCGACGCTCAGCGCGCGTGGTTCGGAGGCCTGAACGAATCCCGGCACACCGTCGTCGCCGCTGGCGATGAACACGTTCACGCCCTTGGCCTGCAGCGCCGAAGACGATACCGGCTGCTCGCCGCCAAGCAGGCTCGTGTGGCTCAGCCGGCCCACGTGCCAGAGCTGCGCGAAGATACGGCCACCCCTGGCATGAACCGCATCCGTCACCTTGCGCCATCCTTCGATCTGGCCGGCCGTGTGAATGCCGGGCGTCCACGCGTAGCCCTTGCCGAGCGGCGCGATGTACGTGCCTTCGCTCACGATGAGTCCGGCAGCGGCGCGCTGCGCGTAGTACCCGGCCATCAGGTCGTTGGCCTCGTCGCCGGGCTGGCTCGCGCGCGAGCGCGTCATCGGCGGCATCACGATGCGGTTGGGCAGCGTCAGTGCGCCGAGTTTGAGAGGCTGGAAAAGCGGGTCATGCTTCACGATGTATTTCCTGTTCGGGTTCGTGGCGCATACGCCGCGAACGTTCAAAATGGGCTTCGGGGTTTCAGTCCCGCATCAGTCCCGGATCAGTCCCACTGCGCCGCGAGACCCTCGGGGCTAACCTCGCGGCCATTGCGCTCGAGCGCCGCGATTTCCGCCCTGTCTTCGTCGGTCAGTTGCAGCGTCTGCGCGAGCAGATTGCTCGCGAGGTTTTCGCGCTTCGTCGACGAAGGAATCACCGAGTAGCCGAGGCGCAGCGCCCAGGCGAGCGCCACTTGCGCCGGCGTCGCGTGGCGTCGTTCGGCGATCGCGCGAATGACCGGGTCGCCGAGCACCTTGCCGTAGGCGAGCGTCATGTACGACGTGACGTGGATGCCTTCCTGCTGCAGGAAGCCCACGAGCTTGCGGCTTTGCAGATACGGGCTCAGTTCGATCTGGTTGGTCGCGATGTTCTCTTTGCCGACCACGGCGATCGCCTGCTTCGTAAGCTCGATGTTGAAGTTCGAAACGCCGATCTGCTTCGTGAGGCCTTGCGACTTCGCCTCGGCGAGCGCGCTCATGAATTCCTCGAGCGAGACGCCGTTGTTGGGCGCGGGCCAGTGGATCAGCGTGAGGTCGACTTCGTCGGTGCGCAGCTTCTTGAGGCTGTCCTTGAGGCTCGGAACCAGCTTGTCGCGGGAGTAGTTGTCGACCCAGATCTTCGTGGTCAGGAACAGCTCCTTGCGCGCGACGCCCGAGGCGGCGATCGCTTCGCCCACTTCGGCTTCGTTGCCGTAGATCTGTGCGGTGTCGATCGCGCGGTAGCCGACTTCAAGCCCGTTGCGCACCGAGTCGATGACGACCTGGCCTTGCAGGCGGAAGGTTCCGAGGCC
Organism: Paraburkholderia sp.; assembly: GCA_035277805.1. GTDB lineage: Bacteria > Pseudomonadota > Gammaproteobacteria > Burkholderiales > Burkholderiaceae > Paraburkholderia. The sequence goes on along the minus strand of DATEJU010000005.1, from coordinate 37,025 downwards.
GAATGCGGGAATGTTGCTCATGAGTTTCTCCGGGTCAGTGAGGGAAAGGAGCGGTCGATGGAGTCATTGTGCCCATTTCGATCTATGCGAAAAACGGCAGTAAATGCGAAATACAATTGAATTGAAATCAAATATTGCCCGGCGGGAGATCGCGTGCCGAACTGTGCTGCGGCTGCTGGCGCTGCAGGGCTATCTGCACGAACACGAGCGCGAGACCCGCAGCGGCGATCAGCGCGCCCACGATGGGCACCGACGCATAGCCAAAGCCCGCCGAAATCGCCGCGCCGCCCGCGGCCGCGCCCACGGCATTGCCGAGATTGAAGGCGCCCACGTTGACCGAAGAGGCCAGCCCCGGCGCTTCCGAAGCGGCACGCATGACGCGCATCTGCAAGGGCGGCACGACAGCGAAGGTGGCGATGCCCCAGATCACGACGGCAATTGCGGTGCCGATGTGATTTTTCGCGAGCAGCGGGAACGCGAGCATGATGGCGACGAGCAGGATCAGGAAGACGATCAGGCTGCCATTGAGCGAGCGGTCCGCGAGCCGGCCGCCCGCCACGTTGCCGATCGAAAAGCCCACGCCCACGAGCACGAGCATGGCGGTCACGAAGGCGGGCGATGCGCCCGCGATGTGTTCGAGCGTCGGCGCGATATAGGTGTACAGCGTGAACATCGCACCGGCGCCGAGCACGGTCGTGGCCATCGCCATCAACACCACGGGGCGCGTGAGCACTTTCAACTCGCCGCGAACGTGCGGCACCTTCCCGGCTTCGCCCTTCGGCAGCGCCATGCGCAGAATCAGCATCGTGAGCACGCCGAGCGCCGCGGTCGCGGCGAACGACATGCGCCAGCCGATCGTCTGGCCGAGCCACGTCGCGGCGGGCACGCCGCCGATGTTCGCGATCGTCAGTCCCATGAACATGGTGGCGACCGCGCTGGCCTGCTTGTGACGCGGCACGACGCTCGCCGCCACGAGCGAGCCGAGCCCGAAGAACGCGCCGTGATTGAGGCTCGTGACGAGGCGCGCGAGCAGCAGCGTCGTGTAGTTCGACGACACCGCCGAGAGCAGATTGCCGATGGTGAAGATGCTCATCAGCGCGATCAGCGCCGTTTTGCGCGACCAGCGCGAAAAGGCGAGCGTCATCAGCGGCGCGCCGACCATGACGCCAATCGCATAGGTGGTGATCAGCATGCCGGCGGTCGGGATGGAGACGTGCACGCCCTGGGCGATGACGGGCAGCAGGCCCATCGGAGAAAATTCAGTCGTGCCGATGCTGAACGCACCCATGGCGAGCGCCAGCAGCGAAAGCCATGCGCTTGCCGACCGTTCCCGCTGTTCGGACTGATCCGGCTTCGATAGTTGAGCCTGGTTCATGCTGTTTGCTCCGTCACGTCTTGATGGAAATGGGGAAGGACTTCGCTGGCGATTTCGCTGAATGTCTCGTCGAGCGGCCTGCGATTGCGCCGGAAATGCAGGGCGATGTGATCGACGCCCGCCTGGCGCATGGCCTCCAGTTCGGCGATGAGCGCATTGCGCCCCGCGCGTGCACCGAAGCGATGGCGCTGCAGCGGCTCGTCGGGGTCTTCGGCGAGATCGAGATGGATGAAGCTCACGTACGGCTTCGCGCCCGCCACCGCCCGCCATGCAGCGACGCGGCGCGCATGATCCGCAGGCGTGCCCGGGTACGCGAGGCAGCCGTCCATGTTCTTGCCAAGCCACTCCGGCTGTTGCTGCGCGAGACCCGCAACGAACAAGGGCAGTGGCGTGCGAGTGTGCGGCAGCACTTCGATCCCGGGCGGCAGGTAGCCGCGCGCGCCGCTGCGCAGGAGCGCGATCTGCTTGCGGAAGCTGGCCCCTCGGGATTCGTAGTCGCGGCCGAACAGCGGATACTCCACCGGCCGGTCGCCGCTCGCGACACCGAGCAGCAGACGATCGTGGCTCAAGGTCTGGATCGAGGCGGCCGACTTGAGCGTGAGAAGCGGCTCGCGCAGCGGCAGGACCACGGCGCCCGTGCCGAGCAGGATGTCGCGCGTGATGCCCGCCAGGTAGCCGAGATAGGAAAACGTTTCGAACACCTGAGCAGCGTCGCCGAACGACGGATCGTACAGCGGCACGTCGCGTACCCAGAGCGCTCGAAAGCCGAGCGTGTCCGCAAGCTGCGCGAGGTCCGCGTGAATCTCCAGGTCGGGCACGCCGTGGCGTCGCCCATCGCGCTGGCGCCTGGCATCGCCGGCCGGCGACCAGTCGTTGTCGAGCGGCAGCTCGATGCCGATGCTCAAGCCGCCTAGCGTCAGTTTTTCGAGTGAAGTGGACATGATCGAATCGCGTTTCGGGGTTTTCGCTCGGGCTGCGCTCAGACTGCGCGCAGGCTGCCTTCAAGACGGAAGAAGTCGAGCGACGGCGCGGTGAAGAACGAGCGCGACGTGCCGGCGGCGAAATCGTCGATATGCACGACGGTCGCGCGGTTGGCTTCCTGCCACGAGATCGCGTAGATCTCGCCGGCGACGTGCTGCCACGTATAGGCGACTTCGCCCTTCGCGCCCGTGAAATCGCCTTCGGTGATCTCGTAGCGCATGTGGGTGCCGTCTTCGGCATAGGCGTTGATTGCGGTGAGGCCGTCGTAGCGGACTTCGAACGTTTTGCCCGCGAACGGGGGCCGTTGGGTCGATGCGTTCATGCTGGTGTGCTCCTGCAAGCTGGGGAAAATCGGAAAAGGGGTTCAGTGAACGGTTTCCACGGGCTCGGCCGTGCGCTCGGGCAGACCTTCGCGGCGGTCGAGCCGGCCGCTGAGCGCGGTGAGTGCATATGCACCCAGCGTGACGGCAGCAGCGATCCACGGCGTATGACCGAGGCCGATGTGCGCGACGATCAGGCCGCCGAGCGAGGAGCCGCCCGCCACGCCAAGATTGAACGCGGCAATGTTGAAGCCCGATGCGACGTCGGCGGACTCCGGTGCGAAGTGGCGTGCCTGCTTGACGACGTACACCTGCAGGCCCGGCACGTTGCCGAACGCGACCGCGCCCCAGGCCAGCATGGTGAGTACGGCCAGCCACGGGCTGTGCACGGTGAACGTGAGCGCGAACAGCACGACGGCGAGCAGCAGGAAGATGCGCTTGAGCGCCTTCACCGGGCCCACGCTATCGGCGAGCTTGCCGCCCCACAGGTTGCCCACCGCGACGGACACGCCATAGGCCACGAGCACGATGCTGACTTCGGCAGGCGTGAAGCCCGTGATCTGCTCGAGCAGCGGCGCCATGAAGGTGAAGGCGATGAGCGAGCCGCCGTAGCCCACCGCGGTCATCGCATAGACCAGCGCGAGGCGGGGCTGGGCGAGCACGCGGAATTGCTTGAAGAGGCCTGCGGGCGGCGTATGCGCGAGCTTGCGCGGAACGAAGGCCACGGCGCCGAGAAACGCGATCAACCCGAACATTGCAACCACCAGGAACGTCGCGCGCCAGCCGAAGTGCTGTCCGATGAAGGTGCCCAGCGGAATGCCCGCGACGAAGGCCACCGTCATGCCGCTGAACATGGTGGCGATGGCGCTGGCCGCCTTCTCCTTGGGCACGAGCGTCGTGGCGATGATCGAGCCCACCGAGAAGAACACGCCGTGCGCGAGGCCGGTCAGAATCCGCGCGACGATCAGCGATTCATAGCTGGGCGCGCGCCACGCCACGAGGTTGCCGATCGTGAACAGCGCCATGAGTCCTGCGAGCAGCAGCTTGCGCGGCACGCGCCCGGTCAGCGCGGTGAGCACGGGCGCGCCCACGGCGACGCTCAATGCGTACAGGCTCACGAGCAGGCCGGCGGAAGGCAGGCCGATGGCGAGGTCGGAGGAGATCGTCGGTATCAGGCCGACGATCACGAACTCCGTCGTGCCGATGGCAAAAGCGCTGATAGTGAGCGCAAGGAGGGCGAGGGGCATGGTATCCAGTCCTGGCTTCGAAGAAGATGGGACGAAGTGTGCGCCCTTTACTTTTGATTAAAAACTAGCCTATAAACGAATATGTTTTGATTTGAAATCAAATATGAAAATCACCCTGGATGAGCTGCAAGCCTTTGTGAGCGTCGTCGACAGCGGCTCCATCACGGCCGCCGCGCAGCAACTCGACCTCACGATCTCGGCCACGAGCCGGACCCTCGGAAGGCTGGAGGAGAAGCTCAAGACCACGCTGCTGCGTCGCACGACACGCCGCCTGGAGTTGACGGAGGAGGGGCGGGCGTTTCTGAACGACGCGCGGGCGATCATCGCTTCGGTGGAGGGCGCGGAGGAGCAGATGGCCGCGCGCCGCGAGCGGCCCTCGGGGCGGCTGCGCGTGGATGCGGCCACGCCGTTCATGCTCCACGTGATCGTGCCCCTCGTGCAGGGTTACCGCGAGCGCTATCCGCAGGTCGAACTGGAGCTCAATAGTAACGAAGGGATCATCGACCTGCTCGAGCGGCGCACGGACGTGGCCATCCGGATCGGTGCGCTGAAGGACTCCACGCTGCATGGCAAGCCCGTGGGCCGCAGCCGCGTGCGCATGCTCGCGAGTCCGGCGTATCTGGAAGCCTATGGGCACCCCAAGCGCGTGGAGGACCTCGCGAAGCACGCGCTGCTGGGGTTCAATCAGCCCGAGGCGCTCAATGTCTGGCCGATATCGGGGCCGGACAACGAACCGTATCGAATCGCGCCGACCATCTGGTCGTCGAGCGGCGAGACGCTGCGGCAGCTCGCGCTGGCGGGCGCCGGCATCGTATGTCTTTCCGACTTCATGACCGCGCGCGACCGGCGCGAAGGGGCGCTCGTGCAGCTCTTCACGCGCCAGACGCAGGATGTCCGGCAGCCGATCAATGCGGTTTACTACCGCAATACCGCGATTTCGGCGCGCATTGCCTCGTTTGTCGATTATCTGATCGAGGCGGTGCGCGGCACGGAATTCGATCGCTAGCCCGACGCTCGTCAGCTTGAGTGTGCCGACTCGAGCGCCTGGCCCTGAACGCGCTCGACATGCACTTCGACCGCGTTCCTCGGCACGATCAGTCGCGTGCGATCGAGCAGGGCATCCTCAGGCGCGGTGCCGTCCGGGTTCAACGGCCTCACTTTGTTGAACACCACGGAGAAGTTTTCCGGCGTTACGGTGACCGACCAGGGATCGTTGACCGCGTTGATCAGGTCCGTGAGAAACCACGGCAGGATCAGTTGCGTATCGGGATCGCTGACGCCGACGCTGAGCGCCGGCGGCTTCGAAGGAGAATTGCCGCGCGCGACGGCATTGTTTGCGTAGTAATACGTCTTCGCCGGAGCCTGCCGGGCGGATTGATCGCTCACGGGCGGCGGCGTGGAGGCACAGCCGGCCGTGAGCACGACGAGTACAACTGCGGAACAAAAGCGCTTCATGAGAACGAACTCCGGCCACGCTATTTTTGACAACGTGGCCGATGGCGAGTTCGTCCCGGCGCGTTGGCGCCGCGAAGCTGACACCGTGAAACTCAGTTCGGCAGTAGCGAGCCGCTGCGAATGGGTTCTGCGCCCGCGACACACGCCACCTCCATCCCCGCAGTGGCAAAGCGTGCGCGCTGGCGTGCGTACAGCACGCCGGCAACGGCGTTCTTGATCGTCACGACGCGATCGGTCAGCGGGTCGACGATATCGGCGATCGGATGGCCGGGCTCGACCCGGGCGCCAGCCGGTGTGCGGAACACGAGCACACCGGAGACCGGCGCGATGAGCGACTCGCTGCCGGCGAACGGCGTGGGCCCGAATTCGAGCGGCGGCAGCGGTGCCGGCGTGCCTTCGATCACGCCGCGGTGCGTCAGGTATTCGACGATCGCGTTCGCATCGTGCTCGGCGAACGAATAGGACACGTCCGCCTGGCCGCGCAGCTCGATTGTTACGGATATCGAACCATTCGGAATGGGATAGCGCTCGCCGTAGCGCGCACGCAATTCGGACCAGCAAAAGCTGTGGATCTCGTCGAATGGATTACCGATCGAATTGAGCGCGAGGAGCGACGCCTTCGCGTCGAGATAGCGCGCGAGCGGCTCGACGTCGGGCCACAGGTCGGGGTTCGTGTAGAGATGCATGGCGGCTTCGAAGTCGCAGTGCAGGTCCAGCACGATGTCGGCGTCGTACGAGAGACGCTGCAGCGCGAGGCGCTGCGACTGAAGCTCGGTGCTCGGCGTTTGTTCGGCGAGCGCCTCGCGCATGGCGGCGCGCACAGCACGCAGATTCTGCTGCGCGTTGCCGGTGAGGCGGGATTCGATGCGTGGCATCACGAGCCCGGCGAGATCGTGAAAGTTGCGGTTAAAGTTCGAGGCGGTGCCGGTTTCGAAGCGGCCGAGCATCTGGCCGAGCAGGCGCTGGTTCAGGCCGATCGGATTGGGCACGGGAACCACCACGATCTCGCCGCGCAGCTTGCCCGCCGCCTCGAGCGCGGCGAGACGCCTGCGCAGCGCCCAGGCGACCAGCATGCCGGGCAATTCGTCGGCATGCAGCGACGACTGAATGTAGATCTTCTGCACGCCGGCCGGGCCGTAGTGGAAGCTCGTCAGATGGCGCTCGGTGCCGAGCGCCGGGGAAATCAACGGATGCGTCTGTGTTTGCATGATGATGTGACTGCGCCGGATGCCGGCGGTGTGTTATTAGCCGCCGTACACGTCGAAGTCGAAGTACTTCGACTCGATCTTCTTGTACGTGCCGTCCTTGATCATGTCGGCGATGGCCTTGTCGATCTGGGTCTTCAGGTCGGGGTCGTCCTTGCGCAGGCCGATCGCGGCGCCGGTGCCGAGCGTGCCCTTCGGATCGCTCATGTCGCCGCCCGTGAACTGGAAGCCCGCGCCGCGCGGAGTCTTCAGGAAGCCCTGTTCGGCCTGCACGGCGTCTTGCAGCGCGGCGTCCAGACGGCCCGAGATCAGGTCGGCGTAGACCTGGTCCTGATCCTGGTAGGGCACGATCGTCACGCCCTTGGGCGCCCAGTTGAGCTTCGCATAGGTCTCCTGAATCGTGCCCTGCTCGACGCCCACGGTCTTGCCCTTGAGCGAGTCGGCTGTCGGCTGGAGGCTCGAGCCCTTCTTCGCCACGAGGCGAGTGGGCGTATGGAACAGCTTCGCCGAGAACGCGATCTGCGCCTCGCGTTGCGGCGTCATCGACATCGACGAGAGCACGCCGTCGAACTTCCTGGCCTTGAGTGCCGGGATCATGCCGTCGAATTCGCTTTCGACCCAGACGCACTTCGCGTTCATGCGCTTGCAGATTTCGTTGCCCAGATCGATGTCGAAGCCGACCAGCTTGCCGTCCGTGCTTTTCGATTCAAACGGAGGGTAACTCGCATCGACACCGAAGCGGACGGTGGACCAGTCCTTCGCGAAGGCGGAGGTTGCGATCGCCAGGATCGCCAGGGACAGGGCAAGCTTCTTCATTGACGTGAGGTCTCCAGTATCGACTTCGGTGTGCCGTGAATTGGCGGCATCTTCAAGCAGAGGATGGGTTCATCTGCAAAGTTGAATAGACAAGATAGCGAATCGAGAATGTTTGGTTAAGTAGGGTTTTCGCTGAAGCGGCTGTGAATTTGGCCTATTAGAACGGGCGTTCGTACGAAATGGCGCGGCAGGGGGAATATCGGAGCGGTGTCCTATTGATTTATGTATAGACAACTATTAGCGCGTAATACGGCTGTCATGAAAATCGAAGCCGAAACGAAGGATTGACAGGTGGCTTGCGCAACGCGAACCCGTTAAAACAAAAAAGCCCAGACCGAGGTCTGGGCTTTCGTGCAACGGCCAGGCGCACCGCGTCTTCGCGCGGGGCCGGCCTTCTTGCGGTGCCTAGCTGCCGTACACGTCGAAGTCGAAGTATTTCGATTCGATCTTCTTGTACGTGCCGTCCTTGATCATGTCGGCGATGGCCTTGTCGATCTTCGCCTTCAAGTCGGTGTCTTCCTTGCGCAGGCCAATGCCCGCTGCGTCCGACGGGATTTCCTTGCCCGCGAACTGGAAGCCCGCGCCGCGCGGGGTCTTCAAAAAGCCCATGTCGGCTTGCACTTCATCCTGCAGCGCGGCGTCCAGACGGCCCGAGATCAGGTCCGCGTAGACCTGGTCCTGGTTTTGGTACGGCACCACGTTCACGCCCTTGGGCGCCCAGTTCTTCTTCGCGTAGGTCTCCTGAATCGTGCCTTGCTCGACGCCCACCGACTTGCCCTTGAGCGAGTCGGCCGTCGGCAGGAGATTGCTGCCCTTCCTGGCGACGAGGCGCGTCGGCGTATTGAACAGCTTCGCCGAGAAGGCGATCTGCTGCTGGCGCTCCGGCGTCATCGACATCGAGGAGAGCACGCCGTCGAACTTCTTCGCCTTGAGCGCCGGAATCATGCCGTCGAATTCCTGCTCGACCCAGACGCATTTCGCGTTCAGGCGCCTGCAAATTTCATTGCCGAGGTCGATGTCGAAGCCGACCAGTTTGCCGTCGGCGGCCTTCGATTCAAACGGCGGATAACTCGCATCGACACCAAACCGGATGGTGGACCAGTCCTTCGCGAAGGCGGAGGTGGCGATCGCCAGGGTCGCCAGGAACAGGGCAAGCTTCTTCATTGCTTTGGAGTCTCCAGTATCGACTTCGGGGCCGCTGCGAGAGCCTGCGGCAGCTTCAGGAAAAGGCAGTGCAATCCGCCAGTTGGATAGACAAAATAGACAATCGGCGATGGGCGGTTAAGTAGGGTTTTCTCTGAAGAGGAGGCGCTTGATTGGATTGGCACGAGAATTCGCGTGAGGCGGGTCTGGGGAGGCCCATGCCGGATGAGCGTCTTATGTATTTAACGTATAGACAATAAACCATCGTAATGAAAATGTCAGAAAAGAGCGGCCGCAATGGTTGGGGGCGACCTCATCTAGTTGAAAGCTCGCGTGCTGGGCAGGGCGGGAGTACGGTTAAAGCGCCGTTTCCAGAAACATAAGGTCTACGAACTGGATTGCAATGGCAACGCCACGACGCTGTATCCGCAGTCCCGATTCCGTATGGCGCGCTTGCCTCAGTGCGTGAAAATCAAGGATCGATGTGCGGCGACGCCCGCCGCCACACCGGACGCCGAGGCGAAGGTTGCATTGGTCATGAGGTTCGAGGCATCGCCGGCGGCGAAAACACCGGGTACGCTGGTCTGCTTCCACGCATCCACGCGAATGACCGGGCCCAACGGGCCTTCGTCGAAGGCGCACCCAAGCTGGCTCGCGAGATCGCTCGCCATGTGCGTACGCGTGCCGACGAACAGTGCGTCGATCTCGACGATGCGGCCATCGGCGAGACGCAAACCCGTGATTGCCGGCGAATCGCCGAGAATTTCCACGACCGGTGCGCGCTCGATGCGCACGCCGCGTGCGTCGAGCGCAGCCAGATCTTCCGCGTCCGGTTCGACCATGCCCTGAGTGAACCACGTTGTCGGGCCCCAATCCGGAATCAGCATGGCCTGATGGAACGACAGCGGGTGGGTCGCGAGCACGCCCAGCGCGCGCCCGGCAACTTCATAGCCGTGGCAGTAAGGACAATGCAGCACGCTGTTGCCCCAGCGTTCCTCGAGACCGGGCAGCGATGGCAGCTCGTCCCGCACGCCGGTCGCGAGAATCAGCCGCTCGGCGCAGAAGCGGCTTCCATCGCGCAGCGTGAGCACGAAGCGGCCGTCCAGCGACGCCGCCGCGCAGACCTCGCCGTCGATCAGGCGAGCGGTGGGGTAGGCCGCCAGTTGAGCGCTCGCTTCCTCGACGATTTGCGCGGGAGACTTGCCGTCCTGCCCGAAGAATCCATGCGAATGCGCGGCAAAGCGGTTGCGCGGCGCGCGGCTGTCGACGATCAGCACGCGCCGCCGCGCGCGCGCGAGCTGCATGGCCGCCGACAAACCCGCGAAACTCCCACCGACGACGACAACGTCATAGTCTGCTTTCATACGATTCTCTCCTTGCTTCCGCATCCGGTTGCGTGACTGCGATGCCAAACAGCACCTCATGGCATCAAGTAACACGAGAAGTTGCATGATAGTCGTGTGCTACACTTCATGCAACATTTCAAGTTTCATGAGAAGGATTGCCGACGTGAGGACCGATAGCCGCCTTTCGCGAGTGCTGCATGCGCTGATCCACATGGATCGGGCAGAAGGCCCGTTGACGTCCGAGGACATCGCATCGCTATTGGGCACCAATCCGGTGGTCGTGCGGCGACTGCTCGGGGGCTTGAGGGACTGCGGATACGTGCAGTCGGAGAAGGGGCACGGGGGCGGCTGGGTGCTGGGCGTGGAGCTCGACGGCATTACCTTGCTCGATGTCTATTGCGCCGTCGGCGAGCCGCCGCTCTTTTCCGATCTGGTCTCCGAAGATCATCCGGAATGCTTGATCGAGCAGTCCGTGAACGCGCATTTGTCGGCGACGCTGCGCGAGGCCGAGAAGGTGCTGCTCGAGAAGTTCGCTAGCGTGAGCATCAGCATGCTGGCACGGGATTTCGCGGGGAAGAGCCCGAAAGGCAAGGGGCGCGGGACGCGTCAGCTGCGCTAGTACGCGAGGGAGGCCGTGCGCTTCGCGCAACCCGCAACCCGCACGCATGCCGAGGGTAAACACCCGCCTGGAGGCGATTAAACTTCCGCCCGGTCATGCCGTTATATCTTCCATATACGGTTATATGTTTCGTGTATGGAACAAAAATAATGAAGAATCTGTCGATCAACCTGCGGCTCGCCTTGACGGTCGTGACGCTCGGGGTGCTGGTCATCGCCATGGGTGTCGTGAGCCTGTTCGGCATGGAGACAACCAGGCGCGCGCAGCACGACGCGTACGCCGTGCATTTCGCCTCGGTGGTGGCGCTCGGCAAAGCGGGCACGGCGATGTCGCGTGCGCGCTTTGGCCTCGACTGGGCGATGGCGAATCCGCACTCGCCGCAACTCGGCGTGCAACTCGATCGCGCCCAGATGTTGCTCGCCGAATCGGACCACTGGTGGCAGCAGTTTCGTGCGCTACCGAAGCCTCCCGAGCTGCAAACGCTCACCAACGATCTCGACGCAAAGCGCGGTGCGGTGCGGCGCGATGCGATCGACCGCCTGGTCGCGGCGATTCGCCGTGGCGACACGAGCTGGATGGACGAACGTCGGGCCGCCGAGCTGATCGGCCTCTATTCGGCGATGAACGCGAGTCAGACCGCGCTCGAAAGCGATCTCGACGAAGCCGCGCGCCGCGCCGACGCGCAATCGAGCGCGCGATTCCACGCGCTCGGCGTGGTGTGCGGCGCGAGCATCGCGCTTGCGCTGCTGATCGCGTTCCTGAGCTGGCGCGGTTTGCGCCGCGCGGTGATGGACCCGCTGCGCATGGCGATGGTCCATTTCGAAGCGATCGCCGCCGGCGACCTGACAACCGGCGTCACGGTGCGCCGCGCCGACGAAATGGGCCTGCTGCTAAAGGGTCTGGCCGCAATGCAGACGCGCTTGCGTTCGACGATGGGGCAGGTGAGCACGGGCGCGAACGCGATGGCGACGGCGACCCAGCAGATCGCAACCGGCAATCTCGATCTCTCGCAGCGCACGGAGGAGCAGGCCTCGTCGCTGGCGCAAACGGCTTCGGCCATGCAGGCGCTGATCGCCACGGTACGGGCCAATGCGCTCAATGCGCAGCAGGCGCGCGAGCTTGCGCTCGGCGCGTCGGACCTAGCCGGGCGCGGGCGCGATGCTGTCACGCGCATGGAGCAGACCATGCACGAGATTCACGCGAACTCGTCGAAGATGACGGACATCATCGGCACGATCGAGAGCATCGCGTTCCAGACCAATATCCTGGCGCTCAATGCCGCCGTCGAGGCGGCTCGCGCGGGCGAGGAAGGGCGCGGCTTCGCCGTGGTCGCGGGCGAGGTGCGCAGTCTCGCGCAGCGCTCTTCGGCGGCGGCCAAGGAGATCGGCGGGCTCATCGCGGGCTCGACGGCGCGCGTCGCGAACGGCGCCGGGCTCGTGATCGAGGCGAGCGGCGCGATGGAGGCTATCCAGACATCGACGACACGCGTCGTCACGCTGATTCACGACATCGCCGCTGCCTCACGCGAGCAGAGCGAAGGCATCGAGCAAGTCGGCCTCGCGCTCACGCAGATGGACGAGGTCACGCAGCAGAATGCGGCGCTCGTTGAGGAGAGTGCGGCTGCCGCGGCTTCGCTCGCCGAGCATGCCCAGGCGCTCAACATGCTGATCGCTGCCTTCAAGGTCGAGCGTGCAGCTGGCATCAGCGCGGGCCTTGATTGACGTGATCCATGAATATGCCGGCGCGAACGGTGCACGCGTGGCGATGAACGACGGTACGATGGCTTCAGTCCTGGCGCCAGGCGCTTGTGTCCTTCGCCAGGTCACTCAATAGCGCCTTCGCCTGCTGCAAATCGGCCGTATCTGCGCCCTCAGTGAATGCGTCGTACACGCGGCTCAGCATCTTGCCGGCTTCGCCCGTCCTGCCCTGGGTTTGCCACAGGCGGGCGAGGCTCAGCGTGGCACGCAACTGCAGCGACGTCGCGCGCTGGTCGGCCGCGATGGCGATTGCCTTTTGAAAGCAGGCTTCGGCTTGTTGCCGGTCCGCTCGATCGCACGAATGCTCGAGAATCAGCTCTCCCTTGAGCCGATGCAATTCCGCTTCGTGGAAATGCTCGCCGGTTTTGTCGACGACAGCCAGCGCGTCGGCGAGCGCATCAAGTCCCTCGCGGACTCGCCCGATGCGCCCGCGGGCTGCGGCGAGCATACCCAGAAAATAAGTGTGCGACAGCTCCGCGCCCGTGGCCTGGTACGCCGCGAGTCCTTGCGTCATCTGTTCGATGCCGTCACCGGCGTTGCCCTGCTCGACGAGCGACGAACCGCGCAGGATCGTTGCCCAGGCCAGGTAGTACGGAAAGCCCTGTTCGCTCGATAGCGTGATTGCAGCCTCTGCATATTCCTGCGCCAGCTGGGGTTCTTGCCGGATCAGATGCAGCATGGCCGCAGAGACAAGCGCGAACGCGAGACCGAACGGCTGGGAGACGGTGTGGGCGAGTGCGAGCGCCTCCCGGCTGCGCTCGCGGGCCTGATCCGGACAGCCCAGATACCACTGGGTCCACGACGCGATGCTCAACGTTCGCACACCGGGATCCATGCCATAGACAAAGGCATGCGCACGATGCTGCTCGCGCACGTAGAGCGCGCGCATCTTTTCCTGGTGCTCGCGCGCAATGCAGAAGTCGCCTTGAAAGAACGAGCTCGATCCCAATGCGCTATGCGCCTCGACCAGCAGATCCGGATCGTGCGCATTGCACGCGATCCGCAGAAGCCGCTCACCGAGGTCTTGTGCCGTGGCGTAATCCGCGCGCAACGAGTAGTAAGTGCGCAGGCCGAATTGCGCGGGAAAGAGCTGCGAGCAGTCGCCGATCTGTTCGCACAGCTCCAGCGCACGTGTATACGTGGCTGCCACTTCCGGCGAAGCGTAGCCCCGAGCCGCCATCAACGCGGGACCGAGCGAGAGGCGCAGTGCCAATTCCTGGCGTGCGCGTTCGGGCGTATCGGGCAGGCGTTCGAGCAACGCAAGAGCGGTCTGGAAGTGCCGCATCGCATCGAGACCGGCCGAGCGCTCGACGGCCTGCTGGCCCGCGCGGTGCAGATACTCCACGGCTTTCTGCGCGTTGCTGCTGAGACTGTAGTGGTGCGCCAGCTCGCTGCAATACTCGTTGAGCCGGCCCGCATAGAGGGCTTCGATGGCCTGCGCCGTGCGCTCGTGCAACAGACTGCGTTGCCCGGAGAGCAGCGAGCTGGCGGCGACCTCCTGCGTCAGCGCATGCTTGAAGGTGTATTCGATTTCCGGAAAGGCCGGTCGCTCGTAGATGAACTCCGTGGCTTCCAGATGCGAGAGCAGGCGGCGCAACTCGTCTTCCGTCTGGTCGACGACCTGCCGGATCAAACTCCACGGAAACTCCTTGCCCACGATCGCGAGATGTTGCAGCAAGGTCTTCTCCGCAATGGGCAGCCGGTCCATGCGGGAAGCCAGCACGCCATGCACGGTCGTGGGAATGTGCAGCTCGGCTGGCGTCTTCGCAATGCGGTAATGGCCGGCGCCGCCGAGCAGCGCACCTTCCTCGACGAGCGTCTGGACCACCTCCTCCATGAAGAACGGGTTGCCTTCCGTCTTCTCCAGAATGCGTTCCTTCAGCGGCGCGAGGCCGGGATCATCGCCGAGCAGCACACCGAGCAGATCATGTGCTTCGGCCGGCCCGAGTGCATCGAGCCTCGTCTGAAAGTAGTTGGTCCTGGCGCTCCAGGCCGGGCGGTAGTCGGGCCGAAAATTCAGAAGCAGGATGATCCGGGCGTTCGCCACGTGCTCGATGAGGAACGCAAGGAAAGCTTCGGTCTCGCTGTCGAGCCATTGCAAATCCTCGAACAGCAATTGAACCGGCTGGTTCTGGCTCTCCCGCTCGATCAACCGCTTGATCGCGTCGAAGGTCCGGTCGCGCCGGATTCGGGCGTCCATGGTCGCGACCGTCGAATCCGCCTCGCCGGCGCCCAGCAGATAAAGCACATAGGGCAGAAGATCTTCGAGACTGCGCTCGAGCGTCAAAATGCGTCCGGTGACTTTCTCACGGCATCTTCGTTCGTCATCCTGAGCACTGATCTGGAAGTAATTCCTCAAGAGCTCGATGAGCGGCAAATAGGGAAACGCCTTGCCATGCGAGACCGAGAACGTCTCGAGTATCAGGCAGCCGCGCTGCGAACGCTCCTTGAACTCATGGAACAAGCGCGACTTCCCGACTCCGGCCTCGCCCACCACACCGACGATTTGCCCGTGTCCCGCCGTTGCGCGGCCGAGTGCGCCGTGCAGCCGCTCCAGTTCCGCCTGCCGGCCCACGAACCGGGCCAGACCACGATGTGCCGCCACTTGCAGGCGGGTGCGCAATGCGCCAGGCCCGAGCAGCTCGAAGACCTCCAGCGGCTCCGGAATGCCCTTGATCTGCGTGGCGCCCAGCGCCTTGAACTCGAAATACCCCGTGGTGAGCCTGTACGTCGATTCGCTCACGAGGACGGAGGAGAGTGCGGCAATCGTCTGCATGCGCGAGGCGATGTGGATCGTGTGCCCGACCGGATCGTAATCCGTACGCAGGTCGTCCTTGCGGATCGAGCGCACCACCACCTCGCCGGTGTGAATGCCCACGCGAATCTGCAGAGGAATGCCTTCCTGCAGACGAATGCGGTCCGCATGCCGGCGCATCGCCTCCTGCATGCGCAGCGCCGCATAGAGTGCCCGTTGGGGGTGATCCTCGTGTGCGATCGGCGCGCCGAAGAGGGCGAGGATACCGTCGCCCAGCGACTTCGCCACGAAGCCCTCGTAATGATGGACGGCGTCCATCATGAGCGCGATGACCGGTGCGATCAGACGATGGGCATCTTCCGGGTCCCGCTCGTGGATCAACGCAGTCGATCCGGCCATGTCGGCGAAGAGGGCCGTGATCGTCTTGCGTTCGACCGCGGTTCCCTGCTGGGCTTCGATGGCAGCCTGCTCGGCGAGAATGCGCTGGGCCAGATGGGGTGGCGTGTATTGAATGGGCGAGGCGGGAGATGCCTGAGAGGCCTGAGTTGCTTGAGAGGCGCCGCCAACCGCTGCGCCGCATGCATTGCAAAAGCGCGCGGTCGCGCTCAACTCGCCGCCGCACCGCGAGCAGATGCGCGCGAGCCGCGTTCCGCACTGTTCGCAGAATCTGGCTCCCGCGGCATTTTCGAAACCGCAATCAGCGCAGCGCATTTTGCCTCTCGCTTTCGCCCGCCCGTGACTGATTAGACGCCGAATCCACCGGCACTTCAAGGCGGGTTTGCTGCGCTCGCGATGCCTGTTACTGCGGCGCGATCGCCAGCGCCTGGGTGCTCCATTGCGCCGGGGTGAGTCTGGAAACGAAGAAGTCGGCCAATGCACTGACCTTTGGCGCTTCGTGCTTGGCACGGCCATCCCGCATCCGTATGATCTTCATCTGGACCGCTACTCGGTGCACACGAGCCCCGCGGCGCTGATCGAGGGCGAGCGCGAAATTGCGCGCGAGCGGCGTGGTGCGTTGACCCGCCATTTCGGTCTTGAACTGGCAACAGCCGAAAGGAGCAGTTAAATGACACATGGCATTGACGAACGAAAACGCTGGCTTGCCCTTGTCGTCCTCTGCCTCGGTGTGCTGATGATCGTGCTGGACACGACCATCGTGAACGTCGCGCTGCCGTCCATCCGCGCGGACCTGGGCTTCACCGAAACCTCGCTCGTCTGGGTGGTCAACGCCTACATGCTGACCTTTGGCGGCTTCCTGCTGCTGGGCGGGCGGCTGGGCGACCTGTTTGGCCACCGGCGGCTGTTCCTGCTGGGAATCACGCTGTTTGCGCTGGCCTCGGCGGCTTGCGGTCTGGCAAATTCACAAGGATTACTGATTACGTCGCGCGCCGTTCAGGGGTTGGGCGGCGCCGTGGTGTCGGCCGTATCGCTGTCGCTCATCATGAACCTGTTCACCTCGCCGGCGGACCGCGCGAAGGCAATGGGCATCTACGGATTCGTGGGCGGGGGCGGCGGCAGCATCGGCGTGCTGCTGGGCGGGCTCTTGACCAGCACGTTCAGCTGGCACTGGATCTTTCTCGTCAACCTGCCAATTGGCGTGGCAGTGTATGGCGGATGCGTGGCGCTGCTGCCGGCGGGGCAGCCGCTGGCGGATCGCACAAGGCTCGACGTGGCCGGTGCCATCGCCGTGACCGCATCGCTGATGCTGGCTGTGTACGCCGTCGTGCACGGCAACGAGGCCGGCTGGGCGTCCGCACAAACACTCGCTCAACTGGGCACGGCCATCGCGCTCATGATCGCGTTCCTCGTCATCGAATCGCGCGTGTCGCATCCGCTCATGCCGTTGCACTTGTTTGCGCTGCGCAACGTGGCCACGGCCAACGTGGTGGGCGTATTGTGGGCGGCTGCGCTGTTCGCGTGGTTCTTCATCTCGGCGCTTTACATGCAGCGTTTGCTGCACTACGACGCGATGCAGGTGGGGCTGGCGTTTCTGCCGGCCAACATCATCATGGCAGTGTTTTCGCTGGGCCTCTCGGCCAGGCTGGTGATGCGCTTCGGGATTCGCGCGCCGTTGTCGCTGGGTTTGCTGATGGCGGCGCTTGGGCTGGCGTTGTTCGCGCGTGCGCCGGCCGGGGGCAGCTTCGTGCTGGACGTGCTGCCGGGCATGCTGCTGCTGGGCCTGGGTGCAGGGGTCGCCTTCAACCCGGTGTTGCTGGCGGCGATGAGCGACGTGGCGCCGGACGAGTCGGGTTTGGCATCGGGAGTGGTCAACACGTCGTTCATGATGGGCGGCGCGCTGGGCCTGGCCATTCTGGCGAGTCTGGCGGCAGCGCGCACCGATGGCCTGGGCGCCGCGGGTGCCGATGCCGTTACCGCGCTCAATAGCGGCTACCACCTGGCTTTCCTGCTGGGGGCCGTTGCGGCGATCATCGCTTCCGTGCTGGCCGCGGTGTTCGTACGTACGCGCACGCACGGTCAGGCGCATGGCGAGGCGTCGTCCGCTGCGCCCGTCTGATGCGGGCTGGGGATTCTTTGCCTTCCGTGCAGGGTCTCAATCGGGGGCTGTCCGCATGCGGCCCTGCCGAAGACGACCCGAAAGCGCCTCTCGAGCCAATTTTGACGGTGTCGCGATACGACGGACCGCCAACGATTAACCCGGCTACGCGTCACTGCGTTGGGTCATAGGGAACCGCGTGCACGCCTTCGCTGTAGTTCGGCGTATTCGCTCCCGGTGGTGCGTTTGGCGGGGCGCCCGTCCCTGTGCCCCTCTCCAGGATCGGCGGGGCATAGCCGCCCGTATCTACCGCGGCGCCCGCCCCGGTGTTCGTGCCGGGCGCGCCCGGTGGGCCGTAATCGTTCATCTCCCCCCTTTTCGTGCAAGTCGCTTCAACAGCACGCCTTACCCGCGCAAAGCCGCCGCGCCTACGCCAATAACCGCGCAAACGATGTGCCACGGCGTGCACTCGGGGAGTGGCATCGGCATTGTTCAGCACAACTAGCGGGATTGTGATACCTCGTGTTATTGCTCGAATGCGGCATCAAATCGTTGGGGAATGTTGAACTTTAAAAGGTAAGCAACTCGCTATTTATTTCGTATTGCGGATCAATAAAAATACGATTGATTGCCTCTCGCGATCGATCGGGCGATAGCACGAAATAGAACACGCCACCGCTCCAGTACGTGCAGGTGCGCTACGTGCTCTCGGGGCTGACCGTGAGCCGCACGGCTGCTTGCCTGTGACAAGACCTAATGAGATGTCGCGAAACCAAACGCCCCAATCAACCAGAACGATTTCTGCCGAGATACGTAGCGACCGCCTCTGTGAGCGCAAGACCGCCCAATTCCTCCGGCGATGCGAGATGCGCAGCAATAATCTCGCGATTATCGAGCCGCAACTCGGGTAGGCAATCGAGGTGCAGTTCAAAGAAATGCACCCTGTCCCTTCGTCCGTCCCAGGTGCCGCAAGCGCTGCCCGCGGGGACTAATTGGTACGACGAGAGACCAATCTCCTCCTGCATTTCGCGCAGCGCGGCTGCCTCAGGCGCCTCGCCGCGATGCACACTGCCGCCTGGAAAATTCCACCCCGACCGGTATGACGACTTCAGCAGCAATAGCGCCCGCCCGACGTAGATGGCTACCAGCGCGCCCTCATGGCGAGGCCTCCGAATCCGCCACCAAACGCGGGCGACCCGGAATCCGAGGCGAAGCACCATGCGCCAGACGGCGTCGATAAGCATGGCCAGTGGCGCTCGCTCAAGGCTCGCCATGAGGTTTCTCCTTTCCTTTCATGATCAAAGCATCTTCCGGGTCGTACGCGCTCGTGTGGCTTGGACCATTTAGCGTTAGCCGTATTACGGCTTTGGAAATCGTAGTTTAGTCAGCGCCGGCTCCCGCTCGGGATAGGCGCTCCCGCAGAAACTCGATGAAGCGTTGCGTCTTCGCTGGCAGCAGACGGGTTTCCGTGATGGCGTAGACATTCGTGGGCGCGCCGCGCCAGTCGGGCAAGATTCTGCGCAGCTTGGCGCTGGCCACCTCATCGGCCACGACTTCCTCCGGCAACAGGACAATGCCCCAATCGAGCGTGGCAAGGCGGCGGATCATGCCGACATTGTTGAGCGCAAACCGTCCCCCTACCGGCACCGTGCTCGCTCGCTTGCCGCTATGCAATGTCCATGTGCCTGCCTTAAGGATTCCCAGGCACTCGTGCTGCTGCAGATCGGCGGGTCTGCACGGCTCCCCGGCGCGTTCGAGGTAGTTGGGTGAGGCGTAGAGATAAGGGGTGAGCGAGGCGAGTGGACGAGCAATGAGTTGCGAGTCTTCGGATTCCCCCATCCGGATTGCTACGTCGAAGGGATCGCTTACCAGATCGGCGCGTCGCGACGTGAGGTCGAAATCGAACGTGATGGCGGGGTAGAGGTGGGCAAATTCGGCGATCAGAGGCGCGAGGTAGGTGACAGCGAAATCCACCGGCAACGAGGCGCGTAGCACGCCGCCCGGCTGCGCAACCATCTCGCCGAGCTGCTCGTGCGCGAGACGCGCTTCGTCGACGATGCGCTTGCATCGCTCGAAGTAGATCTGGCCGGCTTCGGTCAGCTCGATCTTGCGTGTCGTGCGGTGCAGCAGGCGCAGTCCGATGGCTTTTTCCAATCCGCTGATCCGCCTTGAGACGGTCGAGTTCGGCATGCCCACTGCCTCGGCGGCACTGCGAAAGCCCTTGGCGTTGACGACCTCCACGAACAAGGCCATGTCATTCAGTAGCTCCACGGCAACTGCTCCATCATTGGATCAATGTTATCCAAATTACCATATTTATCCCGGTCGTGAAGCAGGCGATGATTGCCGCCATGTGAAATAAAAGGAGGTCATGACTCTCATGAACACGCTTTTCGATTCCGTTGGCGTCGGACGTTACACGCTGCCAAACCGGCTCGTCATGGCGCCGATGACGCGTTCGCGGGCGCAGGTTGACGGCACGCCGGGCGAACTGGCCGCCGAGTATTACGCCCAGCGCGCGAGTGTTGGGTTGATCGTCACCGAAGGCACTCAGCCCTCGGACGATGGGCAGGGCTACCTCACCACGCCGGGCATCTATACCGATGCGCACGTTTCCGGTTGGAGGAAGGTTGCCGAGGCCGTGCATGCGAGGGGCGGCCATCTCTTCATCCAGCTCATGCATGCCGGACGCATGTCACATCCCGACAACACGCCGCATCACCGCCAGGGCGTTGCGCCTTCTGCCATCGCGCCGGGCACACCTATGTTTACGGCCAGCGGCATGCAGGAGATTCCTGTGCCGCGCGCGCTCACCACGGAGGAAGTGCGCCAGACCGTCGAGGATTTCCGCTATGCGGCGCGCCGCGCGATCGAGGCCGGCGCCGATGGCGTCGAAATCCACGGCGCGAATGCCTACCTGGTGCAGCAGTTCTTCGCGCCGAGCGCCAACACGCGCACCGACGAATACGGTGGCTCAATCGAGGGCCGTGCCCGTTTTGCGATTGAAGTGGGCACTGCAATTGCCGAGGAAATCGGTGCTGACCGCACTGCCATTCGACTGTCACCGGGCACGACCCTGTGGGGCATCGATGAAGGTACAGAGGGCCCCGAGCTCTACCGCTACCTGGTGGCCGAGCTCGACAAGCTGAGGCTGGCTTACCTGCACATCACGCATCAGGGCGACGAACCGCTGCTGGCGGACCTTCGCGAGCGGTGGAAAGGAACGCTGATCCTGAACCGGCCGGGCCGCCCGCGCGAGCAGATTGGAACCGACGTGGTCCAGGGGCTCGCCGAGCTGGAAGCCTATGGGCAGATGGTGCTGGCGAATCCGGATTTCGTCGACCGCCTGAAGGCCGACGCGGTGATGAACACCGCGGATCACAGCGCGTTCTTCGGCGGCGCCGCGCAGGGTTACACCGACTATCCGAGCTTGAGCGAAGCAAAAAGTGCCTGAGGGTAAGTCCAGCGCCGTGCAAAAGTGTGATCAGGATAACTGAAGACGTTCACTCAATCGCTGGCTTAATGCGATCGCAATGCCTCACAGCCGTTCGGCATCGCGCCGAACGGCGTCTGCGCGCACGTTGACGCTTGTTACCACGCATTGTCTAATGGATGTCTTCCTCACGTATGCGCTGGGGTGCTCCATGACCATGACGAACCGGCAGTCGGGAACGAACGTCCACGAGGTTGCGGCCGGGATTTATCGTATCAATACGCCAGTCCGGATCGCGGGCGCGGTGGGCTTCTCGTTTAACCAATATCTCATTCTCGACGATCAACCGCTGCTGTTCCACACGGGGCCGCGCAGAATGTTCCCGTTGGTGCGCGAGGCGGCGGCAAGCGTATTGCCGATCGAGAAACTGCGCTATATCGCCTTTTCTCACGTGGAAGCCGATGAATGTGGCTCGCTCAACGAATGGCTGGCTGCCGCACCGCAGTCTTCACCGCTATGCGGCGCCGTCGCTGCTCTCGTATCGATCGAGGATCTTGCAGACAGGGCGCCCAAGGCACTCGCCGATGGCGAAGCCGTTTCGTTAGGATCGCATAGCGTACGCTGGATCGATACTCCACACCTCCCGCACGCGTGGGAATGCGGATTCCTTTTTGATGAAAGTACCCAGACATTGCTTTGCGGCGATCTCCTTTCCCAGCCTGGCGCGGATTTGCCGGCGCTAACGGAGTCGGACATTCTGGGCCCCAGCGAGGCATTCCGGCACGAGATGGACTACTACTCGCACACCAAACATGCCGGGCCGCTGCTCGATAAACTGATTGCCACCGCGCCGACCACGCTCGCGTGCATGCACGGTAGCGCGTGGCGTGGAGACGGAGCGAGGTTGCTGCGCGACCTTGCTGGCGCGCTCTCGGGCGATTAGGCGGGTTTCCCATCCAAAGGCACGCGCCGTATCGCGGGTGGCAGATTTTGCGCGATCGACGCCGCCCCAAAGCGTCGCCCGGCCGTTATAGAATCTCCGCTTTCGCCGCCCGCCTATCAGGACCCTCGATGATCAAAAAGGTCGACGCGCCCTTTCAGCAGATCAAAGCACTCGTTCGCAAGCGTATTCAAACCGGCGACTGGAAGATCGGGGCGCGGATCCCCTCCGAGCTCGATCTTGCCGCGGAGCTCGGCGTCGCACGTATGACGGTGAATCGGGCACTGCGCGAGTTGACCGACGAAGGCGCATTGCAGCGTATCCTGGGCGTCGGGACCTTCGTTGCCGAGGAAAAGCCGCAATCGAATCTATTGATGATCGCGCACGTGCGCGACGAGATTCACGCGCGTGGGCATCAATATCGTTGTCACGTCATCAGCCAGACGCGCGGGCTCGCGTCGTCCGAGATCGCGGCTGCGTTTGGCATGCCGGTCAATGCCCCCGTGTTTCACGTGGTCTGTGTACATGAAGAGAATGGCCGGCCGATTCAGCTCGAGGAACGCTATGTGAATCCGGCCGCCGCGCCGAATTTCATCGATCAGGACTTCCAGGCCGAACCCCCGTCCGAGTATCTGTACAACAACGTGTCGCATTACGAGCTCGAGATCGAGCATGTCGTCGACGCGACGCTGCCGACGGCCGAGCAGGCAAAGCTGCTCGACATGCGCGCCGACGAGCCGTGCCTGACGCTCACGCGCCGTACATGGACGAATGGGCTACCCGTTACGTTCGTGCGCTTCGTGCACCCGGGCAACCGCTATCGGCTCGGCTCGCGCTTCAAGCCGGGCGCTACGCGTCATCAAATCTGATTCGTATCCTGTCCTCCCGGTGGCAGTAGAAACACGCAGGCGGCTCATACTTGCGGGCCGCCTGCGTGGCGGGCCATGTTTTCAGAGCTCGCTCACCTGCCCATTGCTTCGCGACCACAAGACCGGAAACAGCGGATGCGCGAGCGGCGCGCCCTCGGGCAGCGTTTCGGCGAGCCCGGGGAAATCCGGCGACGTTTTCCAGCGGCGCGGCGCATGGCGAATGTCATCGCCGACGAAGCGGATCGAGAACGCGCGCCTCCGATTGCGCGTGCCGCCCGATGCATGCAGCGTCAGCATCCGGAAGCACACCATGTCGCCTGGCTCGAGCGCCCAGTGCCGGATCGGGAATGCATCGCGATTTGCTTCGATATCCGGAAGATCGGCGAGGCTGCCTTCGGGAAACCACTTCGCCTCCTTGTCCATGAACGTGCGCGGCATCAACCACGGGCCGCGCTGCGAACCCGCGACGAATTCGAGCGTCGATTCGAGCGGGACCGGGTCGACCGGAATCCACATGCTGACGTTGTCGTCGCCTTCGATGTTGTAGTAGGGCTGGTCCTGATGCCATGGCGTACGCTGCTGCGTGCCCGGCTCCTTCACGAGAAGATGGTCGTGATGCAGCCGCACCGTGTCGACGTCCATCAGCGCCGCCGCGACCGAAGGCGCGGGCGAGCGCGCAATGAACTCTCGATAGGCGGCGTTGTGCTCCCAGTTGCAGAAGTCCTCGAAGAACCAGCCGGGGTCCTCGGGGCGGCTCGCAACCTTCGAACGCGCGCTTGGATGAGCAAGATTGTTGTCGATGCCCGCCTTGAGCGCCTCGATTTCGTGCGCCGAAAAAATACCCTTGATGCACACGGCGCCGTCCGTGCGGAACGCGTTGATGAGTTCGGGCGTGACCGCCTTCGCGACGCGTTCATGAATAGTCGTGGTCATGATTGCTTTCCCGGTGCTTGAATTCATTGCTGCGCGCCGTAAATGTCGAAGTCGAAATATTTCGCTGCAATCTTTTGATAGGTGCCGTTCGCGCGAATGGCGGCGATTGCGCTATTCAGGCGATTTTTCAGGTCGGTATCGCCTTTGCGCAGCCCCATTGCCACGCCGTAGCCGGTGATGCGGGGATCGGTCACGTCGCCGCCGGCGAATGCGTAACCCTTGCCGCGCGGCGTATTCAGGAACGCGTAGCCGGCCTGCGTTTTGTCCTGGAAGGTCGCGTCGAGGCGGCCGTTGACGAGGTCGGCATAGACCTGATCCTGGTTCTGGTACGTCACGATCGTGACGCCTTTGGGTGCCCACTCGGCTTTCGCATAGGCTTCTTGCGTCGTGCCCTGATCGATGCCGATGCGCTTGCCGACGAGCGAAGCGACGGTTGGCTGCAGCTTCGAGCCGAGCGGCGCGACGAGCGCACCGGGCGAGAAATAGAGTTTGTTCGAGAAGTCGATCTGCTTCAGACGTTCGTCGGTGGCGGTCATCGCCGACATGATCACGTCAAACTTCTTCGCATGCAGTGCGGGAATCATGCCGTCGAAACCCTGCTCGACCCACACGCATTTCGCATGGAGTTGCGCGCAGATCGCGTTGCGCAGATCGATGTCGAAGCCAGCGAGCGAGCCGTCGGGCTGCTTCGCCTCGAACGGCGGATAGGTGGGATCGACACCCCAGCGAATCGTCGAGGTATCCTGAGCAAATGAAACGAGCGGCGCTGCGGCAAGCGAGGCGGCGAGAAACCTGACGATCCGGTTCATGACTTGTTCCCCTGATAAGGTCGGCGCGACGGGCAAGGTTCGCGCGGCCGGTTGGACGAGCTTCGGTAATTTGCGTCTTTGTGGTGCGAGCAGGTTCGAGATCTCGATTAAACGGTACGCAGTCTAGACCACCTGAATTGATGCGTGCAAGCGAGGACGGCGCGATGAGTTCAGGGGGATTTGAGAAATGTGGAGACAGGCGTTGAGGAAACTGTCGTGATCGCCGGAAAAATGCTTCAATTAGACGAAGTTATCTGGAAGATTGGCGGTGAATGGTATTTGTAGGTATTTGCCCTGACGAGCGTGTGTGAGTCTTAATGAGGGGTTTACACCGATGACTGGTAAGCTGTATATGTCTATACAACGTGTTATTCCGGTGAAGGTGCTTTTGGCCAATGCTTTTTGGCGTTTGCCGAGCATTTCAGGCGCGCGCGATGTGGCTATGCCGATGCGGACGGTGTCGCGCTGACGATCTGCGCGTAACATGAACGCAGTTCTTGCGAACTTTGGGAGGTGCCATGAAAGCGGTGTGTCCGCTGCACGGGCCAACAACCATCGTCGGCACGAATGCATATGGGTTTCCGGTTTATGCGTGCTGCCTGGACGACGTGCCCAATCTCAAACCCACGGACGTGTGTACAAGGGAGCCGACGCAGCGCGGTTCCGATCGGCCTCGACAAATCCCGCAACCGAAGACGCGAAAAGAATGACGCTGACAATCGGCTTGCTGCCTGTGCGCTCACCCGTAATCTGCGCGAATACGCTTGCGCCACAGACGGCACCGGCTCCACCCAGAGGTTCCACCCACCGCTTCCACCGTTTACCGCAGGCGATGTGTATTGATGTAATCGGTGACAAATGACCGCGACAGTTGCGATAACCCGATAACGGTTTCGCCAAAAAGTAAAATGCTCTATATGCCGCCTTGCCGCCCGGTATTTCCATAAGGGATAGTGCCCATCGCTCCTGCGTCGGCTGCTGATGCAAACTGTCTTTTATCCTCCCGTTGAAGTCGTTCCTTATACAACCCATAAATGTTTGGAGGACTCATGGCACAGCGCATTGCCTACGTAACTGGCGGAATGGGTGGCATTGGAACCGCAATCTGCCAGCGGCTGCACAGTGACGGTTTTATCGTCGTCGCCGGTTGCGGCCCGAATTCACCACGCCGCGCAAAATGGATCGAGGATCAAAAAGCGCTTGGTTTCAATTTTGTCGCTTCTGAGGGTAATGTCGCCGATTGGGAATCCACTGCGAAGGCTTTCGACAAGGTAAAGTCGGAGGTCGGTGAAATTGACGTGCTCGTCAACAATGCCGGAATTACGCGAGACGTCGTATTTCGCAAGATGACACACGAAGAATGGATCGCTGTGATCGACACCAATCTCACGAGCCTCTTCAATGTGACGAAGCAAGTGATCGACGGCATGGTGAATCGAGGATGGGGGCGCATCATCAACATCTCGTCGGTCAATGGCCAGAAGGGCCAGTTTGGTCAGACGAATTATTCGACGGCTAAAGCCGGTATTCATGGCTTCACGATGGCGCTAGCCCAGGAAGTCGCTACAAAGGGCGTAACAGTCAATACCGTTTCACCTGGATACATTGGCACCGATATGGTGCGCGCGGTGAAACCTGAAGTGCTGGAAAAAATCGTCGCGAGTATTCCGGTGCGGCGTCTCGGTGAGCCACATGAGATCGCATCCATATGCGCATGGCTGGCTTCTGCCGAAGCGGGATTTGCAACCGGCGCGGACTTCTCGCTTAACGGTGGACTTCACATGAGCTGAGCCCCCGGCATCGGCTGATGTCGAGGTGATGGTCAGCACGATCCCTGCCTGGCGCATGACGCCATGCAGGGATTTTTCATTTCAAGGAAACGCGCAAAGCGCGCAGCGCCCCACCCGTTCAGGGCCGCGAGTAGGGATCCTGAAGCGGCGAACGGCCTGTCGTATGACCCCGATGGTGCTGCCGGTGCCTCGATTTCGATTTGGACCTTGCTTCCGGCTGCGGCTGGGTCGAGTCGCCTGCGGGACGTGCCGGTGCGGAATTGGCATGCCCGCGTTGCGGCGTGCTCTGACCTTCGCCCAGGCTGCTTTGGCCTTCGCCAAAGTGAAACGTCTGCGAGGTTTGCGCGTGACCGGCCGCGGGCAGCGACAATGCCATCAGTAACAGGCATTTCGAAAGTTTCATGCGCACGCCTTCTCCTTGTAAAAAAAATTTATCGCGCGAAAAGACTTTTTGAATTTTCCTTATCGGGCCAAGTATATATGCTGGATGCTTTTGGGGAACGGCCACGATGATCCGCGTTAATCAGCAAAGGCTCTGGGATTCGCTCATGGAAATGGCGACGATAGGAGCAACTGCGCACGGTGGCAACTGCCGGCTCGCGTTGACCGACGACGACGTGCTGGGCCGGCGCCGCTTCATGCGCTGGTGCGAGGAAGCCGGCTGTGAAATCCGCATCGATCCGATCGGCAACGTATTCGCGCGCCGGCCCGGCACGCAACCCGACGCGCGGGCCGTGATGTGCGGCAGTCATCTCGACACGCAGCCGCTCGGCGGCCGCTTCGACGGTGTCTACGGCGTGCTCGCCGGTCTCGAGGCCGTTCGCACGCTCAACGAACTCGGCATCGCGACCCGGCATCCGGTCGACGTCGTGGCGTGGACCAATGAAGAGGGCTCCCGCTTCACGCCGGGCATGATGGGCTCGGCGGTCTATGCCGGCGTACTGGATCTCGAGAGCGCCCGCGCGCGACCGTGCATGCAGACCGGCGTGCTGCTCGGCGAGGAACTCGAGCGCACCGGCTTTGCCGGTCCCGAGCGCGAGAGGCAGATGCCGAAAGCCTATTTCGAAGCGCATATCGAGCAAGGCCCGGTGCTGGAGAATGCCGGCATGCCGATCGGTGTCGTGACCGGCGTGCAAGGCATGTACGAGCTTGACGTCACGGTGACCGGCTTCGAATCGCATGCGGGCACGACGCCGATGAGCGTGCGCAAGGACGCGATGGGCGCGGCCGCCGCGATGATCGCCGCGATCATCGAGCACGGCCACACGTTCGATGCCGATGCCCGCGTCACGGTAGGGCATATTGCCTGCCAGCCGAATTCGCCGAGCACGATACCGGGTCTCGTCAAGTTCAGCCTCGACATTCGCCATCCTTCGCGGCCCGCGCTGCAGCGGCTCGTCGCCGACATCGAGGCGATCTGTCTGCAACGCACCGCGCTGCGCGGCGCGAGCGTGCAAGTGCAGACGGTGGCCGAATATGAGCCAGTGGTTTTCGACGCGGAATGTATCGCGCGGGTGCGGCAGGCGACGGCCGCCGCCGGCTATCCGTACCTGGAGATGTGCAGCGGGGCCGGACACGACGCGGTGAATCTTTCGTACGTCGTGCCGAGCGCGATGGTGTTCGTCCCATGCAAGGCCGGACTCAGCCACAACGAGGCGGAAGACGCCGATCCGGTGCACCTCGCCCAAGGGGCTTCGGTGCTGGCGAACCTGTTGGCCGATTGCGCACGCTAGCGGTGTGGGTCGTGCAGCGGCTCGACGACAGATGGGCCACGCACAATCCTTCGTATTCCTGATGACGATGCGAACGCTGCGCTCCTGTGTCAGACCTTCTTGCCGTGCTGCCAGTCGGCCTGCGGCGGCTGCATGCCGTGCTGGCCTTTGTACGGCGCGACGGGTGGCGACGACCAGCCTTTGAGCAGGCTCGGGTCGAGCCTGTACACCTCGACGCCGAGCGGCCGGCACACGTCGATGGGGTCGCGTGCATCGGGCCCCCACATCGGCACCGAGAGATCGCCGCCCGGGCACGTGGACATCGCGCACAACAGGTCGATCTCGGCGAAGAACTCGAGATAGTCGCCCGGCTTCGCGGGGCAGGCCTTCATGAAGTATTTGTCGTCGTCGTTCAGGCCCGTGCACTGGAATACGTTGAGCACGTCGTGCACATCGAATTCCGTGAGCCCGTATGGCGCGATCGCACGAACGAGATTCGAGTGGCAATGGAAATGAAAATCCTCGCCGGTCAGCAGCTTGTTCACGTAGGGGTCGCAGCGCGTGCCGAGCAGATCGTGCACGCGGCCGCCATCGCCATCGACGCCATAGCCGGCGAGCGTGTCGGCGGTGATCGTGACCATCGGGCGCAAGTAAGGCAGCGTCGACCAGATGCGGTCGAACGTGCTCACGTGCGCGGCCTGCAATTGGCGCGTGCGCGACGCCCACATGCGCTCGCGCGGATTGTGCAGGTTCCACATGTTGAAATCGGCGACCTGCGGGCCCTCCAGCGTAACGATGCGGAACACGTGGCCGGCCGGCACTGGCCATGCGAAGCCGCTGCGGATCGGCACGACCTGCGATTCGATGCATTGCCGCGCGTCGCGGCGCTGCGCGATCGCCGCGTAAAAGGCCTTGTCGACGTTCAGGACGGAGCCTTTGGTGACCTGGTAGGCGGCGGGATAGTTCGACATGACGCGGTCCTCTCTAAATCGCAAACAATCGCCCGAGCCGCGGCTCGCTATCTTTCACGCCGGCAAGACGCAACGCATGCCACGCCATCGCGAAGTTGCTCGATATCACCGGCTTGCTGCCCGCCGCTTCGAACTGCGGCACGAGGCTCGCGACACGCAGGCTCGTGCAGGAGACGAATACCGCGTCCACGTCGGCGTGCTGGGCGAGCCGCTCGATGGCCATGCGGAGCGAACGGGCGTCGATGCGGGCAACCGCGTTGTCGTCCGCGAGTTCGAACGACGCCATGCGCGTCACCGCAATGCCGCGCGCTTCAATATAGTCGCGCATGAAATCGTTGATCGAGCGGATATAGGGCGTTAGCAGCGCAATGCGCGGTGTCTGCAACGCCTCGAGCGCCGCCACTGCCGCAGTGATCGGCGTCGTGCAGGCAATGCCGGGGCGCGCCTCGCGGATGCGTGCGAACACGCGCTCCTCGCCGATCACCATGGAGGCCGAAGTGCAGCCGAACGCCACCGCGTCGAGCGGCTCGCCGGGCAAGAGCAGGCTGGTCGCCGGCGCGATGCGCGACTCGATCTCGGCGAGCCGCGCCGGCGTGATATCGGGCGAGTTCTCGAGACGGCTTTCGTAGAAGGCAACGCCGGGCTGCCGCAGCAGGTGGCGCCATTCGTATTCGATCGTGTGGTCGGTCGCCAGTACGACGAGACCGATCGCCGCCCGCTGCGCGATTCCCGTGTCGAGCGCGAAATCGAGCTTCGTGTAGGCGTCGTGCTGCAGTGGAGTGGGGCTCATGTGATCGTCATCCCGGCCAGATCGAGTTCGGGCGTGCGTCCCGCCATGATGTCGGCAAGCAGTTGTGCGGTGCCGCACGACATCGTCCAGCCCATGTGGCCATGCCCGGTATTCAGGAACAGATTGCGGTGGCGCGTGCGGCCGATCAGGGGCGTGCCTTCGGGCGTCATCGGACGCAGGCCCGCCCAGTAGCTCGGCTTCGTGTAGTCGGCGCCACCGGGGAAGAGCTCGCGCGCCGCTCGCAGCATCGGCGCGAAGTCCGCGGGTTCGTGGTGCGTGTCGTAGCCCGTGAATTCGGCCGTCGCGGTAAAGCGCAGCCGCGCGCCGAAACGCGCCCACGCGACGAGATGATTCTCGTCCACGCCGCCGATTTGCGGAGGACGGTGTTCGGGTCCGCTCGGAAACGTCGCCGAATAGCCTTTGACGGGGTAGACCGCAAGGTGGTAGCCGAGCGGGCGCGCGAGGATCGGCGAATACGAGCCGAGTGCCAGCACGAAGTCGTCTCCTTCGATCAGTCCTTGCGGCGTGCGCACACCCGTGATGCGGTCGCCGGCCGCTTCGATACGGCTAATTGGGGCATCGAACATGAAACTCACGCCAAGCCGCTCGCAGACCGTCTGCAGCTCGCGGGTGAACTGGCGCGCGTCGCCGCTTTCGTCGGTGGGGCAATAAATTGCGCCGGCGATCTTCCCGCGCGCGTGCTCGAGCGCCGGCTCGCGCTCGACCACCTGAGCCGCGTCCAGCGTTTCGAGTTGCAGGCCGTTTTCCGTGAGTATCGACATGTGCGAGCAGCCACGCTCGAACGACGCGGCATCGCGATAGAGATAGAGGAGGCCACGGCTGATCCGGTCGTATTGCAACTGCTCCTTCTCGGTCAGTTGCTGCAACTGCTCCTGCGCATAACGGCACAGGCGGACCTTGCGCGCCGTGTTCTCGTTCGAGCGAGCCGCGGTGCAGTTGCGCAGGAATCGCACACACCATGCCCACATGTGCGGGTCGGCGCTCAGTCGCAGTTGCAGCGCCTGGCCTCCGGTGAACAACGATTTCAGCAGGATTCCGGGCGCGCGCGGCGAAGCCCAGGTGTAAGCATGCCCTGGCGCGACGAGCCCGGCATTGGCGAAGCTGGTTTCGAGCGCAACGCCTTCCCGGCGATCGACCACGGTCACGGCGCGGCCGTCCAGTGCGAGCCAGTACGCCGTCGTGACTCCCGCAATGCCTGCGCCCAGCACGATGGTCTCCATGCGCGCCCCCCAATCCTTCACGAAATATAGGCCCGCCAGCGCTGTTGCGTGGGCTTTATTCGCGCATACCCTATACCAGCCAGGTGGTCTTCGAGACCTATCATGGAGAGGGCGTCCCTGCGCCTCATCACGCAATATCCACACGCGCGGCGCTCGGCACCCGGCACGTAACATTCATTACGTTCCGCTAACTGACTGCTGGCTTATCCGCCTCGCACAGCGCTGCCCGGATTCACAGTCAGCGTTGCATGGGACCGCGCGAGGCCTGACGCGCCGCGTGCGGTCGACAGGAGCCACGAATATGAATATTCAGAACAATGGCTTGCCCGACGCCGCCCGCGTTTTGCGGCAAACCTTCAGAACTGCGATCCTCGGACTGGCGACGCTTGCCGCGTTCGTCCCCGGGGCGGCGCATAGCCAGACCATCAAGATTGGCGTGCCGGTGCCGCTTTCGGGAAGCAGTGCCAATGCCGGCACCGATATCGTCGACGGCGCCAAGCTCGCCGCCGCAAAGATCAACGCAGCCGGCGGCGTGCTCGGCAAGCAGATCGAGCTCGTGCCCGAGGACGACGCCTGCGATGCGCAAACGGCCGTTCAGGCTGCGCAGAAGCTCGTGGACGCCGGCGTGGCCGCCGTGGCGGGCGGCTATTGCTCGGGCGCCGCGCTGCCCGAGTTGACGACGTTTCATCGCGCGGGCATTCCCTATGTGATGGATGCGTCGACGAACCCGAAGCTCACGGAAATGGGTTACGACAACGTGTTCCGGACCATCGGACGCGATGACGAGCAGGGCCCGTTCGCGGCCAGCTTCATCACGAATTCGCTGCACGCGAAGCGCGCCGCTGTGATCGACGACAACACCACCTATGCCAAGGGACTCGCGCAGAACACGGTCGAGGCGCTCAAGAAAGACGGCGTGGACGTCGTGTACGCAGACTCGATCACGCCGGGCCAGATGGACTATTCGCCGACGCTCACCAAGGTTGCGTCGCTGAAGCCGGATGTGATCTATTACACCGGCTATTTCTCCGAGGCCGGACTGCTCGTGAAGGAGGCGCGGCAACTGGGCCTGAAGATGACCCTCATGGGCGGCGACGGCACCAACGACCCGACGCTCATGAAGACCGCGGGCCCAGCGGCCGATGGCATGATCATCACCACCTCGCCGCTTGCGCAATTCCTGTCCGGCGCCCACGGTTTCGTGGACGACTACACGAAGGCCTATGGCCATGGTCCCGGTCCGTATTCGGTCTATGAATACGATGCCGTGGGCGTGACCGCGAAAGCCATCGCCGATGCGAAGTCGACGAGCCCCGCCGCGATCATCGCCGCGCTGCACAAGATCAAGAACTATCCGGGCGTGACCGGGGTCATCGGGTTCAATCCGAAGGGCGATCGCAGCCGGGCAGTCTATATCACGATCATCGTGCGCAACGACGCGTTCGCGCCATACCAGCGCCAGGATCCATCGGGCAAGTGGGTCGCCATGAAGTGAGCGCGGCAGCGCAGGCGTTGCGGCCATGAGCGCGTTTTTCCAGTTCGTCGTCGAAGGGCTGACAATCGGCTCGTTCTACGCGCTCGTGGCCCTCGGCTACACGATGGTGTATGGCATCATCCGGCTCATCAACTTTGCGCACGGCGACCTGTTCATGGTCGGCGCGTTCATCGGCTGGACCTGTCTCGCGACGCTCGCGAGCGCGCACCTGCCGCTCGCGCTGGCGCTGCTGGCCGCCTTCGCAGCGTCGATGGCGGTCACCGGCGGGCTCGGCGTCGTCATCGCGCGGGTTGCCTATCAGCCCTTGCTGCGCGCGCCGCGCCTCTCGATTCTCATCACCGCGCTGGGCGTCTCGCTGCTGCTCGAAAACGGCGTGCTGCTGATGTATGGCGCCGGCTTCATGACCTATCCGCACCTGTTGGCCCAGGCGGGTCTCGACGTACACAACGTGCGCGTCACGTTTGCGCAGATCGGCATCGTGGCCGCCAGTTTCACGCTGATGCTCGCGCTCTATTTCTTCGTACACCATACGTTTTTAGGCACTGCGATGCGCGCACTCGCCATCGACCAGGACGCGGCGCGCCTGATGGGTATCCACGTCGAGCGGCTGATCCATCTCACCTTCTTCATCGGATCGGTGCTCGCCGCGGTGGCCGGCGTGATGGAAGGCCTTTACTACACGCAGATCAACTTCTTCATGGGCTTCGTGCTCGGCCTGCGTGCGTTCACGGCGGCAGTGCTGGGCGGCATCGGCAACATTCCGGGTGCCATGGCGGGCGGCTTCCTGATCGGGCTGCTCGAGGCGTTCGGCGCGGGCTATGTGTCCTCGCGCTGGACCGACGTGTTTGTGTTCGGTGTCCTGATCGCCGTGCTGGTGGTCAAGCCCACTGGCCTGTTCGGCGAGCGCGTCGTGGAGAGGATGTAGCCCATGCGCGCACCGGCTTCGATGCCCGCGTGGCCCACACTCGCCACTGTCGCGCTGCTCGCCGTGGCTATTGCGCTGCCCGCGGTCTCCAGCAACTACGTGATCGATGTCGCGCTGACCATCGTCACGTACTCGATCCTCGGGCTCGGGCTGAATATCGTCGTCGGCTATGCGGGGCTGCTCGATCTCGGTTACGCGGCCTTCTTCGCGATCGGCGCGTATACGACGGCGCTGCTCGAAACGCTGCTCGGCTTCTCGTTCTGGGAGACGCTGCCGTTCAGTCTCGGGTTCGCCGGGATATCGGGGATTTTCATCGGCTATCCGACCTTGCGCCTGCGCAGCGACTATCTGGCGATCGTCACGCTGGGCTTCGGCGAAATCACCCGCATCGTTGCGACCAATCTCGAGATCACCGGCGGCCCGAACGGGATCTACGGCATTGCGAGCCCGAGCCTGCTCGGCTATGAAATCAGCTCGCCGCGCGCGGTGTACGAGCTGGGCATGGCGTTTCTGATCGTCGTTCTGGTGTTCGCCGTGCGCCTGGGCCGCTCGCGCCTCGGGCGCGCGTGGACCAGCATCCGCGAGGACGAAGCCGCCGCCGAGGCAGTCGGCGTGGCGACGCTGCGCGTGAAGCTGCTGGCCTACGTGATGGGCGCGCTGATCGGCGGCATTGCCGGGAGCCTCTTTGCCGCGCGCTTCGGCACCATCGATCCCACGGGATTCACTTATCTGCAGTCCGTAACGATACTCATCGTGGTCGTGCTCGGCGGACGCGGCAGCATTCCCGGCGTGATTCTGGGTGCGATCATCGTCGCCGGCGTGCCGGAAATGCTGCGCTTCCTGAACCTCTGGCGCATCTTTGGATTCGCCGTCGCGCTCGTGGCCCTGATGCTGCTGCGGCCGCAAGGCTTGTGGCCGGTGCGCGCGAGGCGCGCCATGCCGCGGGCGCATCTCCCGGCCATGCCGGCTGCTGCTGCTGCTGCCGGGGCTTCTGCCGCGCCCGCACCGCCTGCCGCCGCAACGGCGGGCGAAACGCTGCTCGAGGTGGACGGCCTCACATGCCGCTTCGGCGGTGTGATGGCGATTGGCGGCATCAGCTTCGTGGTGCGCGGCGGCGAGATTCTTGCGCTGATCGGGCCGAACGGCGCGGGCAAGACCACGGTGTTCAACTGCCTGACGGGGGTGATCCGCGCGAGCGGCGGGCGCATGCTCTGGTGCGGTACACCGCTGGGCGGCGGTGCGCCGCATCGTAACGTGCATCGCGGGATCGCCCGCACGTTTCAGGGCATTCGTCTCTTCGGGCATATGAGCGCGTTCGAGAACGTGTTGACGGGCATGGACCACCGGCTGCACACGCCGCTCCTCGCCGAGCTGGCCGGCACGCCCTCCGCACGCGCCGAAGCGGCCGAGCATGAGGCGCAGGGCATGCGCTGGCTCGACATGGTGGGCCTGGGCGCCCGTGCGAGCGAATACGCGGCCGATCTGCCATATGGCGACCAGCGCCGGCTGGAAATCGCCCGCGCGCTCGCGAGCAACCCGCGCCTGCTTCTGCTGGACGAGCCTGCCGCCGGCATGAATCCGACCGAGAAGCAGGCGCTGATGGAGCTGATCCGGCGCATTCGCGCGCTGGGCGTCACGGTCCTGCTGATCGAGCACGACATGACGCTGGTGATGGGCGTGTCGGACCGCATCATCGTGATGGATCACGGCGTCATGATCGCCGAAGGGCCGCCCGCGCAGATCCAGAGCGATGCGCGCGTGATCGACGCTTATCTGGGCACGGCCGAGGAAGACGACGACGCCAACAATGCCGCCGACGGGGAGGAATCGCTGTGGGGCTCCTAGAAGTCCGCGACCTGCGCGTGAGTTACGGCAACATCGAGGTACTGCACGGCGTTTCGCTCGATGTCGGGCCGGGCGAGATCGTTGCGTTGCTCGGCGCCAACGGTGCGGGAAAATCCACGACGCTCAGGACCATTTCGGGGCTGCTGCGCCCACGCGCCGGGCGCATTGCGCTCGACGGACAACCGCTGACCGGGCTGCCGGCGCATCGCATCGTTGCGCTCGGCATTGGACACGTGCCAGAGGGACGCCGGATGTTCGGTGTGCTCACGGTTGAGGAGAATCTGCGGCTGGGTGGCTATCTTATGCGGCGCGACGCCGCCGCACTCGAGCGCCGTATCGGGGCCATCTACGAGACCTTTCCCCGCCTTGGCGAGCGGCGCGCACAGCTTGCCGGAACGCTCAGCGGCGGCGAGCAGCAGATGCTGGCCATTGCGCGCGCGCTGATGCTCAAGCCGCGGCTCGTGTTGCTCGACGAACCGTCGATGGGGCTCGCGCCTAAGCTTGTGCGCGCGATCTTCGGCATGATCGCGGACATCTGCACCGAAGGCACGGCGGTGCTCCTGGTCGAGCAGAATGTCCGGCAGGCACTGCGCATCGCGCACCGGGCCTACGTGCTGGAGAGCGGCAACGTGGCCCTCGCGGGCGTGTCCCGGGAACTTGCGCAGGACAGCCGCGTTCGCGCCGCGTATCTCGGCGGGAGTGCGTCGGCGACTGGCTGAGTCAGCGTGGAACGAGGCAAATCTGTCGATCAGCCAT
Source organism: Paraburkholderia sp. (assembly GCA_035277805.1). Classification (GTDB taxonomy): domain Bacteria; phylum Pseudomonadota; class Gammaproteobacteria; order Burkholderiales; family Burkholderiaceae; genus Paraburkholderia. Next base: position 1,003 of record DATEJU010000005.1, on the reverse strand, counting down.
GCGAACGTGCTCAACGCCTATGCGCCCGGGTGGCTGCTACAACGCAACCTGCATGATGTCGAGCCCCGCACGGGGCGACGTGCGCTCCAGTGAGCGGCGCAGATCGTCAGGCAACGCCGCGGTCTCGGCCGCAGTGAATCCGATCTGCTCGAAATAGCGTTCGGCGCCTGTGGAGTGGACGACCAGTGACTCGATCCCGCGCTCGCGCGCATCGGCGACAAGCAGCGAAAGGATGAAGTCGCCGAGCCCCGCCAACCGCGCGCGTCGTGCGACGGCGATGCATCGAAGTAAGCCGACCTTGCCATATTGCTCCAGGCCGGCGCATCCAATGAGGCCGCCACTGTCCCTGGACACCAGATAGCGATGGATGTGTTCGCGGACGCCCTCGACCGGTAATTGGCAGGTACGCAGCAGGTCCTCGACCTCGGGGACGTCATTCACAGTTGCATAGCGGGGACGCATCACACCATCTCGACAGGCAAAACACTGGTGTCGATCCTATATCGCCGCGGTCGTTCGTGCGCCTGGGGATACTTCGTAAGGTGATATCGGGACGTCCCGTTGCCGCCTCTCGATAGCCCGCGCGGATTGGGGTTGCAGACGCCTACTTGTCGCGCCTCTTGCCGCCGACGCCGACCTTCCCGCGCCCGACCTTGCGATGAGGCACACCGGGGCGCAGCCTCTTCCTGGAGCCGGCCGTCAACGTAACGTGCTCCGCGGGGTAGCGGGTTGTTCTGTGGGGCGCGGCCTGACAGGCGGGATGGCCCGGATCGATGTGCTTGATAGCCGGCATGACTGGAAACTCCTCAGAGGATTCTATGCCGAAGCGGCACGGTGTATACGTCACCTTCCTGACTATGCTGTCGTCAAATCCGCGGCCTTGCGGTCAGCACGCCGGGCCGGCTCATCACCTTGTCGCCGATGCGGTTAGCCCGGCGGATTGTCGCTGTCCCCGCGCACCGGCGCGCCGGCTGCCGGCTCGCCAAGAATGCTGATCTGGAAG
>DATEJU010000004.1:0-2031 GCA_035277805.1 Paraburkholderia sp. | reverse complement strand
GCGCATGATGATGCCGAACATGGCGATCACGCCGAGCATCGCGACGAAGCCGAACGGCTCGCCGAAGATGAGCAGCGCGAGCGCCACGCCAATCAGGCCGAGCGGCGCGGTGAGCACGACCATCATGACGCGCGAGAGGCTCTGCAACTGGATCATGAGCAGCGTGAGCACGGCGATCACGAGAATCGGCAACTGCGCGTAAATCGACGCCTGACCCTTCGCGCTTTCCTCGACCGGGCCGCCCACCTCGATGCGATAGCCCGTGGGCAGCGTTGCGTTGATCGGCTCGAGCTGCTTTTGCAGCGCATGCGTGACGTCGATGCCTTGTGCGCCAGGGCGCACGTCCGCCTGCACGGTGATGGTTGGCTGCCGGTCGCGCGACCAGATCACGCCGTATTCGAGCGTGTTCACAAGATGCCCGATCGCGCCGAGCGGCACCGGCCCGTTCGGCGTGGGCATGGCGAGCGAAAGCATGCGGGCGGGGTCCACACGCTCGTTGGGGGGCGAGCGCAGGTCCACGCTGATGAGCTTGTCGCGCTCGCGGTATTGCGTGACGGTGTAGCCCGAGTAGGTCATCTGCAGAAAGTTCGCGACGTCCTGCGAGGAGATGTTGAGTGCGCGCGCCTTCTGCTGGTCGACCTCGAAATGGAGCGAGCGCTCGGCGGGCTCGTCCCAGTCGAAGTGGACGTTCTCGGTGCGCGGGTCGGCGCGCATGGCCGCGGCCACGCGCTCGGCGATGCCGCGCACGGTCGCGATGTCGTTGCCGCTCACGCGGAACTGCACGGGATAGCCCACCGGCGGCCCGTTTTCGAGACGCGACAGGCGCGTGCGCACGGCCGGGAAGTCGTTGCGCAGCTTCGTTTCGAGCCAGCTCGCGAGCTTCTCGCGATCCTTCACGGACTTTGTCGTGATGACGAACTGCGCGAAATTCGGCTGCTGCAATTGCTGATCGAGCGGCAGATAGAAGCGCGGCGCGCCGGTGCCGACGAAGTCGATCGAATGGTCGATCTCGGGACGGCCCTTGAGCGCTGCTTCGAGTTGCTTCGTCTGGCGCAGCGTGGCGTCGAACGAGGCGCCTTCGGGCAGGCGCACGTCCACGAGTAATTCCGGGCGGTCCGAGCTCGGGAAGAACTGCTGCGGAATCAGCGTGAAACCTGCGAGCGCGACGACGAACAGCACGACGGTGAGCGCGAGCACGACGATATGACGCTCGATGCACCAGCCCACCCAGCGGCGCAGGCGGTGGTAGAAGCGCGTGTCGTAGATGTCCTCTTCGTCATGCCCGGCGTGGGTGGCGCTTTGTGGCGCGTGCGGGTCGCGTTTGCGCTCGGGCAGCAGCCGATAGCCGAGCAGCGGAATGAGCACGACCGCCGCGAACCACGAGGCGATCAGCGCGATCGCCGAGACCTGGAAGATCGAGCGCGTGTATTCGCCGGTGCTCGACTTCGCGAGCACGATGGGCAGGAAGCCCGAGACCGTGACGAGGGTGCCGGTGAGCATCGGGAACGCCGTGCTCGTGTACGCGAACGCGGCGGCACGCGTGCGGTTCCAGCCTTGCGCGAGCTTCACGGCCATCATTTCCACGGAGATGATGGCGTCGTCCACGAGCAGACCGAGCGCAAGCACGAGCGTGCCGAGCGAGACCTTGTGCAGGCCGATGCCGAACAGATACATCACGAGCGAGGTGACGGCGAGCACGATCGGGATCGTGATCACGACCACCATGCCCGTGCGCACGCCGAGCGAGACGAGGCTCACGACGAGCACGATGCCGACGGCTTCGGCAACCGCCTCGACGAAGTCGTCGACGGAACGGGACACTGCGTCGGGCATGCTCGACACTTCCACGAGCTTCAGGCCCGCGGGCAACTCGCGGCGCAGCGCGTCGGTGCGTTTGTCCAGCGCCTTGCCGAGCCGGATCACGTCGCCGCCGGGCTGCATCGTGATGCCGATGCCGAGCACGGCCTTGCCCTGGAAGCGCATCTGCGTGGCGGGCGGATCGTCGTAGCCGCGCCGGATCGTGGCGATGTC
>DATEJU010000003.1:0-4659 GCA_035277805.1 Paraburkholderia sp. | reverse complement strand
CGTGTGGTTCTTCGAGGAGCAGAAGCACTCGCTCGTGCTGATGGAGTACCTGCGCCGCTTCAAGCCGGAGCTCGTGCCCACCGAGGAAGAGCTGCACGCCGTGCGCTTCGAGTTCGATCCGGCGCCGCCGCTCGAGACGCTCATGCTGCACTTCTGCGGCGAGATCCGCCTGAACCACTGGTATCGCCGTGCGGCCGAATGGCACACGGAGCCGGTCATCAAGGCGATCTACGAAACCATCTCGCGCGATGAGGCCCGCCACGGCGGCGCGTATCTGCGCTACATGAAGAAGGCGCTCAACAATTGCGGCGACGTCGCGCGCGCGGCGTTCGCGAAGATCGGCGTGCTGATGGCCTCGGCGCGCCGCACCGAGAAGCCGCTGCACCCGACCAACCTGCACGTGAACCAGGCGCTGTTCCCGCGCGACACCGTGCAGTCGCGCCTGCCGGATCCTGAATGGCTCGAGCGCTGGCTCGACGAGCAAATCCGCTTCGACGACGGCTGGGAAAAGAAGGTGGTCGAGCGTATCCTGCACAACCTGTCGATCCTGTTCGAGCGCACGTTCACCACGGCACAGGAGCTCAACCGCTACCGCAAGGAAGTGGTGCAGCGCCTGCAGGGCGAACAGGGCGCGCAGCAGCCGGCCTGATCGTCCGCGCACCGCCGAATATCGTTCGGCCCGCGCCCGTCGTGGCGCGGTGCGGCGAACCCGACGGCCCGGAACGCTTGCGCGTGACGGGCTGTTTTTTCATCGGCGCTCCATTTTTGTTTCGTTTTCAACCGCGCGGCGCCTTCGACGGCCCCGTTTTTTACGGCGCGGTCAGCCGCGATCCATTCGAGCCCATTCCATGCCCGCTTCCTTCGAACGCAAGATCACGACCCGCGCAGCGCTCGCGCAACGGCGCGCCGCGCTCACTGGCCCGGTGGTGTTCACCAATGGTGTCTTCGACATCCTGCATCGCGGGCATGTCACCTATCTCGCCGACGCGAAGGCACTGGGTGCGACGCTGATCGTCGGCGTGAACAGCGACGCTTCGGTGAAGATGCTCGGCAAGGGCGACGATCGGCCGATCAACAACGAGAACGACCGCATGGCGCTGCTCGCGGCGCTGGAGAGCGTGGACTGGGTCGTGCGCTTCGAGGAGAGCACGCCGATCGAGCTGATCGAGGCGGTGCATCCGGACATTCTCGTGAAGGGCGGCGACTACGACATGGATGCGCTGCCCGAGTCGGCGCTCGTGCGCAGCTGGGGCGGCCGCGCGCTCGCGATCGCCTTCGAGCATGACCGCTCGACCACGAAGCTGCTGCAGAAGGTGCGCGCGCAGCAGGGCTGAGCGGTTTCGTCAGCCTCGCGGGCCGCGATCGATCACTGTGTGAGCGTCGAGGCCTGAATCGCCGGATCGGCCACCGGGCCGCCCACCACCGGCACGTCCACGGACTCCGAGGGCTTGATCGGCCGCACCGTGAGGCCTGCCGGATTGATCTGCCGGTTCAGTTGCTTCTGCCCGCCCGTGCCAGTGAAAGGCGCGGGGCCGAACAGGCCGCGGATCGCCCCGAAGGCGAGCAGGTTGGCGAGAATCAGGATGGCGATCAGCCAGCGCAGCATCGTGTGAGACTCCGTCGATATCGTTTGTGAAGATCGCCGCCGCGTCGTGCGGCGGCGCGCGCACCAAGGCGCACCAAGGCGCGCTCAGGATTGCATCGCGATCAGCGCGAGGCCCGCGAGCACCAATGCGTCGTGGCGAGTATGCGGCACCTTCAGCGCCGCTGTCACTTCGGCGGCCGCGCCACCACTCACCACCAGCCGCACCGGCATTTTCCACGCATCTTGCAAATCGGCCCAGGCGCGCTCGATGAGGCCCGCCTGGGCGAGCGCGCAACCCGCCGAGATCGAGCGCTTCGTATCGGTCGCAAAGAGCGGGCCCACGCCCGTGGCCGCTCCCATTGTCGCCGCCGCTGCCCCCGCGCTTTGCTCGCCGTGCGCCGCGCCAATCAGGCCGCGTGCGTGGTGCGCGTCGAGCACCGGCAACTGCGCCGTGTGCTCGCCGAGCGAGCGCATCATGAGCGTCCAGCCCGGCGCGATCAGGCCGCCCACGAAGGTGCCGTCGGCGCGTAGCGCTTCCAGCGTCGTCGCGGTGCCGAACGTGGCGATGAGCAGCGGTTCGTCCGGAAACGCCGCGCGCGCGCCGATCATGCCGGCCCAGCGGTCGCTGCCGAGCGCGTCGGGTGCCGCATAGCCGTTCGTCACGCCGCATTGCTGCCGGGTCGCGCGGATCACCGTGCGCGACAGGCCCGGCCAGTGGGCGTCGAGCGCGGCGTCGATGCGCTGCGCCACGGCCGCGCCCGCGACGTTCGAGATCCATGCGCTGCCGGGCGCGGGCAGCGCGGACCAGTCGGCGAAGTCGCGCGCGGTGGCGGCGGTGGCGTTGGGCGCCGCGTTGCCCGGAGCGTCATCGTGGTTCGACGCGCCGCCGTGCAGGCGCGAGCCGTCAGCGGCGACGAGCGCCCACTTGATCCGGCTATTGCCTGCGTCGATCAGCAGAAACGGGGGCGGGCAAGCGCGCGGCGCGCTGCTCGTGCGGCTCATGCGCCGTTGTCCGCGAGCCGCAGGGAAATGTCGCCGGTCGTGACGGCCTCGCGGCCGCGCGCGGTATCGACGAGCAACTGGCCGCGCTCGTCCACGCCCACGGCCACGCCGCGCAGCAGCTCGGCGCCTTGCTCGTAGAGCGCGACTTCGCGGCCCGCGTAGGCGTGACAGGCGTTCCAGCGCGCCTGGAACGGCGCGAAGCCCGCCGCGCCGAAACGCTGCAGTGCGCTTTCGAGCACATTGAGCTCGGCGGCGAGCACGTCGGTGAGATTGGCGGCGGGCCACACGCGCGAGAGCGCGGTGGGCGCAGCGCCCGGCACGGGCGCGGCCTGCTGCGAAGCCGGGTCGGCGTTGAGCGCCTCGACCTTCGCGGCGAGCGCTTCCGGATGGCGCACGTTCGTGCCGATGCCGATCACCACCGCCGAGGCGTCCGCCGTGCTCCACGCGGTCTCGACGAGGATCCCCACCAGCTTGTCGCCCTCGAGCAGCACGTCGTTGGGCCACTTCAGCGCGATCTGGCCGGGCGCGGCCACGGGCAGCGTGCGCAGGCCGTCCACGAGCGCGGAGCCGACGGCGAGGCTCAGCCCCGCGAGCCCTTCGATCGGACGCGGCAGGACACACGCGATGGAGAACAGCAGCGCGTCGCCGGGCTGGGCGATCCAGCTACGCCCGCGCCGGCCGCGGCCCGCGGTCTGCAGATAGGCGACTCGCACGATCGGACGCGCGAGGGCGTCGGTGCGATGCGGCAGCGCCTTCAGGCGCGCCATCAAGTCGGCGTTGGTCGAGCCGGTTTCCTCGACGATCTCGATCGGCCAGTCGTGCGCGGCCGGGCCGAACAGCGTCACCGCGCGGTCGCGGTCGATGCGCCAGTCGTCGGCGCCCGGGGTATCTGGGGTAGGGGTATTCATGTCTCGTATTGTAGTGGCTGCCGCAGCGGCCGCCACCCGCGCAGACGCGGGCAAATTTTGCCTGTTATTCAGGCAATTCACAGGCCACCCACAGCCGGCCCACAGGTTATCCACGGAATCATCCACAGGCGCTGCCCGAATGGCTGCCGATGAAATCGCGCCGATCCGTGCTCAGCATTTGGGCATTCCGCAGCGTACCCACAGGCTGCCAACAGGTCATCCACAGAATTGTCCACAGCGCGCCCGAGGGCGCAGCCCGCGCTTTGCGCCGGCAGGGAAATCAGTGCGCGCCCGGGCCGCCGAAACGGGGCGCGTTCGTTACAATGATTGGACATTCCTCCCGCCCGAGCGCCCCGCCTTGACTCAAGAGATGCCGCCCGGCCTCGAAATCGCGGCCGGTACCCATGGAAAAATCGTGCGCCTGTCCGGTCAGTGGACCGCACTGGCGCTCGCGCGCGACCGCGGCAATGGCGGCGCGGCGCGGCGCCTGCGCGCGCTCGTCGGCGAGCGCATCGGCCAATGGGACCTCTCGCGCGTCGAGCGCATGGATCATGTGGGCGGCCAGGCGCTCTGGCGCGTCTGGGGCCACAAGCTTCCCGCCGATCTGGTGGCGCTCTCCGACACGCAGCGCGATATCTTCGAGCGCATCGCGCTGCTCGACTCGGTGCGCGAGCCGGCCGAGCGCGTGGTGCGCATCGGCCCCGTCACGCAGCTCGGCCTCGCGATGTTTTCGTTCGGGGATCATCTGTACGGCGGGCTTGCGATGCTCGGCCGCGTGGTGCTCGATCTGCTCTTCGTCCTGCGCAAGCCGAAGGCGACGCCCTGGGTGGAGATCTCCTCGAACGTCTATAACGCAGGTACGCGCGCGCTGCCGATCACGGCGCTCGTCGCATTCCTGATCGGCATCGTGCTGTCGTATTTGTCCGCGCAGCAGTTGCGGCTCTTCGGCGCGAACCAGTTCATCGTGAACATTCTCGGCCTCGCGGTGATCCGCGAGCTCGGGCCGGTGCTCTCGGCCATTCTGGTCGCGGGGCGCTCGGGCTCGGCCATCACCGCGCAGATCGGCGTGATGCGCGTGACCGAGGAGCTCGACGCCATGCGCGTGATGGGCATCTCGCACGGCCTGCGCCTGATCCTGCCGCGCGTGATCGCGCTGGGCGTGGC
>DATEJU010000002.1:0-2346 GCA_035277805.1 Paraburkholderia sp. | reverse complement strand
TTAGAAGAACGCCTGGATGCCCGTCTGCGCGCGGCCGAGAATCAGCGCGTGGATGTCGTGCGTGCCTTCGTAGGTGTTCACCACTTCGAGGTTCACGAGGTGGCGCGCCACGCCGAACTCGTCGGAGATGCCGTTGCCGCCCAGCATGTCGCGCGCGAGACGCGCGATGTCGAGCGACTTGCCGCACGAGTTGCGCTTCATGATCGAGGTGATTTCGACCGCCGCCGTGCCTTCGTCCTTCATGCGTCCGAGGCGCAGGCAGCCTTGCAGGCCGAGCGTGATTTCGGTCTGCATGTCGGCGAGCTTTTTCTGGATCAGCTGGTTCGCGGCCAGCGGGCGGCCGAACTGCTTGCGATCGAGCACGTATTGGCGCGCCGTGTGCCAGCACGCTTCGGCCGCGCCAAGCGCGCCCCAGGCGATGCCATAGCGCGCCGAATTCAGGCACGTGAACGGACCGCGCAGGCCCTTCACGCCCGGCATGATGTTCTCTTCGGGCACGAACACTTCGTCGAGCACGATTTCGCCGGTGATCGACGCGCGCAGGCCCACCTTGCCGTGGATCGCCGGCGCCGAGAGGCCCTTCCAGCCCTTCTCCAGGATGAAGCCGCGGATGTCGTCCTTGCCGTCTTCCTCGAGCTTCGCCCAGACGACGAATACGTCGGCGATCGGCGAGTTGGTGATCCACATCTTGGCGCCCGAGAGCGAGTAGCCGCCGTTGACCTTCTTCGCGCGCGTGACCATACTGCCCGGGTCTGAGCCGTGGTTCGGCTCGGTCAGGCCGAAACAGCCGATCCATTCACCGCTCGCGAGCTTCGGCAGGTACTTCTGCTTTTGCGCTTCCGAGCCGAATTCGTAGATGGGCACCATCACGAGCGACGACTGCACCGACATCATCGAGCGATAGCCCGAGTCGACACGCTCCACTTCGCGCGCGATCAGGCCGTAGGCCACGTAGTTGAGGCCCGGGCCACCGTATTGCTCGGGAATCGTCGGGCCGAGCAGGCCGACTTCGCCCATTTCGCGGAAGATCGACGCATCGGTTTTTTCGTGACGGAACGCTTCCAGCACGCGCGGCGCGAGCTTGTCCTGCGCGTAGGCGGCGGCAGCGTCGCGCACCATGCGCTCGTCTTCGGTGAGCTGCTGGTCGAGCAACAGCGGATCTTCCCAATGGAACTGGGCATGTGCGGCCATGGTGTCTCTCCAAAATCTCGAAATGGGCAATTTGCGCTTGACTGAAGTTCCGCTATGCGAAACAATGTTTTGCAAATTGACCTTAGTGTATCACCAGCCCACCCATGTCTGCACCTGAAATGAATGCATCTTCATCGTTTTCCTCCGCGCTGGCGGAGGGCCCGATCGACGAGCGCAAGTTCGTCGTGGCGCTCGCGCGCGGGCTCGAACTGCTGCGCGCGTTCCGGCCTGGCGAGACGCTGCTCGGCAACCGCGATTTCGTCGAGCGCACTGGCTTGCCGAAGGCGACCGTCAACCGGCTCGCGTACACGCTCACCGTGCTCGGCTATCTGCGCTTTGACGAATCGCTCGGCAAATATGCGCTCGACGCCGGCGTGCTCTCGCTGGGTTTCGCCTTGCTCTCGGGCACGGACACGCTAGAGCTCGCGCGCCCGCACATGCGCGCGTTCGCGCGCGAGGTGGGGGCAGCGGTGTCGCTGGGGTGCCGTGACGGCCTCGATGTGATCTATCTCGAGACCATCCGCAGCGAGACCGCGCTCACGCTGGGGCTCGCCTCGGGCTCGCGCCTGTCGATGCTGACGAGTTCGATGGGGCGCGCGTATCTTGCGGTGCAGCCGCTCGACGTGCGCACGGCGCTCTTTGCGGAACTGGAGAAGGCGGCCGGCGCCGACGGCCCTGCACAAGTTGCGGCGGCAAAGCGGGAGATCGAGGTCTTCGCGAAGGAGGGCGCCTGCTATTCGTTTCGTGACTGGCACGATGACGTCAACGCCGTGGCGGTGCCATTTCGCGAGCCGCGCGAGCGGCGCTGGCTGGTGCTCAGCTGTAGCGGGCCGGCTTCGTCGATGGGGCCGGATGTGTTTCGCGAACGTGTGGCGCCGCTCTTGAAGTCGCTGGCGCGCAGGCTCGGCGAGACGGTGTGACGCGCACCGGAAACGGTGTGGCGCGAGGCTGACCAGGACAAAAAAAGCCGACCCGCAGGCCGGCTTTTTGCATCAAGCGGTGCGCCTGGCTCAGTGGTTCAGGCGGCCGAGCAGCAGGAACTCCATCAGCGCCTTCTGGACGTGCAGACGGTTTTCCGCCTCGTCCCAGACCACGCTTTGCGGACCGTCGATCACCTCGGCGCTCACTTCCTCGCCGCGGTGCGCGGGCAGGCAG
>DATEJU010000001.1:0-6363 GCA_035277805.1 Paraburkholderia sp. | reverse complement strand
TCGGCGTCACGACTTGGCCAGCGGACAAGTCGGAGCCAGGCCGCGTCAGCTCGCACGGCAACGGAACAATCCGCCTAATGACCGCGAACGCGACTCGTACCCCAACGCTCGAGCAAACCGTCGACACGCTGAACGGAGCGGTCCTCGCATGCACGGCCGATCCCGACGTTTGGGCAGCGATCTGGGAAAAGGTTGCATTCAATGCCGCGCTAAATTGCCTGTGCGCTGTAACGCAATGCACCGTGGGCGAGTTGACAAACACACCAGACGGCGAAGCACTGGCTCTGAAGATCGTCGCGGAAGTCGTGGCCGTCGCACATGCCCGCGGCATCGCCGCAGACGAGGCGCACGTCACGGCAAACGTGCGGTACGCGCTCGCACATCACGGCGCACATCGTCCCTCCATGCTGCAGGACGTACTGGCGGGCCGCCGTACCGAGATCGAGGCCATCAACGGCGCGGTGGTCGAAGCCGCACATTCGGCCCGCATCGCCGTCCCATACACGGAGGGCCTGTTGCATCTCGTTCGGCTCATCGATGCGCGCCCGCACTAGTCGCAGTGTCGTGCAACCCACACCTAGACGACGTAGCTTTCGCTCCGACCGGAACTACGGTTCGCGCAATTAACCACCCATAACTGGAGCGACGATTAGAAACAACATATGCGCACACGAAGCGCAAAGGAGACAATAATGAGCCACTCCCCTTCCGCTCCCGCGGCAGGCACCGCGATCGATATCGGGCGCACGCTCGACGAAGGCCACTACGCATTGCTGCAGCGGGTTGCAGCGGTGCTGGCGGCCCTTTCGATCGTCGTTGACGGGTTTGACAGTCAATTGATCGGTTTCGCGCTCCCCGTGCTGATCAAGGAATGGAGTATCACGCGCAACGCATTCGCGCCCGTGGTTGCCGCCGGGCTGATCGGCATGGGCATCGGCAGCGCGTTCGCCGGGCTCTTCGCCGATCGCTTCGGCCGCCGAAAAGCCGTCATCGGCAGCGTGCTCATATTCGGCGCAGCGACCTGCGCGATCGGCCTCGCGCCGAACGTCGCCACGATCGCGGCGCTTCGCCTTGTGGCTGGCATCGGCATTGGCGGCGCGCTTCCCACGTCCACAACCATGACGGCCGAATTCACGCCGGCCCGCTACCGAACTTTCGCGGTCACGGCGACGATCGTCTGCGTGCCGCTCGGCGGGATGGTGGCCGGCCTGTTCGCAGGCGAAGTGTTGCCCGCGTATGGCTGGCGCGCGCTGTTCTTCGCGGGCGGTGTTATGCCTGTCCTCCTTGGCTTAGTATTGATGGCGGCGTTGCCCGAATCGCCGCGCTTTCTCGCGCGCCGTCCTCACCGCTGGCCGGATCTCGTGCGCCTGCTTGCTCGCATGGGGCGCTAGGTCGCGGTCGACACCACCTTTACCGACATCCGAGAGCAGAGTGCCGAAAAACACGTCGGCTTCACTGCGCTGTTTCGTGACGGCCACACATCCGACACAGTGGCGATCTGGGGTGCGTTCTTCATGTGCTTGCTTGCTGTCTATGCCGCGTTTAGCTGGATGCCGACGATGCTGACGAGCGAGGGACTGCACGTGTCGGTCGCCGCTTATGGACTGACCGCCTACAATCTCGGGGGAGTAATCGGTGCGCTCGCATGCGCATTGGCGATCGCGCGCTACGGCTCACGCAGGCCGCTGCTGCTGTGCTGCGTGGGCGGTGCGATCAGCGCGTGGATGATGCTCGGGGTCGGTGCGACACGGCATACCGCGTTGCTGATCGTGGGCCTCGGACTGCACGGCCTATTCGTCAATGCGGTCCAGTCGACAATGTATGCACTATGCGCCTACGTCTATCCCACCAGCGTGCGTGCGACTGGAACTGCGTCAGCACTTGCATTCGGCCGGCTTGGTGCGATTCTGAGCGCCTTCGCGGGCGCATTCGTCATCACGGCGGCTGGTTCGTCGGGCTATCTGCTGATGCTCGGCACCGCGATGACCGTCGTGCTGATAGCGCTGGCCGTGGTTCGCCGGCACATCCCTGCCCAAGGTATCGCGTTCCAGGCGAACATTTTGGCGCTGAATGCGGCCGTGGAAGCTGCACGTGCCGACGGGGGGGCTGTTGATTAGGGCAGCAACGCGAACAGCGATAAATAGCATCTCCGTCTCCGTCAGGCAAAGCTGGTTAAGCTGCAAACACAACGCTAGAGACCATCACTTTGGCCACTCGTCGAGGGCGTCGTTGAACAGCTCCGCGACGAGGCCGCGCAACCATATCGTTCGCGCATCGTTATGGAACTTGCGATGCCAATGCTGCCGCAGGTCGAAGTTCGGCAGCGGCAATGGCGGTTCGACGAGCATGATCGACGCGTGCTCGTTCGCATAGGCGTAGCCAATCGCATGCGGCACAGTCGCGATGAGGTCCGTGCGACTTAGGATAAACGGCAGGCTCATGAAGTGGGGAGTTTCGAGCACGGCCCGCCGCTTGATACGTCGCTTCGCCAGGTACTTTTCCAGCACTTCTTGGCTACGCCCTTCCGCGCGTACGACAGCATGACCGCACGCAATAAACTTCTCGAGGGTGAGCGGCTCGACTGTGAGCGGATGGCCCCGTCTCATCAGGCAAATGAACCGATGCGTGAAGAGGCGTTGTTGAAAGACGTTCGCCCCGGTAAGGTCGGGAAAAAAACCCAGTGCGAGGTCGATACCACCTGACTCGAGCCCATGCTCGACTTCGGCATGCGGCAGGGATACGGAGCGTAGGTTTGCATGTGGCGCGCGGCGTGCGAACTCCTGCAGCAAGCGGGGCAGAAATACAATCTCCCCGACGTCCGACAGTGCAATCGAGAATGTGTGGTTGCTCGCCGCTGGATTGAAATCATGGGGCGCCACGAGTCCGCGCTCGATGCGTGCAAGCGCATCGCGGGCAGCCGGCAATAGAGCAAGCGCACACGGCGTCGGTTCCATCCCGCGTGCAGTGCGCACAAAGAGCGGATCGCTGAAGTACTCGCGCAGCTTTCCGAGCGCGGCGCTCACCCGCGGCTGACTCACCCCGAGCAGGGTGCCCGCGCGGCTCACGTTGCGCGTCTCATCCAGCGCAACCAAAAACGGAATCAGGTTCAGGTCAAGTTCGGGCATAGTCGCGGGCACTTTTATTCGATCGGCAAATACACGTTACCCCGTAGATCGCTAAATCGAATAGTCAGGGAAAGCGCTGACGACGTTACGCACGGCGTTTCGAGCGGCCCCACGCCGGCAAGAGATGACCGAGGGTCATCCCGACTTTTCCGGGCCACGTACCGTCCTATACTTACAGAATCACCGACCGGCGGGCGGCTATTCTATGAGGGCTAGGCGGGAGGCCGCAAATTTGGCGTCCTTCGGTCGCTGTTCTGTTTGTGCATTCCCTTATCATGCAGTTCTCCTGTCAGACGTTCAGCGATGCCGGTGACCACGCAGCGGTTCTGGACGGGTGGGACCAGCGGTACTTTCAGCTTGGTTCGGGAAAGTTTGAAAGTTCGATGTGGCAGCTTTCTCTCGATGCGCTGCACGTTTTCTACGAGACCGCCAACCAGCGTGTGACCCAGCAAGTCACCCCTCCAAAGGACACGATAGCATTCGGCCTCCCTCTGGGTGAGACCGCGCCCTACACTTTCGCAGGGCGGGCACTGGCGGTGAATTCTCTTATCGTCGCTCGAGGCAGTCGGGAGTTCGTTATGCACTCCCCGGAAAACATGCAACTCATTGGTGTCGAGCTATCGCTCGATGCTTTCTCGCGGCTCGCGTCTCGCTGCCAAGGGAAACGTTGTATTGATCAGCCGAACGGCCCGCCAATCTTATCCATCCCAGTCGACCGCCTGCGACGCGTTGGAATACGTTTGCTGCAACTGCTTCGTGCGATCGAAAGCGAGCCTCAAATCCTAAGCAACGATCGCGCGGAGGCGCGCATCGAGCAGCAGATCGTCGATGCAATCAGCGAACTGCTTGACGACGAGATGTTAGGCGTTCGCGCCGACTTCACTCAGCTTTGTCATAGCGAGATTGTCGAACGCACGCGTCAACTCGTGCTGCAGAGCGGCGATGAACCGATTACCGTTCAGCAACTGTGCGAACAGCTAAAGGTCAGTCGGCGCACGATTCAAAACAGTTTTCAGACAGTGACGGGGCTCACACCAGTCGAATACATGCGCTCGATCCGGCTCAATCTCGTAAGAAACCTTTTGAGAAAAACTCACCCGAACGAACTCACCGTCCGCGACGCAGCCCAACTATGGGGATTCTTGCATCTCGGCCATTTTGCGCATGACTATCGGTACCAATTCGGCGAATCGCCATCTGACACCCGGTTGAACGCAGTGCATGCCTAAGCCAAATCTATCTCGAAACACCACTCTGACCGGTAGGCCTTGCCAATGCCATATGCCTGGTTGCCGTCAACCGTTTCCCGTCAGACGGTACAGATATGCAGCAATCAAAGTCCCAAAGCGGACAACCCCGCATGATCGTCCGGCCGGCGGCCGAGCGGCCACCGAAACAAGCGTTCGCCTTCGTGGATAGGCAAATCGTTGATGCAAGCGAAGCGACGCGCCATCAAGCCATGCTCGTCGAATTCCCAGTTCTCGTTGCCGTACGAGCGAAACCAGTTCCCCGAATCGTCGTGCCATTCGTACGCATAGCGCACGGCAATGCGATTGCCGTCGTACGCCCAAAGCTCTTTAATCAGCCGGTAGTCGAGTTCCTTCGCCCATTTTCGCTGCAAGAACTTGACGATCTCGGCTCGCCCCGTAACAAATTCAGCGCGATTGCGCCAGACACTTTGCGGTGTGTAAGCCAAGGCGACCCGCTCGGGATCCCGCGTATTCCAGCCGTCCTCGGCCGCGCGCACCTTCAGCTTCGCAGTTTCGAGCGTAAAGGGCGGGAACGGGGGCCGTGCTTCGTTAGAATTCCTATCCGACATGCGTTTTCTCCTGAGGAATTTAGCTTCGCTTTCGAAGCGCGAGAGTTGCGGTGTGATGATTCGGCGCCTATGCCGCAGCGAACGCCGGTGCTCGCGAGCCGATCTTGAAAACCGACACTGCATCGCGCAACGCGCGCGCTTGATCCTCGAGCGCCTTGGCAGCAGCAGCCGCTTCCTCAACCAATGACGCGTTCTGCTGCGTGACTCGGTCGATCTGTCCGACCGCAGCATGAACCTGCTCGATGCCGTCCGTCTGCCGCTCGGATGCGATCGAGATTTCCGAGATAATCATCGACACTTGACGCACGGCCTCGTTGATTCGGTCGACGGTGAGACCAACCTCGCCAGCCTGTCGCGAGCTGAGCTGGATCATTCCTACCGATGTATCGATCAGCGTTTTGATCTCTTTCGCCGCCGCGGCCGAACGCTGGGCTAGCGAGCGTACCTCGCTCGCAACCACCGCGAAACCGCGCCCCTGCTCGCCGGCGCGCGCCGCTTCCACCGCCGCGTTGAGCGCGAGGATATTGGTCTGGAATGCGATACCCTCAATCACCCCGGTAATTTCGGAGATCTTGTCCGCGCTCTCGTTAACGTGGCCAATGGTCGAAAGCATTCCCTGTACTGCGGAAAGCCCCGTGTCGGCAATATCGCTCGCGCCAGCCGCCAGCACCTTGGCCTGATGCGCGTTCTCGGCGTTCTGCTTCACTGTCTCCGTCAACTGCGCCATGCTCGCAGCCGTCTGCTCGATTGCCGCAGCCTGTTCTTCCGTGCGGCTCGCCAACGCCGCGTTCTCGGAGGAGATCTGCTCCGCGGCCGAATTGATCGTGTCCACGCCCGCGCGCACGCCGCCGATGATTTTCGAAAGGCTCATGTTCATAGTCTGAAGCGCACGCATGAGCGTACCCATCTCGTCGCCAGTCTTCGCGTCGATCTGCACGGTTAGATCCCCGCGCGCAACGCGAACAGCCGAGTCGACCGCCAGGTGAGCAGGTGCCGTCACAGAGCGCGTAATCGTCCATCCGCAGAACAATGAAAGTACGGTCGCCGAAAGCGTCAGCAAAGCGATCGTCCAGACCGCGTCGCGCGTGGCACTGACGGCACGATCCACACCTAGCCTCATCAAGTCGCGCTCGAAATTCACGACCGCATCCAGAGCTGAAAAGTATTCCTTCTGCGCCGCGCGCATGCCGCCAAACAGCAAATCACGGGCTTGATCATTCTTCCCCTGCTGGACGAGTTCGGTCATCTTGTCACGCATATCGCGATAGCTCGACTGAGTGAGCTTCATCTGCTCGAGCAGATGCCGTTCTTCCTCGGAACGCGCGAGCGTATCGAGCTTTTGCACTAGCGGCTGGTTCTTGGCGCGCGTCTGCCGGATTTGATCCACGTACTGTTCGACCTCCTCCGGACTGTTCGTCA